>NBMI01000155.1 GCA_002085445.1 Candidatus Parabeggiatoa sp. nov. 2
TAACGAATCCCTGTAGTTGCTTTATTATAACGAATCCCTGTAGTTGCTTTATTATAACGAATCCCTGTAGTTGCTTTATTATAACGAATCCCTGTAGTTGCTTTTTAATCCGTTATTATAACGAATCCCTGTAGTTGCTTCACCAGACTTCCTGAACCCATTCAGGGTGATCTATAAAAGGATTTCGATTGCGCTGCCAGTTGTAAATCTTTTGATTTCTGCTTCTCTCAAAATCGCTGACCGGATCATCCTTATGCCATTGTTTAAGCGTAGAAAGCTTCCCAAACAGGGGCCCGTTGGTGCCAGTATAATCAACCAATTGAAGATCAACATATCCATCTCCACCTTCATAACGAACATCCATATAAAACAACATTCTGGCGATGTCTCCTTTAACGGCATCGGGCGGTTCATAAGAATCATGATCCTTTCGACAAAGCGGTGCTTGCGGGACAATTCTTCCACCATTGTCAAAATCCAAACTGCCTCTACCACGATTGACTCTCACGTTAGTTGGTTTTAAATGGTGAAGATCGGTACCTGGCCCTTTGCGAGTGCCAAAATAACCATGCGATTTCGGCCAGACATGTTCACGATTCCAGCGGTTGGCGCCTTTCCCGTTTGAGTTTTTGGATTGAACGGTTTGCCTATAGAGGAGAATAACACTGTTAGGGTTATTGGGCGCTTCATCTGTGTCTTTTAAGGCATTCCAAACGGCCCAGTAAGTCAAGGCTTTATGGCCTCTGATGATTTTATTGAGTGCCGCTTTGAGTTGTTGAGCGGTTTTTCCATAGGCTGAAGCATAATAAGTTCGCATGGCTTCATTAACGCGGCTCACAGAGGCCGGCTGTTCGGCCGTCATTTTGGGTTTACCACGGCTATTTCCAGCCGCGGCGTTGAAGAGAGCAGCTTGTTTTTTGGAAAGAAAGCCGGGCGAAGCCCGCTTGACCGCAAAACGCGGCATATCAAAGGCCGAGTTGTTAAATTGACGGAAATGGGTTCTGACGGCAATCCGTTTTCGGTTGCGCAAAAATGCGCCTTCGTGATTATCAACGAGGGTTGAGCCTTTTTTTAAGCTGAATTTCTGATAGGTTTTGTTGATAATGAGGCGGTTTTTACTGTTAATATAGATAACGTTGCTGGCTAACGAAACACCAAAGTACTTTTCAAAAGCACTTTTGGAGTCATTTCTAGCAACGATAACAAAGCCTTTGGCAGGTATCGTGCCTTCCAGTTGAGTGGTTGTGGTTGCGCCGGCTGATTGAGAATGGCTTCTGATTTCTTCAAGCAGCCAACCGGAAAGCGGGACATCCTGAGAGCCGGCATTAAAGAGCTCAACAAATTCAGCCCGGTAACGTTTTGAATCAGCGATTTCGGTGATGTAAACGCCGTCAGTGTTGTTCATGTTATTGTCACCACCGATAACCGGCGTTGTATAACCCGTCAGCCATAACGGCGAGATGGTTAGAATAATGGGTAACCCTTTTTTCATGTTGATTCTCCTGTTGTCTTGGAAAACACTTCTGATATTTCCAGGGGCGTTGCCCCTGGCTATATTAATCTCGCCCCGTTGGGGCTTAAAGGGAGTTAAGTTATTTTGGTTTCTGAAAAAGTTGCCTGAAAATTTGTTCCCTTCTTGAGTATAAACAAACCTGCCAAATTCAAGTTTGGAGTCCTTGCGTTTGGCGACTGCCAAACTCAGTCGTTGAGAATGATGCTAAAAATAATTGCTCGCCTTTAGTGGGCAGGTTCTTCGGCGAGCGTTCGCTTTTAGTCGCTAAAGCGACTACTACAAACGATTAAGTCGCTAAAGCGACTACTACAAACGAGCGACTACTACAAACGATTAAGTCGCTAAAGCGACTACTACAAACGAGCGACTACTACAAACGAGCGACTACTACAAACGATTACGGTGTATTAAAAGTTCAAATGGTGTCAAGTCTATTCAATTTTCCCTTTATTCCTTGCCCCTTTACCCATTCACCTGTTAGCGGGTTCTTTTACTTGCCGCCAAAGATGAGATCTAACACACTTTAAAATACTATAATCATACATGCCACCAAACGCGTCAAAAACCGACTTTAAGGTGTGTTGTTCTTCTGCGGGCCTCTCTAACAGTGTGTCTTCAATCTCGTGTATTTCTTCTTCTTTTAGTTTAATGACTTGGCGCAATTCTAGTTGCCCCTCTTCAATCGCTTGGGATAGGTGATCATAAATCGTTGATGGTTTAAGTTCGCGTTGCGCCGCTATTTGCTCCACCGTTAGTCCTTGTTTAAAGGCCTCAAAAGTGATTTCGGCCGAATCGGATAGTATGATGTCCTCATTACTGGTGGGCGTTACGGCGTTTGTGGGTGATGTGTCGCCGTATTGCAAGACATGTTCATCCAACACGTTAATAAAATTTTGACCGTAACGTTCTAATTTACGAGTGCCCACCCCCGGAATTTGCGCCAATTCTTTTAAGGTATGAGGACGCTTTAGCACCATCTCCTCCAACGTGCTGTCATGGAAAATGACATAAGGGGGCACATTTTGTGCGAGCGCCAATTCCATACGTTTTTCGCGTAAGGCTTCCCAGAGGATTTTATCAGTGTCCGTAAACGACACCCTTGAAGAGCGGCTATATTTGTTCTGGTTTTTTTTCTGGGGCTTAATGTCTTTACGCAAGTAAAGACGCTGTTCACCGCGCAACAATGGACGGGCGTTTTCGGACAATTGTAAACCCCTGTAACCTTCTATATCAACTGTCACAAACCCCCCAGCAATCAGTTGCCGAAAGGCGGAGTGCCATTGCTCCATGCTCAATTCTTTGCCGATACCAAAGGTACTAACGCGATCATGCCCAAACATTTTTATGCGCTCATTCGTTTTACCTAATAACACGTCAACCAAATAATGAACGCCAAATCGTTGCCCGGTACGATAAACACAAGACAATGCTTTTTGTGCCGCTTCAGTGCCATCCCAGGTTGCCACCGGCTCTAAACAAGTATCACAATTTCCACAAGGGTTGGGCAAATGTTCACCAAAATAGGCTAATAAAGCTTGACGGCGGCAAGTTGTCATTTCACAATAGCCAAGTATGGATTCCAATTTATGCCGCTCTATTCGTTTATGTTGTTCATCGGCTTCTGAACGATCTAACCATTTTTGTAACATAACCACATCTTGTAAACCATACGCCATCCACGCATTGGCCGGCAGTCCATCGCGCCCCGCCCGTCCGGTTTCCTGATAATAGGCTTCCAGACTTTTGGGCAAATCTAAATGAGCGACAAAGCGGACATTGGGTTTGTCAATACCCATGCCAAAAGCGATAGTCGCCACAATAATCACGCTCTCTTCGCGTAAAAATCGCATCTGATTGTGTTTTCGCTCTTCCTTGTCCATTCCGGCATGATAGGGCAATGCCAGCCAACCTTGTGTGGTTAACCACGCTGCAATCTCATCCACTTTTTTGCGCGATAAACAATAAACAATGCCAGCATCGCCGCGATGTCCTTCGTCGGTGAGAAAGTTCAACAGTTGATGACGAGCATTTTGTTTTTGTATAACGCGATAGCGAATATTCGGCCGATCAAAACCGGCGATAAACACTTTGGCCTGTTGCAAACCTAAATGGGCAATGATATCTCGCTGCGTTGGGCCGTCGGCGGTGGCCGTGAGTGCGAGACGTGGAATAGTGGGGAAACGTTGAGGTAAAATAGATAACTGTGTGTACTCTGGTCGAAAATCATGGCCCCATTGGGACACACAATGGGCCTCATCTATGGCAAATAAAGCCAGTTGAGTGGTATCCAGAAATTCCAAAAAGCGCGGCGTCATCAATTTTTCGGGAGCAACATAGAGCAAGTCCAATTCGCCTTGGCGTAGTTGCCCTGATACCGCACGGGCTTGATCTCGCGTTAAACTAGAATTGAGACAAGCAGCACGAATGCCAAACTGTTGCAAGGCGCTGACTTGATCCTGCATTAAAGAAATCAAGGGCGAGATCACTACCGCCACGCCCGGACGAATTAGGGCGGGAATTTGGTAACATAGCGATTTACCACCGCCGGTTGGCATTAACACCAGTGCCTCGCCACCGGCTAAAACATGTTGGATGATATTTTCTTGCTCACCGCGAAAGTGTTGATAGCCAAATACGTTGCGTAATATTTCTTGGGATGTCATTCTTCAGTTCTCAGTTCTTTCAGTGATCAGTTATCAGTGAACAGTTATCAGTGAACAGTGATCACTGTTTTTCTGTGATCACTGTTCACTGAGGCAACTCCAAAAAACACCAATGGGGCTTTGCATGTGGGATTTCCCCTACATGCCACCCGATTGGATGGGGCAATCGCACTTGATGAGCCCATTTTCTCGATAATTGAAGGGTAGCAAACTGGTATATTATTATTTGGGAGTTGCCTGATCACGGTTAATCAGTGATCACTGTTGTCGGGCTTTGAGTTTCGCCATTCGCACATCAAAAGTAGCCTTTTTTGATGTGTTTTGCAAGAGGGGAGAAGAACTATACCTTTTTGGGGAATGTGAGGATAGAAATCCGATTTTTTATAAAAATCGGATTTCTTTAACCAATAACTGATAACTGATAACTGAAAAAAAATGTTAAAAAATAAAATGGCTTATAAACTAACTCTTTATGTCCTATTAATGGGTACTTTGCTCACCTTACTAACCACATATGGGCTGTTGCATGTCTACTACAAAGACAGTCTCAATCCCGTGGTGATTTTAATCACAGGTGTGGCAAATATTGGCTTATTAGCCATACTCATTTTATGGATTGTTCATCGAATGGTGTTTCGCCATCTCAATAAAATGGCTGACTATGCAATACGCCTTGATTCTGAACATTTAGACACGGTACTGCATTTAGATCGTCCCAGCCGTGATGATGGTAAGGTTGATGAATTAGAACACCTCGTTAATTCTATTAATCGTCTGCGCCAGTCCTATAAAAGCATACGCGATAGCGAACAAATTACTCAGAATTTGCTAAACACGGCGCTGATAGGGCTTGGTTTATGGCGTATTGATGGTAAGTTTGTTACCGTCAATCAGGCTTACGCGCAAATGATTGGTCGCAAAGCGTCAGAGATTAGCGTGCTTAATTATTGGGACGATGTCGTTGTAGAAGAAGAGGTTACTGCTGAAAAAGCACAATTACAAGCCTTGAAAGCCGGCGAACGCTATGGGCCCGTAGAAAAAGAATATCGGCATAAAGATGGGTACTATGTGCCGGTGAGATTATCCGCCCTCATTATAGAAAAAGAAGGGGAATACTATGCGTGGTCTTATGTCGAGAACATGAGCGAACAAAAATGGGTAGCAACCGAATTGCAGCATGCTAAACAAAAGGCCGAGGAAGCGAATCTCGCTAAAAGCCAATTTCTTGCCAATATGAGCCATGAATTGCGTACACCCATGAATGCCATTGTCGGTTACACCGAAATGCTTGAAGAAGAAATAAAAGAAAGTGATCGCTCCCATTTGCTGCACGATGTCAAAAACGTTCATGCGGCTGCCAAACATTTACTGGGCCTCATTGATGGCATTCTTGATATTTCCAAAATCGAAGCTGGCAAAATGCACTTATATGCAGAACGCTTTGATTTGAAAACCATGATCCAAAATACTGTCACCACAATTCTGCCCTTGATAGAGAATAAAGCGAATACCCTAAAATCAGTGTATGACAATGACTTGGGTGAGATGCACAGCGACTTGACCAAAGTGAGGCAAATTCTATTCAATCTACTCAGTAATGCCTCAAAATTTACGGAACAAGGTGTCATCACGCTAGAGGTGAAGCAACAGACGGAAGAAAACGGCGATTGGATTACCTTCTGCATCAGTGATGATGGGATTGGCATGACGCACGAACAACAAGCCAATTTATTTCAAGTCTTTACCCAAGCAGATGCCTCTACCACGCGCAAATATGGTGGAACGGGTTTAGGGTTGGCTATTACTAAACACTTTACGCAGATGCTCGGTGGCACTCTCAATGTTGAGAGTGAATTTGGTAAAGGTAGCTATTTTACGGCGCGTCTACCAAAACATCTGACGGTTCCTGAACCGCAACCCAGCACCAAAGGTGATGAGACACAAGTTCGGGTTCCAGACTCACCGGTGGAAGGTGGGGTACTCTTAGTTATTGACGACGATGAGACGGCGCGTGAGATATTAGAAGCTTATCTGAGTAAAGTTGGCTACCAAGTGGCAGCCGCTACCAGCGGTGAAGAAGGTTTGAAATTGGCAAAAAAACTGCGTCCTGATGCCATTACCTTGGATGTGATGATGCCGGGCATGGACGGCTGGGAAGTGCTGTCTAAACTCAAGGCCGATCCAGAGTTGGCGCATATTCCGGTCCTTATGTTGACAATGATGGATGATCAAGATATAGGTTATTCCTTGGGGGCCGCTGAATATCTGACCAAACCGGTTACCCGTTCTCAATTAATCAAGGTATTGCGTAAGTATCGCACCGAAAAAAGCCCTTGTATCGTGATGGTGGTGGAAGATGATGGTATCACTCGTGAAATGATGATACGCATGCTCCATAAAGTGGGTTGGCAAGTCATTGAGGCCGATAACGGCAAAGTCGCCTTGCAACGCTTGCAAAAAGTGAGGCCGGACTTAATTTTATTGGATTTGATGATGCCACAAATGGATGGATTTGAATTTATTATCCATCTGCGGCAACACGAGAGCTATTCTTCGATACCGGTGGTGGTATTGACTGCTAAGGACATTGGTGTTGAAGATCGTCTCTGGCTCAACAATCGTGTGGATACCGTGTTTCAAAAAGGTGCGTACAGTCGTGATGAATTGCTTGCCCAACTTCGGCAATTGCTGGTTGGTGCCGTTTCTAAAACCTCTTCAAAAACTGAGCAATGTGCATGAGTAAAAAATACCGGCGTCCAAACTTTAGTTTGGCCGCTTAAAATAGTTTAACTTTTTGAGTCGCTAAAGCGACTACTACAAACCTTAAGGAAACTTTTGAGTTGCTAAAGCGACTACTACAAAACGGCGACTACTACAAAACTACAAAACGGCGACTACTACAAACATGAGTAAAAAGCGTTTTAGCAAAAGCAGTCAACGCTGGCTCAAAGAACATGGATCGGATGTGTATGTCAAACAGGCGGCATTGCATGGTTATCGTTCACGGGCGGTTTATAAACTCGCACCCATTGATGCCCGTGATCGCTTGTTTTATCCCAATATGACTGTTATTGATTTAGGGGCAGCCCCCGGGGGTTGGTCACAATGGGTCAAACAGCGTTTGCATAATCAAGTGCGTTTGTTTGCCTTGGACATCTTGCCCATGGAACCGTTGCCTGGTGTTACCTTTATCCAGGGCGATTTTCGAGAGCAAGCGGTGTTGGATAACTTGTTGAATCAATTAGGTGAACAACAGGCTAGTCTTGTAATGTCCGATATGGCACCCAATATCAGCGGTATGAAAGCCATTGATCAGCCGCGTGCTATGTTGTTGGCCGAATTAGCGAGAGACTTGGCATTTGAGGTGCTGGCCGCCGAAGGGCACTTTTTGACTAAAGTGTTTCAAGGCGAAGGTTTTGATTTTTATATTAAAGGGTTAAGGCCCTACTTTAAGCAAGTGGTCATCCGCAAACCCGAGGCCTCGCGTTCCCGTTCATCTGAAGTTTATGTGCTTGCCAAGCATTATATTGTTTAGTCAAAAATAAATGTTCTGGTAAATTGCATAATAAATGTGGGTAAATAGGCCCTTGATTTTTTACTAGAATAGATAAATATTAAGTGATTGAAATTGATTTCAATTGAGTTATTCTGTTTATTGTCGATTTACGAGTTTACTTTGAAGCGGAAGTTACTTGGTTGCTTCGCTACGCGAGATCATTACGGCAGTCTCATTCACCAATTACCAATTACCAATTACCAATTACCAATTACCAATTACCAATTACCAATCACCAATCACCAATCACCAATTACCAAAAGGCACACCTCCGTGAGCGAGATAGCAAAAAACCTTTTATTATGGGTGGTCATCGCCCTAGTTTTAATGATGGTGTTCAATAATTTTGGGCCCAAACAGCCGTCTCCCCTGACGGTAGAATATTCCAAATTCATCAACGATGTTCAACAGGGACAAGTGCGAAAAGTGGTCATCGAAGGTCGCACCATTAAAGGCACCCGGCACAATGGTAAAGATTTTGTCACCTACAATCCGGGTGATGCCGGCTTGATTGGGGACTTGTTGAAAAACAACGTGGAAATTGTCTCACGCGCGCCCGAACAGCAATCACTGTTGATGCAGATATTCATTTCGTGGTTTCCCATGCTGTTACTGTTTGGGCTGCTGATTTTCTTCATGCGCCAAATGCAAGGTGGCGGTGGGCGCGGTGCGTTGTCGTTTGGCAGAAGCCGTGCCCGGCTGATTGAAGAGGATCAGGTCAAAATCACTTTTTCCGACGTTGCTGGTGTTGATGAGGCCAAGGAAGAAGTCACTGAATTGGTTGAATTTTTACGCGATCCCGGCAAATTCCAAAACTTGGGTGGCAAAATTCCACGCGGCGTGTTGATGGTAGGCTCACCGGGCACAGGTAAAACTTTGCTGGCAAAAGCCATCTCTGGTGAAGCGAAAGTGCCCTTTTTTACGATTTCTGGCTCTGATTTCGTAGAAATGTTTGTCGGTGTCGGTGCGTCACGGGTGCGCGATATGTTCGAGCAAGCCAAGAAACATGCGCCGTGCATTGTTTTCATTGACGAAATTGACGCGGTAGGCCGCCATCGTGGTGCTGGCTTAGGCGGTGGACATGATGAGAGAGAACAAACGCTCAACCAATTGCTGGTTGAAATGGACGGCTTTGAAGGCAACGAAGGCGTGATTATAATTGCGGCCACTAACCGCCCAGATGTGTTGGATCCGGCTTTATTGCGTCCGGGTCGTTTTGATCGCCAAGTCGTGGTGCCTTTGCCTGATATTCGGGGACGTGAACAAATCCTCAAAGTCCACATGCGAAAAGTGCCCATTGCTGATGATGTCAAACCGAGCTTGATTGCACGCGGTACGCCCGGCTTTTCTGGGGCCGATTTGGCTAACCTTGTCAACGAAGCGGCCTTGTTTGCGGCTCGCGCCAACAAGCGTTTGGTAGAAATGGAAGAATTTGAAAAGGCCAAGGACAAAATTATGATAGCTCACTGCTTACCACGAAGCTGGACACGCTATTATTGGGCGCTTGGTGCCCAGCCATGATCCGGTGTACAAAGTGACCATTATTCCCAGAGGCCGTGCTTTGGGTGTGACCATGTTTTTGCCGGAAAACGATAGACTGAGCTACAGCAAGCAAACCTTGGAAAGCAAGATTTCTACGATGTTTGGTGGGAGAATTGCCGAAGAACTGATTTTTGGGCCGGAGTCTGTCACCAATGGTGCCAGCCAAGACATTAAACAGGCGACTGAGATTGCGCGTCAGATGGTTACCAAATGGGGCCTGTCAGAGCGTTTGGGGCCACTCACTTATGGTGAAGACGACAGCGAAGTGTTTTTGGGCCATAGTGTCACACAGCACAAACTGGTGTCTGATGAAACTGCGCATGTGATTGACGTAGAAATTCGTTCCTTAATTGATCGCAATTACGTCCGTGCGGAACGCTTGCTCAAAGAAAACCTGAACATTTTGCATTCAATGGCAGAAGCCTTGCTCAAGTATGAAACCCTCGATAGCGAGCAACTCGACGACGTCATAGCTGGAAAAACCCCAAGGCCGCCGAAAGATTGGAATGAGAACGGCAGCTGCGATGACAAAGTCGAAAAGAAGGACAATAACGCGAAGGTGCAAACCCTCAAACCAAAGATTGGCGATCCGGCCAGTTCCCACTAAATTTGGGTAATCGGTAATTGGTAATGGGTAATCGGTGCCAGAACCGGCCATTACCAAATTGACTGTGCTGTACCAATGAAAAATTAAAAATGAATAGATTACGTAAGCTTTTCAAAGTCCCTAATTCTGAATCGGCATTACCAATAATGGGTTGTTTCGGACAGAGGAAAGATTTGGACACAATGAGAAATCCGATTTTGGGGAAAAATCGTATTTTTTAATCGGTTCCAGAAATCGGATTTTTGGGAAAAATATGAGATCGAGATCGGCTCTAGCCGATTTTTTGGAAAAATCGGATTTCTTTAATGTGTACTGAGAACTCTGAATTCGCATTACCAATTACCAATTACCGATTATACTATGCCTCCAGAAAATATCGTTCCCGCCTCCCAAGTCATGGGAATCCTCAATGTCACACCCGATTCGTTTTCTGACGGGGGCCATTTTTTTTCTAGGGATGCGGCCTTGAAACAGGCCCACCAGATGGCGGCCGAAGGCGCAGATATTATCGACATCGGCGGCGAATCCACCCGCCCCTGCGCAGAACCTGCCTCTGTGGAAGAAGAACTTGATAGAGTCATCCCGGTGCTAGAAAAAATCCGCGCCGAATTGCCCATTCCAATTTCTGTTGATACCAGCAAAGCACAAGTCATGCGTGAAGCCATTGCTGCTGGGGCCGATATGATTAATGATGTGATGGCTTTACGTGGTGAAGGTAGCTTGGCTGCCGTTGCTGCTTCCAATAAGGTGCAAGTTTGCTTAATGCATCTACAAGGCGAACCACGCACCATGCAGCTAAATCCACATTATGATGATGTCGTCAATGAAATTAAGGCGTTTTTGCAGGCGCGAGTGCAAGTTTGTTTGGAAGCTGGTATTGCTTCAAGCCGTCTCCTAATTGATCCGGGCTTTGGCTTTGGCAAAACGGTGGAACATAATTTGCAGTTGATGAAGCAATTACAAGTATTCATTGAACTAGGTTATCCTGTTTTGGTGGGTGTTTCGCGTAAGTCATTGATAGGTCAGGTTTTAAACAAACCGGTGACGGAACGCTTATATGGTAGTTTAGCTTTGGCAGTGTTAGCAGTCAGCAAAGGCGTGGCGGTGATTCGTACCCACGATGTCGCCGCGACAGTGGAAACGCTGAAAATGACTCACGCTGTCTTGCAACAGACTGATAATCTCTAAACAATCTCCTCTCAGCCTCTGACATTAACACACCCCCGACTCCTCAAACTAAAGTTTTGGGGAGGAGTCCAAGATTTATCTTGGACGTCAAACTAAAGTTTTGGGGAGGAGTCCAAGATTTATCTTGGACGTCAAACTAAAGTTTGGACGCCGGCAAACTCAAATCAGGGTGAGGGAAAAATTCTCTCTTGAGGGAGAGGACTGGGATGAAGGTGAAAAAGCTCAAGGAATTTTTGATGAAACAACAACGTAAATATTTTGGAACAGATGGCATCCGAGGCACTGTCGGTACGCCACCGATTACCCCTGACTTTGTACTCAAACTAGGCTGGGCTGCCGGCCGAATTTTGAAAAATGGATACAACAAAAACAAAGTTCTGATAGGTAAGGATACTCGTATTTCTGGCTATATGTTTGAATCCGCGCTGCAAGCGGGTTTATCGGCCGCTGGCATGGACATCCGCTTGCTCGGCCCCATGCCTACACCTGCGATTGCTTACTTAACACGGACTTTTCATGCCGTTGCTGGCATTGTTATCAGTGCATCGCATAATCCGTTTCAAGACAATGGCATTAAATTTTTCTCCGGCGAGGGCACTAAATTGCCCGATGAAGTGGAACTTGCCATTGAAGCAGAAATGGAACGGCCTATGCAAACTGTCGCTCCTGACAGGTTGGGCAAGGCGGAACGTATTGACGATGCGGCCGGCCGCTATATAGAATTTTGCAAAAGCACGATTCCTTTTGATATTACCCTCAAAGGGTTAAAAATCGTTGTCGATTGCGCTCACGGTGCTACTTACCACGTTGCGCCCTGTGTCTTTAGGGAATTAGGCGCAAGCGTTGAAACCATTGGCACCCAACCGAATGGTTTAAACATCAATGCCGGTTACGGTGCCACTCAACCAGAAGCACTGCAAAACGCGGTTTTATATCAAAATGCTGACTTAGGCATTGCTTTAGATGGCGACGGTGATCGCGTCCTGATGGTTGATGCCAAGGGCGATCTAGTGGATGGTGATGAGCTCTTGTTCATTATTGCCCAAGCCCGTCACAAAACCGGCCGATTACAGGAACCAGTCGTGGGCACCGTGATGAGCAATTTAGGACTAGAACAAGCACTTGAAAAGCAAGGCATTTCATTTTCAAGGGCCGCGGTGGGAGATCGCTACGTTTTAGAAATGCTACAACAAAAGGGTGGCAACTTAGGTGGCGAATCATCGGGGCATATTATCTGCCTTGAGCGCACCACCACAGGGGATGGCATTATCACCGCCTTACAAGTGTTAGCGGTTAGTGTCCAAACCGGTTTACCTTTACACGTTTTAAAAACAGGTGTACAAAAATGCCCTCAGCGCATGATTAACGTACCTATTACGCCGGGTTTAGAGATTAGCTCTCTGCCATCGGTACAAACCGCAGTGCAAGAAGCCGAACAACAACTGAATAGTCAAGGGCGGGTATTACTGCGTCCATCAGGCACGGAACCACTGATTCGAGTGATGGTTGAAGGCCTTGACGTGCAACAAGTAGAAACAGTTGCTCATCAGTTGGCGGAAGTTGTGAAAGCAGAAGCGGCGAGTCATGTCTAACCGTTTGTAGTAGTCGCTTTAGCGACTTAAAGTTCGTCGTTTGTAGTAGTCGCTTTTACACTCAAATAATGTCTTAAGTTGAGGGCATTGACGTAATAGTAGGAACCTGAAAAAGAGGCGATAAATCGCCTACTACAAACTGACTCAAATAATGTCTTAAGTTATGTCTTAAGTTGAGGGCATTGACGTAATAGTAGGAACCTGAAAAAGAGGCGATAAATCGCCTACTACAAACTGACTCAAATAATGTCTTAAGTTGATGGCATTGACGTAATAGTAGGAACCTGAAAAAGAGGCGATAAATCGTCTACTACAAACCTGAAAAAGAGGCGATAAATCGCCTACTACAAACAGGCCTAGAACAAATCCGTTTATTCCAAAAATCCGTTGTAATTTCATTAGACATCTCAATTATCGGGGCAGGATAATTCGGTTTTGGTGTCGCTGCCCAAGGCTTATGTCTTTCGGGTATGGGTAGATGGGCTATTTCTGGTAGCCAACGCCGTAAATATTGTCCTTGCGGATCATATCTGCTACTTTGCAGCAAGGGATTAAAAATACGATGAGACGGGGCCGCATCTGGCCCACAACCGGTTACCCATTGCCAGCCGAGTGTATTGTTGGCTAAGTCGGCATCAACCAAGCTGTCCCAAAACCAGCGAGCGCCTTCTTGCCAAGGAATGCCGCAGTTTTTCGTTAAAAAGGAGGCCACGACCATCCGTACCCGGTTGTGCATCCATCCGGTTGCCCTCAGTTCACGCATTCCAGCATCTATTAAAGGATAGCCGGTTTGTCCTTGTTGCCAAGCGGTGAGTAACTCTTGAGAGTTATTGCGCCAAGGAAATTTTTGAAATTGAGTATCTAACGGTTGCTCGGTCATTTTAGGGTAGTGATACAGTAAATAGTAAGCAAACTCGCGCCAATACAGTTGACGCTCGTAACTTTCAATCCCTTTGGTATGGCCGTGTAAGTGGTAGAGCGCATATTTGGCGGCCCCAAGGACTTGGCGCGGCGATAATTCACCAAAATGTAGTGATGGCGATAAGCGCGATACGCCGTCCAGATAAGGAAAATCACGTTGTTTAGCATATTCGCTCAACGCACCGCGACACCACTTGTGTAAACGCTGCCATGCAGCAGCTTCGCCCGGTTGCCAAATGTTGGCAAATTTGGGGTGGCTATTTTGGTGTGCTAAAATATTTAATTCTTTTAAATTCAAACTTTTAGGCCATTTTATCGGGGCCTTAAATGTATCTGGTACAGCTAAGGGTAATCGTTCCAAAGGGAAGCGTTGGCAGGCTTGCCAAAAGGGTAGAAAGAGTTGATAAGGTTTACCGGCTTGATTCTTGATCGCCCAAGGTTCATGCAGTAAGGCTCCCTTGAAACGACGGACAGTGATGCCACTTTTGTGTAAAGTGGCTTTGATAAAACGATCACGTTTAAGCAGAGAGGGTTCATATAAAGAATTCCAGTGGACGGCCTTGGCTTGAGTCGCTTTAATTAGGGCTTGTAAAATTCTTAGACTACGGCCTTTGTAAAATAAAAGGGCCGATTGTTTGGCGCGTAAAGCAGTATCCAGCGCCTGTAAACTATGATGCAACCAGCACCGACTCGCGCTTCCTGGTTGCCAAGGCGCTTCTTCGTCGGGTGCGTAAATATAGACAGGAATCACTGTATGCCCCGTTGCTAGGGCATAATATAGAGCGGGATTATCTTGTAAACGTAAATCGCGGCGCAACCAGACGATGATATTGGACATGGAGAACTTTCACTCTCACACTATAGATTTTCAGAAAATTTCAAAACCAAAAGCCAACAGCTTTCACCAGTTGTCTAAGAGCTACTGTACCCTAAAGGGCACTCTAACGAGTTCAGTCGGCTTTGGCCGAGCCCGGCTAGTCATGAGGCCCTCGCTGGCGGTGGTATGGAACCGAAGCTCTCGCAAGTTAAACTTCTGCTTTTCTGTACTTTACAACATGAGAAAGAGAAATCCGATTTTTTTAAAAAATCGGATTTCTTAAAAACGCTTATTCACCTCGATAGAGGGGTTAGCGGTGTTGTGCTTTTTTTAGTGATCTTGTTTCAATTTATGAAGTGGTTAAGTTTATTTAAATGGAGATCATAATGCAAATTAAAATATCGTCACTGAGAGTGAAAAACTGCGGCGCATTAAAAGACATCAAAATAGATTTGACTGATACAACTGGGCAACTTCAACCGGTGACTGTTTTAGGCGGTGCGAATGGGAGTGGTAAAACGACTGTCTTGGAATTAATTTTTGCCTTAGCTGAGTTGTTAAAATTTTATTCTACGACTGATTTGGCTTCAATAGACAATCGTCTCCAAGCGATTCTGAAACGTACCGAGTATGCTCAGATGGAATGGCTCATTGATAATGTCAAATGCCGCGTTTTTTTTAAGAAGTCCCAAATTTCTACTGCTGATATTGATCACGGTGAACATGGAATAACTTGGCAAGCGTTCTATTCAAATACTAGGGCGTGGCATTTGCAATACTCGGATATTAGTGACAAATTGAGTCAACTTATTTCACTTTCTCAAGGAAAGGAACTTTGTAGTAGTCGCTTTAGCGACTTAATGTTCGTCGTTTGTAGTAGTCCGTTTGTAGTAGTCGCTTTAGCGACTTAAAGTCTCGCCTACTACAAACGCTTAGGCGATAAATCGCCTACTACAAACACTATAATCGCTTAGGCGATTAATCGCCTACTACAAACGCTATAAACGCTTGGGCGATTAATCGCCTACTACAAACGCTATAAACGCTTGGGCGATTAATCGCCTACTACAAACGCTTTGAGGTTAAATATGATCGAGACACCCATTTCTCTCACTGAAAAAGAAAGCGAGTCTTTACAATTCCTTGCCCGTCAAATGGGCAAAACGCCAAATGAACTGATTAAAGAGGCGGTGGCTAAGCTGCTTAATCAATTTGACGAAGAGACGCTGCGAAAAAATAGGATGGCTGCTGCGGGGATTTGGCGGGATCGTGATGATATACCTGATTTGCGTGAAATGCGCGGCTCTGCTGAACGTTTTCATCTACGAGAGGAACAGAAATGAATCCATCAGAGCCGTTGCTGATAGATACTGATGTCGTCATTGATTATTTGCGTGGAAACCCGCAAGCCATTGCATTTATTCAACAAGCTCCGTTGGTGCTTTGGATATCTTCAATGACTGTAGCAGAGTTATATGCGGGGGTGCGGGAAGGCGAGGAAAGAGAATTGTTGGAACAGACATTGGCAACCTATATCTTATGTGATATTGATTCAGAGATAGCGGAACTTGGGGGGTTGTATCGGCGCGACTATGGCAAAAGTCATGGGGTTGGATTGGTAGATGCTTTGATTGCTGCAACGGCTAAATTACGTGGGTATCGGTTAGTGACACTGAACAAAAAGCATTTTCCGATGTTGGATAATGTTTTAATACCTTACAAAAAACATTAATTAAGGTTAGATTTCATAAAAAGTATAACAAATTGACGAAGGATAAACACTTCAAAAATCCGTTTAATCCTTTAATCCGTTGTATTATACTTTGTACCGTTTGTAGTAGTCCGTTTGTAGTAGTCGGTTTGTAGTAGTCGGTTTGTAGTAGTCGCTTTTACACTCAAATAATGTCTGATGTTGATGGCATTGACGTAAAACGTAGGAACCTGAAAAAGAGGCGATAAATCGCCTACTACAAACTGACTCAAATAATGTCTGATGTGACGTAAAACGTGGGAACCTGAAAAAGAGGCGATAAATCGCCTACTACAAACATCTGCTTATTAGGATTCTGTACAATTCGTTGTACTCGATACGGAGATAATAATGCAAGCGATTTAATTTTAATGATTTAATCGAAAATTATTTTATGGCTGGTAGAGTTGAATGCCTTGTTATAAATCCATTCTTATAGGCAATCCTTGTAGTTATCAAAAGGGATAAGGACAAAACTATGAAAACCACTGAAAGCAACAAGCCAAACAAGGCGAGGCCGTCGCGCAAAATGCGCTCGGACTGTTATACCTAAACGGTAACAACACATTAACCCAAGATGTTGAACAGGCATGGTATTGGTTCTTTGAGCCGCGAAACAAGGATTTGAAGAAGCGCGATTTAATTTGGGTCAAATGTACCAAAAAGGGTTAGTCAAGGATTTTAGCGATGAACCTGAAAAAGCGACAACACCACTGGCTCGGAGATTGATGCAACTGAGAAAAGAGGCACTGGCTAAGGGAATGCCTCTTTTGAACTCGGATGAAATCAACGAAGAAGTTAGAAGACGGCGAGCGGGATACTGAACATGAAAGGACAATTTCACCAAATACAATCATTTTGGGAATAGGCGATAAATCGCCTACTACAAACAGATTCTGGACGCGGAGCGTTTGGGAATGGGTTCCTTTGTGAACGGGGGAAGAGGCGATAAATCGCCTACTACAAACGGGTTCTGCGACGAGAATAGCGAAACGAAGTGACTCCGTTTCGCTATTCGCTATTTTTGAGTAGCCCAAGCCAGAGGCTTATAAATAAAATAGTTACAAAGTCGGTGATATTATCACCGTTCACAGCGCCCTCAGGCTTTTGGAAAGTCAGGCGCTGACGTTTTGCACAACCTCGGCACTTTCAATAAGCACATCATTTGTGGGCACATCTTGATGGCCGGCACGGCTGGTAGTCGCTACCTTTTTGATTTTGTTGACAACATCCATGCTGTCTCCCTCAGTCCGTGCCATTGCAACCGTGCCCACCGCATGAGTCAAGCCATTGGTGGCTTCGTTTTCAATCGGCGGGTTGGTCGTTTTTTCACGCATACCCGGTTCCATGCCACCTCCTTGAATCATAAAGCCTTCAATGACGCGGTGAAACAAGGTGCCGTTGTAAAACCCGGAGTTGACGTAATTCAAGAAGTTGTCAACGGTTTTCGGGGCCTTTTCAGGGTTGAGTTGTATCGTAATGGCGCCATAATTGGTTTGCATTTTAACTTGCATAGATTAATTCCTAAAAGATAAAAGTTAATTGTAAAGAAGAGTGAGGGCTGTTTTAAAGAAATCCCGTTTCAAAAAACGGGGGTTATTCAAGAAACTATCGTGTTCCATCATAGAAACCAAGTTTTTTGTCCGGTGATAAAGACTCAAACACACCCATAAATACCATTTCCAGAGGGGAATTACAACGAATTAACCGAAAAATTGACAGTTCAAAAACTTGGTTTCTGGCCGTATAATTTTACTTTGATGATGATGCCTATATCAATTAATTAATTAGGCAGTGGCTCTGGTTTATCGGGTTGCGAAGCTGGATCTGGCGGAGACAAAAAAAATGTCTTTGACATCTCAGTGAGCGTTTTAGACACTTGATGAGTTTCTTTTTCTGTCGTGTTTTTCGTGTCGGTGGCGGCGGCTTTTTCAGGGGTGTCTGTTTCCGTATCAGCAGACGCGACGGGAGCAGGTGGAACGATAGTTTTCTGACTGACTAGTTGAGTTTCTGTTTCGGCAGAAAATATCTCTCCTTCCGTTTCAGTGGCATCAGTAGAAGATAAAATGTTTTCTTCCGTCTCAGCGGCTGTGTCTTTTTCCGTCTCGGCGGCAGCAGAGAAAGTGTTTTCTTCCGTCTCAGCGGTATCAGTGGAGAAAGTGTTTTCTTCCATATCCGTGTCAGCGGCTGGCGTGACGGGGGCTGGTGATTCAAGGGTTTTCTGCCTTGTTGGGGCATTTTCTCTCGTTATTTTTTCAATGATAACCGGTTTTTGTGGAGCATATTTTTTAAAAGAGCCTTTGGTACCGGTTTTGACTTTTTGAATTTTATCCACCACCTCCATGCCTTTAATCACCTCACCAAATACGGTATAGCCCCCCTCTGAGTACATGGAAGATTGGTTGAGAGAGTCGTTATTGATGACATTAATAAAAAACTGCGAGGTAGCCGAATTAAGTTCGTCGGTGCGACGAGCCATCGCAATGGTACCGCGCTGGTTTTTAAAGCCATTATCGCTTTCGTTGGGAATGGGAGGATATGTAGGCTGCTTCTTTTCATAACCAATTGTATAGCCACCCCCTTGAATCATATAATTCTTAATCACGCGATGGAAAAGGGTGCCGTCGTAAAAACCCTCTTGGGCATAGCGGAGAAAATTTTCGACCGTTTTCGGAGCCTGATCCGGGTACAGTTTTAAAACTATCATGCCAAGATTGGTTTGCATCTTGACACTCGGCAGCTCTTCGCTGTGAACGGATGCCGCCAATAATAACAACAAACCGGCGGTAAAATATTTCATTTGTTTTTTAGATATAGTGAGAGTACAACGGATTTGGGAATAAACTGATTTTTTATAGGCCAAATCTAGCGGGTTGAAAGTCAATAGAAAGGCTTTGATAAGTGAACCACAACCAATGAAAAATGAATTAGACTGCACACCGTCATAAATTATCTCGCTTCGCTCTCTTTGAGTTTGCGTTTAGTTTGAGAACCGTGACATACCCCGATCATCTCCTATCAAGAGGGGACTTTCCGTGCGATTTGACTTCCCGGATTGAAGGGGTAGGGGGTGGTGAAAATAATTAATTAGGTAGGGGGTGTGTCAAGAAGCTCTTATGATCTCGCTTAAGCGGAGTTACCGAAGTTTGTCGCGATAAAAAAACGTTTGCCGAGAAGTGAGTTTGTAAATGACTTATTTTATAACTAATTTATACTAAGCTAAATTGAGCTTTTGGAATGAAGACTAAAGGAGAAATCTGTTGCCACCCAATAAGATTAAAAAGAGCCGAGAAATGACAAAAAAAACGCCAATTGTGTGTCAAGTATAATTACCGGTTCGCATTTTCATTTTCACGGTTTTAAAGTACGTTCCGTATATTTTCTCCGTTTTTCCTGAAAAAAGGATTCCGATAAACCTTCTTCAAGTACGTTCCGTATAAGTCAGCCAAATGTTTTGATGCGAATGACGAATGAAAAATTAAAAATGAACAGAGGCTTACTTACGGAATGAAGAATTAAAAATTAAAAAAATTAAAAATTAAAAATGAACAGAGGCTTACGAATTCACTGACAAGCGAGATGATTTGATAACCCATTGATTTATATATGACTCAATTTAACGCCTAATTCGCATTAATAGTTCCCCTATTAGGGGGCATTACCAATTCGCTGCAAAAGTTTTTCTATGAAAAACGGTTGCCTCGGAAACCAATTACCAATTACCAATTTAGGGAATTTTATAGGTTTCTTGTGTCACCAAATCAATCCCGCACTCTAGTTCCTCTACCCAGTTCAAAAAACGCTCAATCATGGTTTTTCCTTTGAAAGAGCGTCCATGTTGCGGTACTATCCAGTCAATGTCCAAACCGCGTACCATATTAACCCAGTATCGACAAACTTTGTTGCTCGACATGTAGCGGCGATGGAAACTTTCTATATAGCGTACATGGCTATCAAAAGCTTCGACGGGCTGTTCGATTTCACTATCTCCCATAGACGCGCCCATATCCCCAGAAAATAAAATTTTACTGAGCGGATCGTAAAATTGGAAATTCCCTTCTGAATGCAGAAAATGGGCGGGAATGGCTTTGAGTACGGCGTTGCCGAGTTGAATATCCATCCCTTGATCAGGAATCCCGATGATTCTATTTTTGAGCTTGCCCGGGGCGGCAAAATGCGTCACAAAACGCTCCCAGAGCGCCGGCACAACGATTTGACAATCACTTCCCACTAACCATTTATCCAGTGAGGAAATAATATCTGGGTCTTGGTGTGAACCAATCACATAATCCAAGCTTTTGGTAAATAAATATTTGTAAGATTGCATAAACAAATCGTTGTAAATTAAATCTCCTCCCGGATCAATGAGTGCGGAATGGTTGCCATTCACCACCAAAAATTGGTTGGCTTGTACGCCATCACCGGTCACTAAATCATAAAAACCGATACATTTGTGTGTGCCGTCGTTGTATAGTTCAATCGCCATTGATGCTCCTTTGGTAATCGGTAATTGGTAATTGGTAATTGGTAATCTGTAATCTGTAATCTGTAATTGGTAATTGCCCCTTCACAATTCTATACTGCACAAAGTGACGCTTTTTTGAGTGCCGTATACTAATTAAAAATGAAAAATGAAAAATGAAAAATGATTAAATCAATGATAAGTCGATAATTTTACTATGAATTTTCTGTAAAGTTTGCCGGTTGGCATTTTCACAGATTTGAAGTACGTTCCGTATAACACACCCAGAAATCCCCGAAACGAAAGGGGAGTTGTTAATTGTTAATTGTTAATTGTTAATTGTTAAAGGTTAATTGTTAAAGGTTAATTGTTAATTGTTAATTGTTAATTGTTAATTGTTAATTGTTAATTGTTAATTGTTAGTAAGAGGGGTAGGGGGTGTGTAAAAATATTTCGGGATATAGCAAAGCTCTGAAACGAAGTAACTTCCGCTTCCGCAGATAAACGCAGTAACTCGCTGCGCGAGAACCGTAAGTTTGTAACGGTGTTAAGTAGACTTTGCATTGCTGAAAACTGGGCTTGATCTCGCAACGCTCGGTAACGAAGTTCCAACACACGCCGTTCACCCCGTTTTTAGTCCAAATCCTAACTGTTTGCAGTATATAAATAGTTTATCACTTCGTTGAGTATAAACTAAACTCGTCAAGTTACCCAAGTTTAGCATCTATACTGCACACGGTTACAAACGAAGTCACTTCCGCTTCCGCTGATCACTTGAAACTTCGTTACCGAGCGAAGCTCGATAAGTTTGTAACGGTGCGTGCGTACATGTCAAAATGCCGCCAAAATATTATTCTTACAAGATATAGAATGTCCAAACCCCGGTTCCCCCCTTTGAAAAATGGGGGAAAAAGGGGGGATTTAATTAGGCACCGATTTTTTTTCTAGTACCGTATTTACGGCGGAATTTATCCACACGCCCTGCCGTGTCAACAATTTTCTGCTGCCCGGTGTAGAAAGGATGGCAAGCCGAACAGACTTCAATATGTAAATCTTTACCATTCGTTGAACGGGTTGTAAAAGTATTGCCGCAACTACAAGTGACAGTGATTTCATTATAAGGAGGATGAATCTTAGATTTCATAATGTTTTAAGTCTCAGTATGTAATTAATAAGTGCCTAAAAAGGTGTGTCATTTTACGGAAAACTGCCTTTCACAGCAAGCGTATTTGTGGGGTGCAATTAAAAATAATACTTTGAATTGGTAGAGGTTGTATACTGGGGTGATGAAAATTGTGACGTAAATGACGAGAACGAAGAGAACGAAGTAAACGAAACGAAGTAACTACGCAAAGCGACGTTAATTGTTAATGAAAAGCTAGTCAATAAGCTATTGTTTTTTATGCGAGGAACAAAAACGGGATCAAACTTCGTTATCTCGCGGAGCGAAGAACGAAACGAGGTAACGAGCTTCCGCAGATAAAGTTTCAGAGCGAAGTGAGATCGCTTTTTAGTTAAAAAAAACATGATTTTCACCACCCCAGTTGTATACTCAGCACCGCTAAAAGTGATCTATACTGCACACAAGTTACGCTTTTTTGCTCTCAGTATAGTCAACAGAAAACTTTTAAACCCATTACCCATTACTCATTACCCATTACCCATTCTCGGAATTCGTTTTTCATGAAAAACTCCAGAGATACCCATTACCCATTACCCATTACATCTTCTTCGCTAAGGGTTATGACGATGTGGAACTGTAAGTGCGCTATCCATTTTAATCACGCCCTACTTGTGTAATATTATCACCATGTCGGAGGTTTTCAAAATGTGATAAAGTCACAAATAATTCTTACCACAAGCGATTGGGGCCACTATGCAGCAAACCACTCTTTTTGATATTGATTTAATCCGCCGCTATGATAAAGCGGGGCCTCGTTATACTTCTTATCCCACCGCCGTACAATTTCACAGCGGTTTTGATGAGGCCGCTTATCGTGAATATGCCCAAAATAGCAACGCGACGTTAAAACCCTTATCGCTGTATGTGCATATTCCGTTTTGTGATACTGTGTGTTTTTATTGCGCCTGTAATAAAGTCGCTACTAAAAACCGTCGCCGAGCCGAGCCTTATTTGGCGCATTTGCGTCAAGAAATGGCTTTCCAAAGTGCGCTCTTTAACCGTGAACGCCCGGTGACGCAGTTACATTGGGGCGGCGGTACGCCGACTTTTCCAAGTCATGCCGAAATGCGTGAGTTAATGCAAGGAATAAGCGATAATTTTCAATTACTTAATGATGACAGTGGCGAATATTCCATCGAAATTGACCCTCGTGAAACGCAGTTCGATACTGTTGCTTTTTTACGCGAACTCGGTTTTAATCGCATGAGTTTAGGCGTACAAGATTTTGGCCCCAAGGTGCAAAAGGCCGTTAATCGTATTCAATCCGAAGAACAAACCTTTGCCGTGTTAGAAGCGGCTCGCCGCGAAGGTTTTAAGTCCATTAGCATTGATCTTATTTATGGTTTGCCCCATCAAAGCGTGGACTCTTTTTCTAAAACCTTGGATAAAATCGTCGCCGAAAAGCCGGATCGTTTATCCGTCTTTAATTACGCCCATTTGCCCACTTTATTTAAACCGCAGCGGCGCATTAATGAGGCAGATTTACCTAGCCCGGCGGAAAAATTAGCTATTTTACAACACACCATTAATCACTTAATGGATGCCGGTTATATTTATATAGGCATGGATCACTTTGCGCTTCCCGATGATGAATTGGCGCAGGCTCAGCGTAACGGGACACTTTATCGCAACTTTCAGGGCTACTCAACTCATGCCAATTGTGACTTAATCGGCTTAGGTATCACCTCCATTAGCCAAGTTGGCAATAGCTATAGCCAAAATGTCAAAACGCTAGACGAATATTATGCCCAACTGGATGGGGGACACATTCCCGTCTTTCGCGGCGTGGCTTTAAATGATGATGACAGGTTACGTCGGGCGGTGATTACTCAACTCATTTGTCATTTCATCTTAGACATTCCCGCCATAGAAGAAGAATTCCAGATTGATTTTAAAGACTATTTTTCCGTAGAATGGGCAGAATTAGAAGCCATGCAAGACGATGGATTATTGGTGCGAAGCCTTGAACGGATTGAGATTTTGCCGGCGGGAAGATTGTTGGTGCGTAATATTTGTATGACGTTTGACGTTTATTTACGCGAAAACCAAGAACGACGCTTTTCTAAAGTGATTTGATTAGTCTAAGCGAGGTTGTATGTGGTATGGAAATAACTAAGGCACCAATATGTGTATTCTGTAAACATTTTATGCAAGGCACACCGCCTGAGTCCGACAAAAAGGCCTTTTTTTGTGCGGCCTTTCCCAATGGCGTGCCGATTGAAATATTGGAACAGGGGCACGATCATCTTGAACCGTTTTCGGGTGATAATGGCATCACCTTTGAACAGGCTAAAGATGTCGATTTGGGGGACATTAATTATCAAAGAAAACAGTTGGGCTTGAAACCTTATACGGCATGAGTTGAGACAGTCCATCCGTCCAAACGAGGCAAAAGTTTTTCAGAGCAAAAACTTTGGCGTCGGCAAAAGTTTCTCAGAGTTTCGGGAATTTTGTCGTTATTCCCGAAACATTACGAGTGCGGCTAAAAACAGCAAACGAAGTCATTCGTTGTGCGAGATCACTTGCTTGCGTGTTTTAAAATGGATGGTATCTGTGGAAAACGAATCAAGCGCCTGGAAAACGAATCAAGTGCGAGGAAAAAGTAGTAACTTCCGCTTCCGCTGATCAGTTTGTAACGGTACTCTGTATAACTAGAATTGCCGCAATTGTTTAGGCCTCAGCATCCAACACAATTCTGCTTCACCGGCCTTAACTTCTGCCGGAAATTCTAACAAACACGCCGCGCCCTTTTTCAAAGGCATCCAGGTACCAGTGTGCCCACTGAGTAACCACGTCGCTAATTCTCCCAAATCTGGCTCATGCCCCACTAAAGCAATTGTTTGCGCCGTATTGGCCGGTTTTTGCAAATAGGCTAATATCTTTGATTCTGAAATACCTGGGGCGAGAGCGGACAAAGTTTCTCGAATAGCAGCGGGATAAACGGATGCCAGCAAACCGGCTGTTTGTTGGGCACGGATTAATGGACTGGTCGCAATGCAGTCTATTTGCGGCAATAGTTTATTTAATCCTTTGATATTATTAATCATTTTATTTTTGCCTTTGCCGGTTAAGGGCCGCAAATCATCAGATTGACCACTGTGAGCAAACTCTTCACGATCTAAGGCGGGGGCATGACGTACAATCAATAGTTGCATAATAATTCACCTATCCATTTGTCAAGATAGCGTTTTTCAGATAATGGGGGTTGAAAACCTCCGAGTAATATAGATTTTCAGGTAAATAATTTCTTTGGCAGCCAACAGCTATTCAGGCTAAAGTTTTTCTGAATGGACGAAACATTAAATGCGAATTAAGAATGAAAAATTAAAAATGAAGAATGAACAAAGATTTCTAAAATGACTTTCAATCAATACGTTTTTATAAGTCATTGATTTCATAATATTCAATTCAATCCTTAATTCGCATATTAAGTCTTCTGGAAAAGTTATCAAGTTCATTGACTATACTGCAAACGGTTAGGAATTTTTTAGCCGTACCAAGTCTATCTGAAAATTTCTGATTATAAGTTTTTTTGTTGAAAATTATAACGATATGAATTTGAATAGACTTTTAATAGATTTTATAAATGGATCATTCACATTCAACCCCTTCGGGGTTGAGGCCTTTTTGATATTGCCTTCCCCAGGTTGCACCTGGGGCTATTCACACCCCTACGGGGTTGGTACTTTGATAAGCTATCAACAAAATCCGTTATAATCATAGCGTTTTTCAGATAATGGGGGTTGAAAACCTCCGAGTAATATAGATTTTCAGGTAAATAATTTCTTTGGCAGCCAACAGCTATTCAGGCTAAAGTTTTTCTAGCATTATTCGGAGGTTTGCCCAAAACTCATTTTTGTTTCGGGAATTCGTTGAGAATGAACGAAACATTAAGTATTCTGGAAAAGTTATCAAGTTCATTGACTATACTGCAAACGGTTAGGATTTTTTAGCCGTACCAAGTCAGTCTATCTGAAAATCTATAGCACGGTTTCTAAGCGTTCACACACTGTTTTAAGGATTTGCAGACGAGCAAACCGTTTGTCATCGCCTGCCACTAACGCCCACGGCGCAAAATGGGTACTTGTGCGTGTCACCATTTCGTTGACGGCAATCGTATAATCTTCCCATTTTTCACGATTGCGCCAATCTTCTTCGGTAATTTTATGTTGTTTATAAGGAATCTGCTCGCGTTCTTGAAAGCGGCGTAATTGTTCATCCTTGCTAATATGTACCCAGAATTTGATGATAATGCTGCCGTGTTTGACGAGTTGTTCTTCAAAATCGTTGATTTCTAAGTAAGCCCGTTGCCATTCTTTGTCTTTGGCAAATTCTTCCACGCGCTCGACTAATACTCGCCCATACCAAGATCGATCATAAATCGTTACTCTTCCAGCACGAGCAATGTGTCGCCAAAATCGCCAGAGATAATGATGGGCACGTTCTTCGTCTGTTGGTGCGGCTATAGAAATTACTCGATAGAGTCGCGCATCCATGACTTGCGTCATCCGCCGAATCGCGCCACCTTTGCCAGCGGCATCCCAGCCTTCAAAGACAATGATAGTCGAACATTTTTTTTGATAGGCAGCCCAAGCCAAGCGGTGTAATTTACCTTGATAGGTTTCTAACTCGTCACGGTATTCTTTGTTGTCCAAACGCTGATTTAAATCGACGGTATCTAAAATGGTTTTTGAGTCTGAAATCTTCTCCTTTGAAAAAAGGTTAGGGGGGATTTCTTCTTCACGGTATTGTTTGTTGTCCAAACGCTGATTTAAATCGATGGTGTCTAAATTGGTTTTTGAGTTTGCCGATTTTCTTGTTGTACTGGATTGTGCTTCAAGATGTTTGTGTAATGTTTCCAGCACGGTACGCGCTACTGTTAAATTGCGATAACGCCAGTCGGTTGCTTCTACTAGTAACCAGGGCGCATTGCCTGAATCTGTTTGCCGGATAGCGGTTTCTGCGGCTTCAAGAAATTGTTGGTACAACTTGGCATGTTTCCAGTCTCGTTCAGAGACGGAACGCCGCGTGTGCGGATTTTTTTGGAGTTTATTGAGACGTTTGCGTTGCTCTTGTTTGGATAAATGCAGCCAAAATTTGAGAATTAACGCGCCATCTTCTACTAACATGGTTTCAAAACGGCGCATGAGTGTCAAGGCTTCATGTAAGTGCGCCTTTTTCATTTTTTGATAAGCCGTTTGTAGGATTGGATCGACATACCAGCCGCCAAAAAAAATGCCAATACGTCCCCGCGCCGGTAATTGTCGCCAAAATCGCCAGTAATAGGGACGTTCGCTTTCTTCATCGGTGAGCGAATCGAGGGCAATGGTTTCTAAGCCGCGTGTATCTAGCCATTCGTTTAGGGCATTCACCACATCACCTCGCCCTGCGGCGTCAATCCCTGAGACGATAATAATGACTGGCGTATTGGTTTTACTCAAAGCAAATTGGGCTTGTAATAGGCCGGCCCTTAATTCAGGTAGTTGTTTTTTATAGTCTTTTTTGTCAATTTGGCTGCATAATTCTGCTGTTTCAAACATATTTTTAGTGATCCGTTTTTCATGAGCAGTTATACTCAACGTGGCCATAACTTGGATTTCCTGGGGCGCTGCCCCAGGCTATATTAATATCGCCCCGTTGGGGCTTTCCTGTAGTTACTTAAGTTATTTTTGTTTCTCAAAAAGCCTGAGAATTTGTTCCCTTCTTGAGTATATCAAAATACACAGAGATCAATACAGAGATCACAGAGGTACATGAGAACTGATCACTGAAATCTGATTACTAATAACTGAGAGCTGATAACTGATCAGTGAAAAATCGCTACCACGGGCGCATGATCTGAGGGCCTTTCTAAACGGCGCGGTGTCGTGTCTATTGTACAGGTTGTGCAATTGGCGGAAAGTGCTGTGCTGGCTAGTATTAAGTCTATGCGTACGCCATGATTGCGCCGAAATGCGCCGCCGCGATAATCCCACCAACTGAAATTCGCCGGGGGTTGTTCAAATAGGCGAAAGGTATCATGTAGGCCTAAATTTAGCAAATCTTGTAATGCGGCCCGTTCTGGTGGGCTTACTAATATGTTTCCTTCCCAAGCGGCCGGATCGTGTACGTCTTTGTCTTCGGGCGCTATGTTAAAATCGCCTAGTACTATGAAATGGGAGTGGTGTTTAAGGCTTTGGCGCACTTCATCTTGTAAGTGTTTGAGCCAGTTGAGTTTATATTGATATTTGTCAGTGTCGACGGCCGCGCCGTTGGGTACGTATACGTTTAGCACGCGCAGTGTTTCATAAGTCGCGCCCAATACGCGCCGTTGTGGGTCGTCTAATTGTGATAATTCGGTAACTATTTGACGGCCTGTTGTACGACTGAGTAGTGCAACACCGTTATAAGTCTTTTGGCCAGAATAGAGTGCGTGGTAGCCGGCCGCTCGTATTTCTTGTAGCGGAAATTGGGTGTCGGTCATTTTGGTTTCTTGTAGGGCGACTATGTCGGGAGTCGTGTTTTTTAGCCAGTCTAGGACTTGCGGTAAGCGGACGCGTAGTGAGTTGACGTTCCAAGTGGCGATTTTTAGCATTTGTGTTTTTGACTCTATTGATAAGCTCTATATTTAATAGTAATAACTACAGGGATTGTATAATCGATACGGATTTTAGGCCGTTAGGTGTTTTGCTTTGGCTTTCAGGTTTTAAAGCAACTACAGGGATTCGTTATAATAAAGGTTTTTAGGCCGCTAGGTGTTTTGCTTTGGCTTTCAGGTTTTAAAGCAACTACAGGGATTCGTTATAATAAAGGATTTTAGGCCGTTAGGTGTTTTGCTTTGGTTTTTATATTTTAAAGCAACTACAGGGATTCGTTATAATAAAGGATTTTAGGCCGTTAGGTGTTTTGCTTTGCTTTGGCTTTCTTTCCTTCGATTTTGTACAAAAAAATTCCGTTTATTCCTAAAAGAAGTTGTACTTTCGTTTATCCTAAGTGTCGTTGTACTTCGCTATTGGATTAAATTCGTTTGGGAGCATTGTGAATCACTTGTACTCCTTATCGTATAAGGCAAGCCTTGTATTCCTCATGTTCGGCAGGTGTGCAAGGCTCGCTTTGTATGAATCACTTCGCGCTAAATACAAACTCGGGGCCGCTCAGCCCTGATAAGCAGTTATGGTGCGGTTTCTTATTCGGATTGTGCAAAAACTGTCGTACCAGCTTTGGCGCACATTCATTGCTATCCACCGCGCCATGTCCGATACCGGGAAAGCTAAAAACATGCCCACGACTAAAACCCGCCGCGGCCTTTTTTGCCCAAACAGGTGGTGTCACTGGATCATATTTACCCGACAAAAACAGTGTTGGAATCTCTGAAGTCACGGGCTTGCGGAAGGCTTTGCCGGCATCTCCCACTTGCCAGATGTTGCACAGATTATAATCCCAGTAAGGTTTTACAAATTTGCTGACGCGAGGAAATCGTGCCACTTGCGCCATATAGTCTTCCCGCGCCGTATCGGGAGAATTATCATGGCATTCTACAGAAAGATACACTGCATGGCTGAAATCTTTATCAAGTAACCGATCCACATAATCTTCAACCATGGGAATCAGCGGTTCATAATTACCTCGTTGCGCTGATTCAATCGCAAACGGTAAACGACCGATAAAATCCCATCTATAAAGCGATTGAAATATAACATCTACAAAGCGGTAATCGTTAATAACCACTTTAATCTTCTTTTTGGACTTTGGTGCCGACACCTTCAATTCAATCGGTGCTTTCTGGAGTTTTTCCAACATTTTCTGAAAGGACGATTCAAGATGAGGAAATTTAGAATGGCATCCCTTATCAGCTTTGCAACCTTCAAACAAAGTTGCCAATGCATTATCATAAACAAAGGGCGTTTCCAATAATTCATTGATCTCTGGTGGATAAACAGAATCAAGAATGACACTTCTGACGCGCTCTGGATAATCTCGGATAACAGAGAGGGCTAGACGTGTTCCATAAGACGCGCCATAAAGATTCCAATGGGTGCCGCCAAGTGCTTCCATCAGATCAGCAACATCGCGACTGTTATTTGTGGTTGTGTACTTCGACAGTTCGATGCCCTCTTTGCGTAAACGTTTATAACACCGCTCAACAGCGGCGTTCCACACAGAAAATTCTTTTTCTAATGTCAACAACTGACCCAAAATGACTCGGGTGAGCGATGATATTTCGGGACAATTAAATTGTGGTTGAGCCAACCCGGTTCCCCGTTGATCAAACAACACTAAATCGTGAGGCCAATCATTAAGCCCAAGCCACATCAACCAAAATTCGATATCTTCTTGATCAAGGCCGGTAGGATAGCCGGGGCCGCCGGCCAAATAAAGAATGGGCCCTTCTTTGCTTATCGTGCTTTTTTTGCGCTTCCAAAAGGGTTGTTTGATGACAACAATAGGCAGTCGAATCGAGGGAGAAGGAAACAAATAAGCGCAACTCACGCGCTTGGTTATTTGGGAGAATGGCACTTTAAACCAACATTGAGTCCACTCAAGACGGGTGCCATTATTTAAGACAACATTGTCAGGGTTTTTACGCCACTTTTCAAAACTTAGGTAGTCTTGTAGCCGTTGTGATGTTGCTTTCGTCCAAGCCGTTATTAGGTTTGGACTTGATTGCACAGCGTTGGAGTCCAAAATCACGAGTTGGAAAGGAGTACTGAAACTCCATAATGCTAAGACGACAATGGCAAATGTCGTCCACATTTTTAATGACTTCATTAGAATTCCTCGTTTAGATTGCACGCGGTTATAAATGAAACTTTTTCAGCTTCACCCACATTCCCTATCCTCGTTACTAATTAATAACCTTTTCCACAGGTTTTACCTGTGGCTATTCACTTTTTTTCCACAGGTTGCACCTGTGGCTATTCATATTCAACCCCTTCAGGGTTGGCACGTCTTATATACCTTTCCACAGGTTTTCCTTAAGACTATTCACTTTGCCACAGGTTGCACCTGTGGCTATTCATATTCAACCCCTTCGGGGTTGGGGCCTCTCAATCATCTTTACCACAGGTTGCACCTGTGGCTATTCATATTCAACCCCGGCTATTCATATTCAGGCTAAAGTTTCGCGGAGCGAAACTTTAGCCTGAAAACCCCTATCGGGGTTGGCACGTCTTATATACCTTTCCACTATTAGCCCTTTCGGTATGTATTATTAAAGCCAGGGGCAACGCCCCTGGAGCTGAGAGTATTTAGTGGCGATAATAATTATCGGGGTTATGCAAATGGTAAACATCCATCGGCCTTAGGCGGGGCAGTTTGACATAGCGTTTTTTGCCAGGTTCGTCGATTTTTTCCTGACGTTGCCGAAACCCATCATCTTCCTCTTCTTGTTCTACCGGGCGCTTGGTATAAGAGGTGTCTCGGATGTCTTCAATGATATGGCTCACCCATTTGTACTTGACAGCGGCATTGGCAAATTCAAACCAGTCCCCAATGGAGTTGTGTTCATACATTTTCTTGGTAAAATCATCCAAGGTAATGCCCATTTTATCGGCAACGGGTTGTATGAGACGCTCAGACCATTCGTCAATAATTTTCAACTGTTCGCGGTGCTCAGTCCGATTTCCCATAGAAATCCCTGAAACCTGATGGTGGAGAATGACGGCATCGGGCAGGGCGTAGGAACGCTCGGCCAAGGTAGTAATGACGGCCGCCATGCTGGCTGCAAAGGATTTCACCACGACATACACCGGGGCACGGCTTTTTTTCATCGCCTTGAGAATTCTGCTGCCTTCCATGACTGAGCCGCCGGGGCAGTAGTCGATAACGATAAAAATGGGATACTCAGTTGTCTTGTTGTTGTAATATTGAATCCGTCCAACAACGTATTTGGCAGTACCGTCAAAAATTGGCCCATCTAGGACAATATTTCTGTCGCTAATCACCAATTGCCCATCAACAAAGGGTTCTTTCAAATACTCCTTCGGCTTGTTGACTTGGTTCTCCCACTCTTCTGTTTTGGCTCGGGTGGCAATTTTCCTATTCAAAGAAACTATCTCAGTGTTCAGCTTGAACCGTTGAAATTCTAATTGGGTCGTCTCGAACTGAATTTCCAATTCCTTTTGTCTATTCCGTTCTGCTTGAAGGGCGTTTTGCATGGCGATATTCTGTCGTTCCGTTTGTAGCGCGGCCAGCAATTTTTGTTGCTGTTGGGAACGGAGGGCGTTTTCGAGTTCTAGGCGTGATTTAAGCGCGTTTAACTGCGCCAAGAGTTTCGTTTGCTTGACGAAATGCAATTCATTTTCCAACGAAAGTCTTTCCTTCTCTTGTTGGAGTTTTAACAATTTATGCTCATGTTCGAGCCTCAGTTTGGCATGTTCCAATTGAAGCTTTTTCACCGCTTGAGTGAGTTCCTTGGTTTCATCATCCTCATCCGCTTGAGGTTGGGATTGGGCCGGTTTGTCGGCCGATTCAGGCTCCGCACTCGGTTTGGGAGTAGTTGTTGTGGGCGTGGTTGGCTCTTGGGCTGCCAGAGGAACGGGTTTCTTGTCCGTCGTGGGCGTGGTTGGCTCCTCTTGGGCGGCGATTGGAACGGGTTTCTTGTCCGTCGTGAGCGTGGTTGGCTCCTCTTGGGCGGCGATCGGAACGGGTTTCTTGGCTGCGTCTTCAGCAGCCGAGACGAGCGGAAATAGGCTAAACAAGCCCAGACAAAGATATAAGATGGCATTCACACGATTTTCAAACATATATATTTTCCTTATGGACAAAAAACCAAAAAGTAAACGTTTATAGGGTTGATAAATAATTTTGCTCCGTCAGCCTAGCCCTCACTGCCATTAATTAATGGCATTTCATCAGTACAAAGCTAAAGCTTTGTATGGAAAAGCCTTTTTTTGAGGTACCAAATTAAACAGCAACAACTCTATTTAAGTGCAATCCTGTAAGGCGGCGCATACTACCATGTTATCCAAATTTAGAAAAGGCTATGAATGGGTAATTGGCAATTGGTAATTGGTAATTGGTAATTGGTTTCGCGGCTGCCGGAGTCCAAACTTTAGTTTGGCAGCCGGAGTCAGGAGTCCAAACTTTAGTTTGGCAGTCGGAGTCAGGAGTCAATGCCATTAAGTTAAGCGACAAAACACCTACAAAAAGTATCAATAATGAAGCGCGACAGAGGGCCATAACTTAATTTTAAAACATAAGAGTATTTTATGGCCCTCAAAATCGATAGTCCAAATAACCCTAAAAATTTTATGTAAATAACATGGCTCCGCGTATCACTACTCTGCCAAACCTGCGGCGGCGGCCATTAGTTAGTTTGGACGACTGCGCGTGAGGCGATAAATCGCCTACTACAAACGGGCCTTTTCCTTAATTTATCTCGAATGTGGTGGGTTTAACTACGTTGACCTTCGGGTAGCAAAGCTCTGGGTGGCTACATGCTCTTAATTTAATTTAATGGCATTGAGTCAGGAGTCCAGTCAACATGGCCCTCAATTGACGTGGGTTGTTTCCCAGTCCAGTCTTTGTCGAAAGCTTATCCCGCCGAGACTTTTGGCACAGTTGTTTGTCGAGAAAGTTCGCGCGGTTTCAAACGTCAATATGGCCCTCAATTGAGGTGGGTTGCTCCCTAATCCAGGGGCGCATTCCCGTTTTCACGGTTAAGTAAGTACAACGAATTACGCGGATAAACGAATTAAGTACAACGAATTACGGGCCGATAAACGAATTCTTTTGGCACAGTTGTTTGTCGAGAAAGTTCGCATGGTTTCAAACGTCAACATGGCCCTCAATTGATGTGGGTTGTTCCCTAATCCAGGGGCGCATTCCCGTTTTCACGGTTAAGTAAGTACAACGAATTACGCGGATAAACGAATTAAGTACAACGAATTACGGGCCGATAAACGAATTTTATCCCGCCGAGACTTTTGGCACAGTTGTTTGTCGAGAATGTACGCGCGGTTTCAAATGTTAACATGGCCCTCAATTGATGTGGGTTGTTTTCTAATTCAGTCTTTGTCGAAAGTTTATTATCCAGCAGAGGCTTTTGGCACAGTTGTTTGTCGAGAAAGTTCGCATGGTTTCAAATGTTAACATGGCCCTCAATTGACGTGGGTTGTTTTCTAATTCAGTTTTTGTCGAACGCTTAACTTTTGGCACAGTTGTTTGTCGAGAAAGTTCGCACGGTTTCAAATGTTAACATGGCCCTCAATTGATGTGGGTTGTTTTCTAATTCTGTTTTTGTCGAAAGCTTATTCAGCCGAGACTTTTGGCATTGTTGTTTGTCGAGAAAGTTCGCATGGTTTCAAATGTTAACATGGCCCTCAATTGATGTGGGTTGTTTTCTAATTCAGTCTTTGTCGAAAGCTTATTCCGCCGAGATGTCTGGCACCTATACTGAGAGTACAACGGATGATCTCGCTCCGCTCGTTACTGCGTTTGACGAACCGAAGGTCTGCGAAGCTTTCCGAAACGGATTTGTTTAAGTGAAATGTTCGAGGTTAGTTAAAATCAGTCGTTTTGCTCACTTAGGGATGAGCGTTAAAATAATATACTCATAGATAAACAATGTTTTTCAAAAAAACTGTGTGTGGGTATTTTATTTAGCCGCAACTCCCTTAGTAGTGTTTGTAGTGTTTGTAGTGTTTGTAGTGTTTGTAGTAGGCTTGTAATCGCCTTAACGAGATTAAGTCGCTAAAGCGACTACTATAAACAAGCAAAATTAAGTCGCTAAAGCGACTACTACAAACTGACTACTACAAACTGACTACTACAAACTGACTACTACAAACTGGCTACTACAAACTCGATTACTACAAACTGGCTAGTACAAACTCGATTACTACAAACTGGCTAGTACAAACTTATGGATTCAGTCGCTAAAGCGACTACTACAAACGGGTTACTACAAACGGGTTACTACAAACGGGTTACTACAAACGGGCTACTACAAACTTATGGATTTAGTCGCTAAAGCGACTACTACAAACGGCTCCTACGGGAAAAGCATGAAAATAATAGCCCATAGATTACTTAAGTTTTTTCAAAAAACTTGGGTGTGTGGGTATTTTATTTAGCCGCAATTCCCTTAAGCGAGCATCCCCGTATGTTTCAATAACGCATCAATTTTAGGTTCCCGCCCCCGAAACGCCACAAATAAGTCCATTGGTTCTTGAGAGCCGCCTTTTTCTAAAATGGTTTGTAAAAATTGTTGCCCGGTTGCCTTATCAAAAATCCCGTTTTCTTCAAATTGAGAAAAGGCATCCGCCGACAAGACTTCTGCCCATTTATAGCTGTAATAGCCGGCGGCATAGCCGCCAGAAAATATATGCAAAAAACTGTTTTGAAAGCGAACAAAATCAGGCGGAAATAGTACCGCGACTTGTTGACGCACGTTATCCAGCAGGGTTTGGATATTGATGTCGGGCGTATATTCGCTGTGTAGGCGAAAATCAAATAGCGCAAATTCTAATTGTCGCACCATAAATAAGCCAGCTTGAAAGTTTTTCGCGGCTTGCATTTTTTTAAATAAATCATCAGGTAATGGTTCGCCGGTTTCATAATGGGCGGCTAATAAGTCTAAGGCTTCACGCTCCCAACACCAATTTTCCATCAATTGACTGGGCAATTCCACCGCATCCCATGCGACACCGTTAATGCCGGCGACGGGGGCATAATCTATTTGGGTGAGCATATGATGTAATCCATGCCCAAATTCGTGAAACAAGACAGTGACTTCTTGATGGGTGAGCAAAGACGGTTTATCACTAACTGGCGGCGTGAAGTTGCAATTCAAATAGGCGACGGGAATTTGTAAGCCGTTAGCGGTGCGGTGGCGAATAGTGCATTCAGCCATCCACGCGCCGCTGCGTTTTCCTTGTCGGGCAAAACAGTCAAGGTAAAATTGTCCGCGCAATTCTCCTGATTCGTCATAAATATCAAAGAATTGCACATCGGGGTGCCAAGTGTCTACGCCGTTATGCGGTTGGATGGATAAACCGTATAGGCGTTGCACTACAGCAAATAATCCTTCTAACACTTTGGGCAAAGGAAAATAGGGACGCACCATTTCTTGTAACTCTTTTGCCGCGATGGGTTTAGAGCGATTGGCTAAATCGGTGAGAAAGTCTAAAACCTGTTGCGGCGTTTCTGCCATTTTAGTGCTTAAAGAATATTCGGCATAATTGGCAAAACCGAGTAGCGTGGCGAGTTCATGGCGTAACGCTAAAATGTCGGCCATGATGGCACTATTATCCCATTGTTCCGCGTTGGTGCTTTGATTAGAGGCGCGAGTCATATAAGCCACATACATTTCATGGCGTAATTGGCGGTTATCGGCATAATTGAGTAGCGGCTGATAGCAGGGAAAATCTAAAGTCAATACCCAACCGTCTTGTTTTTCATGCTCTGCATTTTGTTTTGCCAAAGCACGCACCGATGCAGGTAAACCGGCTAATAAGGATTCATCGGTGATATGTTTTTTCCAAGCATGGGTGGCATCAAGTACGTTTTCCTGAAATTGGCTGCCGAGTTGGGACAACTTTTCTTGGATTTCTTTATAACGCGCCTGTTTTTCGGGCGGCAAATCTATGCCAGCCAAGCGAAAATCACGGAGTTCGTTTTTGATGGTTTTTTGCTGGGCAGGATCTAACTGGGCAAAGTCAGGATTGTCAGCAATCGCCTTATAACCGCTATACAGGCCTTTATTTTGTCCCATTTCGCTGTGATAAGCGGATATTTTCGGTAAACAGGTGTTGTAAGCAGTCCGTAACTCGTCAGAATCCGCCACACCATGCAAATGTTCAATGGGTGACCAAATACGATTGAAACGGTCATTTAATTCATTGATGGGTTGGATAAAGTTATCCCATGTATGGGATGCAACCGTGTCAATTAGGTGGGCAATTTGGGTGCGATTGTCATTCAAGACTTGTTCAATCGCAGGTACGATGTGTTCTGGTTTTATTTGAGAAAAGGCCGGAAGTCGTTGCCGGTTGAGTAGAGGATTTGTCATATCTTTCTCAGTGATTCTTTTTTAAGTGATCATTTTTTCAGTGATCAATTAAGTACTGAAGCATGAATTTTCAGGTATTTTAAAACCTCAATTGTCTGAATAAGAATTTTCAGAATTTGAGAATTTTCAGAATAACCTTTTTATTTGTTTATTTTGTTTATTATAAAATTGAATAAAATTATGATTCAGACATTGTACAAGAAAATTCATGATTCGGTACTTATCAGTTTTTTTCAGTTATCGGTGATCAGTTTATCAATGATCAGTTTTTCAGTTAGGGAGGAGCGTGAAAATAATATACCCATAGAGAAACAACGTTTTTTTTTACTTTATTGTGTGGGTATTTTATTTAGCCACAACTCCCTTAGTAGTGTTTGTAGTGTTTGTAGTGTTTGTAGTAGGCTTGTAATCGCCTTAACGAGATTAAGTCGCTAAAACTGAACACAGAGAACTGAACATTGAGAACTGATCACAGATCGCTGATAACTGATAACTGATCACTGATTTTTTTCGCCTTCTAAAATCGCCAACCGTTGCGCTAGACGGCGCATTTTTCTTTCTAAATAGGATTGGTGTAAGTCGATGCTGATGACTTTTAGTAAAATCATCCCCATTCCTAAAATGAATAGCAACGTCGGTGGGTAATTTACGCCTAATCGAATGGCTAGCCAGTCAATTATGGTAGGAAATATGCCTAACAGCATTACCATGAGCGCAACCAGTAACCACCACAGCGCATGGCGGGAGTGCAAATGATCGCGGCGAATTAACCATAATATGGTGCCGGCTATGGATAATCCCAAGATGGCAGAGGTGACTTTGTATGACATTTGATAGAGTCAGGGTATAACGAATTGGTGAAATAAATAGTCATGGATAAGTTATTTATCCGCCCCAGGCATGAAAATAAAGGAATAGAAAAGCATCTAGGCTTTTAATTTTTTAATTCGTTAATTTCTCAATTCGTTGTACTAGATATTGTGGGTATTTTCACAGTAAATACTACAAACTGATTACTATAAACGGATTAGTATAAACTGACTACTCTAAATTTAGGGATTCAGTCGCTAAAGCGACTACTACAAACGGATTACTACAAACGGATTACTATAAACGGATTAGTATAAACTGACTACTCTAAATTTAGGGATTCAGTCGCTAAAGCGACTACTACAAACGGATTACTACAAACGGATTACTACAAACGGATTACTACAAACGGATTACTACAAACGGATTACTATAAACGGATTACTACAAACTGATTAGCGTTTTTTCATAAGTAAGTATTTGAATTAATTATTATTTTATTTAAAATAAAACCTCCAAAAGTTTCTTATCCGCTGTTTTATCTCAATCCTTGTAGTTTTTCTTTATGATTAAACCGTGCTAAACATAAAATCGCGGTGTGTAGCATATATCGAGTCACTGCCCACCAGGTATTAAAAATACGCGAGTGTCCATCCGTTCTAGGATACATTAAAATAGGTGTTTCGACGACACGTAGCCCGGCTTTGTGCAATAAGATGAGTACCCCCATGTCTTGATAATCTAGTAAAGTCGCGTCTTTTGATGCGAGCAGGGTGATGGCGGTGCGATTGTAAGCTCGCAAACCAGAAGTCAAGTCTTCCAGCGTTAGGCCTGATAGTTTGCGAAAAATTGACCACGCGATTCGTCTTAATATACTGCCCCGTTGCGGATAAGCTCCAATCACTACGTCACACTTGCCGTTAAGTATCGGTGCTGATAAAGCTTGGATAGAATCCGCCTCATGTTGTCCATCGGCATCCATTGTGATAGCTATCTGGAATCCATGTTTTAACGCATAACGTAAACCGGTTTGTATCGCGCCCCATGCCCCTAATGAGAAAGGCAACGGTAAGACAATAGCACCGGCTGTCCGCGCCACAGTCACCGTCTCATCGGTGCTGGCATCATCAATCACCACAACGGTTGCCGCGAAACGGGTTTTGAGTTCAGAAATGACTTTGCCTACCGTGTTGACTTCATTTTTGGCGGGAATCAAGACAATAGTATGTTCAAAAGAGGAAAGTGTTTTCATGGTTGGGGTATACTACAAGGATTGTATATAATAAGGGATTTTAATAAGGTTTTTTTGAAACTAGCGTCAAATTACCTTAGTCAAGTTTTTGTTCTTAAAAGCATTTGCTGATTGAATCGCTTTGTTATTTCGATATCTACAAGGATTGTATCTAATAAGGGATTTTATTTTAAAATGAATTTTATAAACTCAATTTGTTCATGTCTTGAGTATCGCTAAAATTTTCTCGAATTTGTTCATTTTCTTATCTAAGCAA
>NBMI01000156.1 GCA_002085445.1 Candidatus Parabeggiatoa sp. nov. 2
AGGTTGCACCTGGGGCTATTCATATTCAACCCCTACGGGGTTGGCGTGTTGGTAAGTAAAGGATAGGAGCGAGGAGACACTTTCCCCAGGTTGCACCTGGGGCTATTCATATTCAACCCCTACGGGGTTGGCGTGTTGGTAAGTAAAGGATAGGAGTGAGGAGACATTATGAACAACTTAAAAGAAACTTGGTGCTTTATTGATTTAGAGAACTTACCCAGCGCATTAAAATACGCCACCGAAAATAACTATTCGCGTATTTTCGTTTTTGTGGGTTCTCAGCAAAAAGCTAATATCAATAATCTGACTACTAACAAAGCCACTCAAATAGAAATGATAAAAATCGAAGGAACCAGTAAAAATAACCTAGATTTCCATCTCATCTATTACTTAGGCAAATGTCAAGTCAGTGCGGGCGATCATGTCGAGTTTGCTATCTTCAGCAAAGATACGGGTTGGGACAAGTTAATTAAATTCATTCAGAAAGAAGGAAGAATCTGCAATAGAACTGGTGATATCAAAAAAAGTTCACCAAACGCAGCACCAAAAACGGTGTCGAATACTAACACTCTCCCAACAGATGTTCAGCAGATTATTAACAAGCTCAAAAATATTCACAAGGACAAACGCCCAAAACGAGTTGATAAACTCACCAACCACTTGGAGTCAATAATCCGCTCGATTGACACACCCAAAACCGCCAAACAAATTGTGACGCTTTTTACACAACATGGATTAATCATGATAGAAGATCACAATAAAGTCAAATATGGTTTTTAATTGAAGTCCAAGCTAAAGCCGTTGGAATCCAAAGCGCCGTTGGCTAAGGAAAAGGCCCGTTTGTAGTAGGCGATTTATCGCCTCACGCGCAGTCGTCCAAACTAAAGTTTGGACTCCGCTGCCAAACCTAAACGAATTAAGTACAACGAATTACGCGGATTAACGAATTAAGTACAACGAATTACGCGGATAAACGAATTATGTTAGGCTGGAGTCCAAACTTTAGTTTGGCTGGAGTCCAAACTTTAGTTTGGCTGTGCCTAGAGTGTTACAAACCTTATTCGGTTTGGGGGCCTTATGTTAATTTGACAACATCCAAACTATTTTATGGCCCTCAAAATCGATAATCCAAAAACCGGCCAAAAAATAGGTCAATAACAGGTACCCGCGTATCACGACTCTGCCAAACTTCAGTCGGATGACGGTTTGGTGGACGACTAGTACAGTAAAGCGGAAGTTTCGAGACTTCCCCAACGCCAACGGCTAAAGCCGTTGTCTAAAAGCTAAAGTAGGCTAAAGCCTACTAACCTCTTTTAGTGCCCTGATACGTACTTGAGCTCTTAGACGACGGTTTGGAAAAATCGGATTTCTCAATTCAATTCCTATTGCGCGTCACCCTTGATTAAATAGTCCCCAAACGGTGTCCGTTTCCGATAATAACCGGGAGGCACGTCTTTACCTGCAATCAAATGCGGTTTGCCACGATAAACGCCTTCCGCAACTTTTTCCGGTGGAGGCGGCGCGATAACAGTTTGCCCTTCTGCGACGGCTTTGGCAATTTGTTCCAAAACCGCTTTAGGTGTTGTGCTTTCCGGCACCGGTTGTTCCACACTCAGGCGGCTATGCAACGCCAATTCAATAATTTCATCCGATTCGGCATGGCGCAGAAAAACCGAACGGCCGGCAATGCGTTCAACAATCCATGAGCCAATAGACTTTCCTTCAACCACGGCAATACTGTTGTCTTCTGATAAGGAAATGTAGGCCGTTTTTTGTTGACCAATAATGCTAATGCCTTTCAGATAAATGTCATTAGCGAGGACACTGATTGGCATCATCAATACAGGGGCAAGCCCCAACGGGGCGACATTAATAAAGCCTGGGGCACCGCCCCAGGCTTCGGACTTTCTTATTTATTCCCAAGTGTCGTTTTGATGTTATTTGTACTCAGGACAACCCCGCCCACCACACACTTCCAATCCAGGAAAAGCGTGTTTTTGCTGAGCTTGATCAATCACTTCTACAACGTATTCATTGGGAGCCAGTGTACCAAACAGATCGCGCAACGAACCTATCGGGAGAGAACCGCGAGCAAAAGTGTATTCGGTACTGTACATAATATCGCCATTGCCAATATCCTCTTCTCTGTTCATAGCGAGCCGGAGAGTCGCCGAACCATTTTGCAGCGTCACATTCTGAATGGACGTTTTTCCAGCCCGTACAATCGCTTTTATCTTAAAGGAATCGTCCCCAAAGTCCAATACCATCGGGTCAAACCCCGCCATAATCACTTGGGGCCGGTGGCGACGAATGCCTCTGGTGGTATAGGGAGGAGCCTGAGTGAGCGCGTGAACCATCACGTCAGGATTATTACCCATGTTTAAGTCAGGGAACGCATGGATTTCCTGTGCTTCATCAATCGCGATGATGTGATATTCCCCGGGCTTGCTGCCAAATAAATTAGGCAGTGGATTTCCCTTGAGTCTGTAAGCCGTCTCTCTAGGAAGAACATATTTTAGGGAATAAACTTTATCCCCATTTTTCAATTGCCCTTCTAAAATCATGCTCGGAGCAAACAGATTGATGGCCTCAGTATTGGCTTTCAAAGCCACTTGTCTAATAGACGCTGAGCCTTCTCGTACCACTGCCATAATTTTAAAAGCCGTTTCGGCATCACCAAAATCAATCAGCATCGGATCAAAACCGGCCATGATCACTTGAGGGCCAGGTTTTACCCGTACCTTGGGACAACTGGGATTACTGGGATTTGGGCAAGGACAAACCGGATTGCTGTCGTCTGGGCAGATTGGCTCTACCGTTACCGTCACTGAATCCTCGGCCGTTGCGCCATCCGTGTCGGTTGCCACCGCTTTCAGCACATTTTGGCCCACCACCAAGCCAACCCCCGGGGCTGTGAAGTTTCCTGTATTCAAACTGACACTATTGGCGGGTTTGCCAGTCGTCACATTCGTGACCGTCACATGATCAATCTCAACAATCTTGGCCGCACGAAACAGTGGGATTAATTGCTGCGGATCTGTGGCTAAGAAATATTGACCGCCACCAGCTTGGGCAATTCTCTGCGATTCTGCCGGATCAGCGCCGGTAAAAAAAAGACTTCCAGCGGCTGGGAACAAACCAACTACATGGACAACATGTCCCTGATTCAAAGCATCAGCGGCAGCCACTTCTGGTTGAGAACCTATAGTCTCTATACCATCCGTAAATACTAAAATGACTTTGGAGGTATTAGCACGTCCATTTGTAATCAATTCTTGGCTGGCGGTTCTGATGCCATCGCCAATAGCCGTATATCCGTTCGGCATCTGGTGAGCTATGATGGCCCCATTAATAGCCGATCTGGCGGTACTCACGTCTCGCAAAGGCACCGCCACCTGAGCGTTATCAGAGAAAAAGACCATCCCAATGTAGACATTGGCATTGGGGCCAAAACTACTGAGCAATTGTCGAGTGGCCTCAAAACGCTCGCGGGTTGGATCAGTATTTTGGAGACTGCCAGAGTCGTCCAAAACCAACATCAAATCAATACCTTGACCACCACCGCCCAAAGCACTGGCAACCCCACTGACAATAGTATTGTCAGCTTTAATGACGGCCCCATCAAGTGGACTATTAATTTGGACAGTAACAGCCAACGCGGTTATGGGTAGGCCCATCATTAGGCCTAACCCTAAGCCACACATAAGGTAGTTCGTTCGTTCGTTCGTTCGTTCGTAGTAGGCGATTTATCGCCTTCAACGTTCGTAGTAGGCGATTCATCGCCCACTGGGGTGACTTAACAATAAAAAGTCTCTCGCTATCCAACTTTCCCCAGACGACATTTGGCCTCGGTAGAGTGCGAATAACTGTAAAGCCATATTAGGCTTGCGGCTACCCGCCGGCAAAGTGATTTTAAAACGCCAATGTTGATGTTTTTTCCCAAGCGTCACACCTGCCTCGACAAAAAAACGGGCATAAGTGTCTTTTTTAGGCGGCTCGGCATTCGCATGGGAGGGCATCTCTAACACTTTCATGGTAACCGCATTAAAATTAATACGGCCATTAATAACGAGTATAAGCAAACGCAACTCACCCGTCAAATTTTCTTGGCTCAGGTTTGTCATGTCTAAATTGACAATCGCATCACCTCCCATTTGTTCATTCCAAGTGGTTTGTCCAGAAAGCGTTAAAGTGACGAGTGTCGGGTTACGCTGACTGGTTTGTCCAAACAGACTAAACGACTCCGTACTCCAAACCTTTAAAGGGAGTAGGATAAGAATTGTCATAATAATTATATGACATAAGCTTGTAATATATCTCGTGTTGAGCATGATGAGTCACCCTTTGCAACCAAAGTTTGTAGTCGTCGCTTTAGCGACTATTACCGCTCTAAATGTTAAAAGACTTTTGTTATACCCACTTACCTTTTACCCTTTACCCTTTACCCTTTATTCTTTCCCCTTTCCCTTTTTTCAGCCGTAAAATAATTGTCATAAGAACTATTATATGACATAAATTTTAGTCTATCTAGTGCTTGAACACAATCAGTCGCCCTTTGCAACAACAAAGTTGTCGCATGCGGTAATAATTTTTCTAAAAACGATGCACAGTTGTCCAAACAAAGCTATACTTAAGTAGGTACGCATAAATCCGTTAACATTTTTGGTGACGGTTCTCCGTAGTCGCTTTAGCGACTATTACCGCTCTAAATGTTAAAAGACTTTTGTTTACCCACTTAAATAACGCCCATTTCGGCTGGCTTTGGAATAGCCAAAAAATAGTTTAAGATGATTTGATATCAAGTGACATTTTTTGTTAATATATCTGAGTTGATAACTTGAAGTCAAACTCTTTGGTAACGGGTAATGGGTAATGAGTAATGGGTATCAGGTATCAGTTAGAAATTACCCTTTCTTCTTTCCCGTTTGCCGTTTTCCCGTTTGCCGCTTCCCCTTTCCCTTTTACCTATTACCAACCGTAAAAGAATTGTCATAACAATTATTATATGGCTTATTTATTACAGCCAGGGGCGATGCCCCTGGCTGTATTAAGATCGCCCCGTTGGGGCTTTTCTATGAGCAAGAAAGGGGCGTGTTATTAAAGCCAGGGGCACCGCCCCTGGAACTTGAAATCAAACTGTTAAGGAGTATAATTATGATGAAAACGCATTATCTCAATTTACGCGATGGCCCTCAAAAGCACTTTCTAGCGTACTCCGCTGCCGCTCTATTATTGATGGGGAGTTTGCCCGTCAGTGCCAATCAACTGCCCAAGGCCGACTTCACTGTCGATCCGACTTCAGGCCCAGCACCGCTTGAAGTGACGTTGGATGCCAGTGCGTCTTCTGATCCGGAAGGTGGGATCCAGCACTATGAATGGTCGGCGGCGGATCAAACGACGGCCGGGTTAAAGGCGAGTATGACCTTTGAAAATCCCGGTACCCATGAAATTGAACTCGTTGTGATTGATGAGTTTGGGGCCTCTGACACCGCGCATCAAACCGTTTTGATCAGCACCAATCAACGGCCTAAGGCCGATTTTACGGTCACTCCAAAATCAGGCCCCGCACCGCTGGAAGTGACATTAGATGCCAGTGCGTCTTCCGATCCAGATGATGATATCGAAAGCTATGAATGGTCGGCGGCGGAACAAACGACGGCCGGGCAAAAGGCCAGTATGACCTTTACAGAGGCCGGCTCTCACAAAATTACACTCGTTGTGACGGATGGGTTTGGGGCCTCTGATACCGTTCATCAAACCGTGACTGTAACTAAACCCGCACCGCAACTGGAAGCCAACTTCACCGTCAGCCCAGAAAAAGGGACAGAGCCACTCACAGTCACACTGGATGCGAGTACCTCCACCGGAAAGATCACTGATTATGAGTGGTCGATTTCAGATGGTAAAACCAAATTTGGTCAAAACGTGACTTTGACTTTCCAAAAGGCCGGCTCATACACTATCACACTGACAGTGACAACCAAATCCATCGTTGTTGAACAGAAACCCACTGAGCCAGCACCTGAAAATAAACCGCCTCTCGCTGAGTTTGAGTTTAGCGTCACGCCTGAGCAAGGCAACGGGCCTTTCACAGTTAGCCTAGATGGGAGTCATTCTTCTGATCAGGATGGCACAATTGTTAATTATGAATGGCACTCAGAGGGCCAAACCACGTCAGGCAATCCGGCAACTTTACGGTGCAACGGTTGAGATGACGCAGGATGTTGAAATAAACGGAGAGCCAATCCCGTGGCTATACAATTCGACAGCCCGTTTAGCTCCCCAAGTCATTGCGGCCGGCGTTACGCCTAGCAAAGTAGACTTGACGGACGACAATTTCGACATCGTGGCACTGGTGAGGCCCGGCGCGTCCCCCATACGCACGGTTTCGTTTCAGAGCACCCAAGGGCCTTTGAAAATGGGGATGACACCAGCGGGGGTTTTAGCTAATGGTGATGAACTGTATAAACTCACTTTCATTTATCCTCGTGGCAGCCTAAAAGGCACGTTCCCAACGGCATGGGGTTCCAAACCCGGACAATACAACATTGTCGTTACCGACGAATCCCAAAAGCAGTCGCATACTTACCCTTATCTGATGATAGGTAATTTTCCGGCGATAGAGTCGGCCGCAACAAAACCGGCCACTGCCATCAGCCTTTACAATTCAACGGCACGCTCCGAGCCACAGGTGATCATGGCCGGTTACACGCCCGCGATCCTTGATATTGGTGACGATCAATTTGATGTAATTGCCATTGTGAGAGCGGGTGTATTACCCATCAAACACGTTGCCCTCAAACAAAATTCAGAGGGCCTATTTTTTAATAAGATGGAATTGGTTGCCGCTGATGTGGGTAACGGCGACAAAATGTACAAGTTTACTTACACCTACGCGCCAGGCAGTTTAGGCCCGTTTGAAGGTAAGGAAGAGATTAATTATAAAGACCTTTGGGGCCCAGAGGCCCTTCAATTCAGTATTGAAGTGGTTGACGAAGGGGGACAAAGTAGTCACAAATTCCCTGACATTGAATTTGGAAATTACCCAGAGTTGGAACGTTAATAGTCCTACAGGAGTCCAAACCTTCAGGTTTGGACGGAATAATGGACTCCAAAGCTTTAGCTGTAGACGGAATGATGGACTCAATGTCATTAACTTAAGAATAACTGACTGATTTTATTAAAGTAGTACAACTAAGTAGTACAACGGATACTCGAAATAAACGGATAAAAAACCTTATAAAATAAGAATGAACCCTAATCCGTTTATTTAGATTCGCTGAACTTTATTTCGCGTATCCGTTATACTTGGACAGCTTAACTTAATGGCATTGAATGATGGAGTCCAGAGCTTCAGCTTTGGACGGAATGATGACAGAAACTCACGTTGTGTACTCCGTAGTTCTTTAAAATAGGAGAGATTATGAAAACGCCATATCTCAATTTCCGCGAAGGGCCACCAAAACGCGTTTTAGCGTACACCGTGGCGACTGTGTTGTTATTGATGAGTAGTTTGCCCATCAGCGCAGCACAGCCTCAAGCAAAATTCACGGTTACCCCAAGTTCTGGTACTGTACCGCTTGAAGTGAAATTAGATGCCAGCCAGTCTTCTCCTGCTGACAACCTCACTTATCACTGGTTTTTTGCTGAGATATTAAAAAAGATAACCTCACTAGGAACAAAGACATCAACTTCACCGAAAACAGAAATAATCTTTGCAAATCCGGGCACCCATGACATCATACTCATTGTTCTTGATAAGAATGGGAGGATGGATGTCGCTCGTCAAACTTTTGTAGGGATTGATCCGAGTGATGAGAAAGGTTCTGAGACATCACCCACCGGTGGCGACGGTTCGACTGGCGACGGGGGAACATCTGATAACCCACCCACTGGTGGCGACGGGCCGACTGGCGATGGAGAGACATCTGATAACGGGCCGACTGGCGACGGGGAGGAACAACCCACACCCGCGCCAGCAAACAAACCGCCTTTGGCTAATTTTACATATACTGTTACGCCTGAACAAGGCCCTGGGCCTTTCACAGTCAGCTTAGATGGCAGTTCCTCTTCTGACGAAGATGGCACGATTGTCAAATATGAGTGGCACTCAGACGGTAAAACAAAGTCGGGTGAGTCGGTGGACTTTGTTTTTCAAAAGGCCGACACTTACCAGGTGAAGTTGACGGTAACGGATGATAAAGGTGCGACGAGTCCAATGACGCAGGTTGTTATAATAAAAGAACCACCGCCACCACCCCAGTTCGACTACAATACAACAGCCCGTGTCTATCCCCAAGTCATTGCGGCCGGCGTTACGCCTAGTAAAGTAGACTTGGAGGATACCCAATTTGAGATCGTCGCACTGGTGAGGCCCGGCGCGACAGCCATAAAAAGAGTTACACTTCAGGACACGACTGGAAAGGTATTGGCTCCTGAGATGACACTTGCTGGTGTGCTGCCCAACGGAGATGAACTCTATAAAGTCACCTACGTTGGGGCAATTCAACATTATTGCCAAGGGCAACCAAAACCACCAGTCTCATACTTACCCTTACCTGAAGATAGGTAGCCACCCTGAACAGGATAATACCTCAGTCAGGAAAGATATTGCATCTCCTAGCTACGATACAACGGCACGCTACGCGCCACAAGTGATTATGGCCGGTTATAGTCCAGCGCTCCTTGATAACGCTAAACAACAAATTGAGTTTGATGTGATTGCCGTTGTGAGGCAGGGCAATTTACCCATCAAACATGTGAAACTGAAACAAAGTGGTTCAGAACAATTTGATGTTGGGATGAATTTGGCCGGTGAATTGGATAATGGGGACAAAGTGTACAAGTTTTCGTTCAGTTTAGACAAAGATGAGTTGGTCAATATCGACGAAAAGAGTCTTCTCTACTTCAAAAACCTTTGGGGGCCAGATGCCACTCAATTCGGTATTGAAGTGGTTGACGAAGGGGAACAAACTAGTCACAAATTCCCTGACATTGAATTTGGCAATTACCCAGAGTTGAAACGTTAATAGTCCAGAATGATGGAGTTGGACTCCAAAGCTTTGAACTTGGAGTCTGGGGTGTTAAATCTGGGTTGATTTTGTTCGTTTTTTTCACCCTCTTTTTATTCTTTATGATCTCGCGTAGCGAGTTACTGCGTTTCACATTCAACCCCTATCGGGGTTGGGGCCCTCATCGGCCCTTCCCCAGGTTGCACCTTGGGGCTATTCATATTCAACCCCTATCGGGGTTGGGGCCTAATTATTGCAACCACACGGAACAAAACTAGGGTGAAAAATGCTCAAGCTTTTGGCAACAGATTTAACACCCCAGGATGGTGCCCAAAACTTTAGCTTTGGACGGAATACTTTAGCTTTGAACGAAAACAACTTGAGAGGCTATTATGAACCCGTTAATTTTGAAAAACGTTTTGAAACGCGGCCTCATCGTGGCTGCGACTTTTTCAATGTCTTTTGCATGGGCAGACGACATACTATACAATTCAACAGCCCGTCTCTCTCCTCAAATCATTGCGGCCGGCATTACGCCGACCAAATTAGATTTTACGGATAGCCAATTCGACATTGTAGCACTGGTGAGGCCCGGTGTGACACCTTTACGCTCAGTGTCATTTCAAACCACGGCCGGCATTTTGTTGATGAAAATGATACCGGCCGGCGTGCTCCCAAATGGCGATGAACTCTATAAATCCACCTTCGCTTATGAACGTGGCAGCTTAAAAAGCACGATATCAACGGCATGGGGTTCCCAAAATGGGCAATATAACATTGTCGTTACCGACGAAGCCCAAGAGCGTTCTCACACTTACCCTTATCTGATGGTGGGAAATTTTCCCGCACTGTCGGCCGCTACAAAACCGGTCGAACCCATCAGCTACGACTCAAGAAAACGCTATGCGCCACAAGTGATTATGGCCGGTTATAGCCCGGCACAGCTTGATCTCGGCGACGACCAATTTGATGTCATAGCGATAGTGAGGCCTGGACAATTGCCCATCAAACAGGTTGTCCTCAAACGAAATCCGGGCGACCTATTTAGTCAAGCAATGACATTGGCTGGTGAATTGGATAACGGCGACAAAGTGTACATTTTTACTTACACATACGATAGAGGCAGTTTGGGAATGCCCGAAGACGGCGAAGTGATTAGTTACAAAGACCTTTGGGGCCCCAATGCCCTACAATTCGGCATAGAAGTGATTGACGACGCTGAAAGACACAGCCACAAATTCCCTGACATTGAATTTGGAAATTACCCAGAGTTGAAACGTTAATAGTCCGGCTGGCCGGAATGATGGAAAGGAGAAAGCCCCAACGGGGCGACATTAATAAAGCCAGGGGCACCGCCCCTTCCAATCCCCGCCCCTGGAGAAAGCCCCAACGGGGCGACATTAATAAAGCCAGGGGCACCGCCCCTGGAAATCCTGACTTTTACTTGAGAGGTTATTATGAACTCGTTAACGAAAAACGGTTTGAAACGCGGCCTCATCGTGGCCGCCACTTTCTCAATGCCCTTGGCATGGGCGGCCGAAAACCCAGATGATGGATTAATCGTCCATTACCAGTTCGAGGGAAATCTGAACGAGAGTTCAGGGAATGGAAATCATGGACACAGTGAAGCTGAAGCCTCATTCACAAGCGATAGATTTGGAAAATCGCAAAATGCAATCAGCTTGAATGGCAATACTGTGATCTCCATTGCCGATAGCACCGATAAGCCCGTTTTGACTCATACCACCGAGTTTACCGTTTCGGCGTGGGTAAGCAACCGGGAAGATGGCGTAATCATCCAACAAGGGGGCTTTTGCCCAGAGAAGACAGAAAATGGAACTTCTTTTCGCTTTAACATACTCAACGGCAAATTGAAGATGTTAGTCTTCGGTGGCAGCGGGAGTGACTCTACTCCAATTGAGAGCAACCGCCTCATTCCTCAAGATGGAACTTGGCACCATCTGGCTGGGATTTTCGACAACGGCAAGATGACGCTATACATTGACGGTGAAAAAGATATTGAGAGAACTTATGGCAACTTTAGTGCCATGGCCGATTCGATTGATCCAATCTCTATTGGTCATATTTATAGCTATTGCGGAGCCTCGGTAACGGGTTATGCCAACAAGGAATATGCTTTTTCTGGTGACATAGATGATCTTCGTCTCTATAAACGTGCCCTCTCGGCCGAAGACATTCAGGCGATTTGCTGCCAACCGGTGGCTATCCTGACGTGTGAAAACCCAGAATACCGCCAAGGAGAAGAGAAACCTTGGCGTGTGGATTGTGATGCCAGTGAGTCTTACGACGCTGACGGCCACAAAATAGAAATGTATCTCTGGCAATTAGACTCTGAAGGGCAGGTGCAAAGTGGGCCTGAATACACCTTCAAACTTGACGCGGGCACTACTCATACCCTAAAATTGAGAATCACGGACGACGAAGGTGAGTCGGCTACAGATGAACAGGAAATATTTATCCCTGAGCAACAGTCTCCGGTCGCTAAAATGACGGCTAAACCGACGTTAGGCGTAAAACCACCATTCACGGTCAACTTAGATGGCCGTGAATCCTCTCATCCTGATGGATTACCCATTATAAGTTATGCCTGGAAGGCTTCAGATGGGCAAACGGCTTCAGGTGAAACGGCCACGATGACTTTCGCAGCGCCGGGCGAATACACCATGACACTCACGGTTTTTGTGGTTAGTAATAACAATAATATCGCTAGTACTAACGAGGCAAAAGCAACTGTTATTGTTAACGCGCCGCCTACTGCTGATTTTACGTTGACAGAGACACCTGTTCAGGGCACCAAATCAATCGTGGTTAAATTAAATGCCAGTGCTTCCTACGATCCTGATGGTGGCATTGACAAATTTGAATGGCAAGCCTGTGATGGGCAAACGGCCTCTGGTAAACAGGCCACTCTGACGCTTGACAAACCAAGCAACTGCGCCATCACACTCACTGTGACTGACAACCAAGGGGCCACTGACAGCCACCAAGAAAAAACGGGGAAGGTGTATAACCAATCTCCCAGCGCTCAATTCGATGTCACCCTCTCGCGGCCCTCTTGTGGTGGAGAAGAATTTTCGCCAGCAAAACTGGTTTTAGATGCCAATGCCTCCAACGATCCTGATGGCGATATAAAACAATACGACTGGGTTATTACTTGCCCCGGCGGTGGCAAAACGGACTGTACTGACGGCAAAACGGTTTCTGGTGTCAAGGGCGAAATACCATTAACGCTTTCCGGTGATTACACGATAACGCTTACCGTTACCGATGAAGATGACCTAAAGAGTCGTCCGTTTCAACAACCGACAACGGTGGAAAGTTGCCGACCTTTGGCGGCATTTTCCGCGACAAATTCCGACAGTGAGCCTCTCACGGTCAATTTAGATGCCAGTGTTTCTAAAGACTGGGATGGCACCATTAAGCAGTTTGTATGGGACACTTGCAACGGACAAACAAAGGGTGAAAAGGCCACGGTGAGCCTTAATACATATAACCCTACTTGCTACATTAGTCTCACTATCACTGACAATGAGGGCAAAACCGCTCTAAAAGAAAAAACGATAGCCATTCCAACGGCTCAATTCACCACACCCACCGTATCGCACTCTTGTACGGAGAACCAGTCATCGCATATGACTTTAGATGCCCGTGATTCCTACGACCGGGATGGCAAAATCACACAGTACCACTGGGCCATTTGCCCCGGTGGGCAGGAACTGTCCTCAAAAGTGATGGACTTATTAAACGGCTTGTCTGGCGCAGGAAATCACACAGGAGGCACTCAGGATGAGCCAGCTGATTGCTCAGAGGCCGTTTATACTAGTCCGCTTACCGAAGAAATACCTTTGGATAAATCGGGTCTGTACACGATAACGCTTACCGTGACTGACAACGACGGCCTAAAGAGTGGACCATCTCATTCAAAACCAATCACGGTGAAAAACTGTTCTCCTATTGCTGATTTTACTACGGCACCAGCCGTCATCAAGGTACCGCCGTTTATTGCCACCTTAGACGCGAATTCCTCGGTGGATTATAACGGTGAAATCAGTGGCTATGAATGGGAAAGCTCCGAAGGCAAAACGGCCGACGGAAAGGAATCGTCCCTAACCTTTGAAACCTGTGGCGAACACACGATTACGCTGAAAGTCACAGACAATGATAACGCTGTCAGCAAACCCACTACTAAGGCAATTAAGGTCAATTGCCCACCTGAAGCGGTTTTTACGGCTAAGCCGCAGTCAGACGATGCACCACTCACCCGATATTTGGATGCCAGCCAATCCTATGATAAGGATGGCGACGAAATGGATCAATATGACTGGCAGGTCATTTGTGCTGAAGAGCAAACGGATACTTGTTCTGGGTTTCAACAAACCAGAACGGGTAAAACCGCCACCGTGGCCCTTGAAACCTGCGGTACTTACGACATTACCCTGAGCGTCACTGACGAACTAGAGGCCACTGGTACAACCACACAGCGCCTAGAAATCAATTGTCTACCGGTAGCAGCCTTCACGCCTCATGTTATGTTTGGCAATCTACCTGTCACCGTGAAACTGGATGCCAGAGATTCTTGTGATAAAGATGGTACCCTCATTGAATACAACTGGGCCATCAATGGTAATCACTACCAAACCACTTCAGAGCCACAAACGGCCCTAGAGCTAAGGGGTGGCGACTACACGATTACCCTCACAGTGACTGACAACAACGGAGGAACCAGTAGTACCGCACAACAAGGCGTCACCATTGACAAAGAGGAATACTACCAAAGGACGTTTCCTTACAACAACACCGCTCGTCTAGGCCCCCAAATCATTGCGGCTGGCGTTACGCCTAGCAAAATAGACCTCAAAACGGATGATCAATTCTACATTGTTGCATTGGTCAGACCCGGTTTGGCATCCATACGACACGTTTCATTTCAAGACGCTATGGAAGCAAGAACGCCACTTAAAATGACACGGGCTGGCGTACTTCCTAATGGTGACGAAATTTATAAAGCGGCCTTTTCGTCGCGTGGCCTACCTGAGATGACATTCTCAACCGCCTGGGGTTCTGGTTTGGGACAGTTCAACATCATTGCCGTCGATGAAGCCCAGAATGAGCAGAAACATACTTATCCTTACTTGAGGATAGGCAACTTTCCCAAACAGAATATCGAACCCCAATCTGAGACTCCCATAACCTACAGTGACAAAGCACGGGAGGCACCACAAGTTATTATGGCCGGTTATAGCCCAGCCATACTTGATTTTGACGATGACCAATTTGATGTGATTGCCATTGTTCGGGCTGGGAAATTGCCAATTAAACAGGTTGTCCTGAAACAAAATGCGGAAAATTTGTTTCACCGAGTGATGACGTTTGTTGGTGAACTGGAAAACGGGGATCAAGTGTACAAGGTGACTTACACTTACGAGAGAGGCGCTTTGGGAATCCAGCCTTATGATTACAAAGACCTTTGGGGCCCAGATGCCAACCAATTTGGTATTGAAGTGGTTGACGAAGGAGAACAACGTAGCCACCAGTTCCCCGATATCGAATTTGGGCATTACCCCGAATGGAAGAAAACCACCAATATACCCACAAACTGTGATTTTTAAGGAAGACTGGCAGTGATCTGGAGTCCAAACTTTAGTTTGGCAGGAGTCCAAACTTTAGTTTGGCTGGAGTCCAAACTTGAGTTTGGCAGTCGTCCAAACTTGAGTTAGGCTGTGCCTAGAGTGTTACAAACCTTATTCGGTTTGGGGGCCATATTTTGATTTGACAGCATCCAAAATATTTTATGGCCCTCAAATGGTGCCCAATAAGCTGGTTTTTCGTAGGCGATTATTTGCCAAACTTCCTGCCAAACTTAAGTTTGGACTCCTGTTGCCAAACTAAAGTTTGGACTCCTGTCGGATCGGTAATGAGTTTCTATTCCAAATCTCCTTACCACCTTGCTAGGAACTACCAATTTGTTCTTCTAGAACTTTAGCAACCTCTTCATACAATTCAAGGCGACTAATGGAATGTGAAATACGCATCAGATAATCCAAGTCACCCCGTTTCGGTTTGTTTTTATCTGATTCAACCACAATACCACCACAATCTCTCTCTTTAAAAATGGTTTGGTAGCTTTGAAATATCCTCAATAGATCATTCATTCTATCTTCAAAGAGGGTATTTTCCAAATTAACCCTGTGATCAACGGTATCCCAAGCCTTTAGTATCCTAGCGAGCCATATGACAGCCGTCTCCATGAAGGATTGGTTATTGTGGACAAATTCCAACTGAGCTATCAAGGTAAATATCATGTCCAGTAAGTCCCGCTTAACTTGGTTTTGTGCATAGCGAGCCTCGATTTTTTCCATTTGGGTTATAAAACGCTCAAACTGCTGATCTTTCAAACCAGCGTATGGATCCTTGTTTGTCACTTCTACCGGAATGCACGGCTTTGGCAGTTGATGATTCGGAGAATTGCTGGTATTGTCATATTCATCAATCTGTTCAAGGAGTATATCGTGGAGCAAGTTGGACAATTTTCCTTCCAGTGTGTCTGGATTAATAGCTAATAACTCAACAAGCGGCGTTATAAACGCGTTGAAATGAAGATCATCGAAAAAGCTAAGCACTGGGTATTGTGCTTGTGCCATTCTATTTTGAAAAGCTTGGATAGTCGGTTTCAACCCGGTTTGAATGGTCGTTAATTCACTCAGAAGACGATCTCTTAAATCATCACTGATTATTTGACGTTTGTTGGAAACCTTTCCTTCCAATCCCTTGGCAACTTTAAACTCAATTTCTCTATTGAGTTGAGTGACAATTTTTTCTACCTCCTTGATGAGTTGAACCATGTTGTTAAACAGTCTCAAGAAATTTCCATAGAGACGGTTACCATCATTAGGTTCCATCTCCCATTCCCATTCCTTCCAAACTTTCCACCCCTTAGGCTTTGGCATGGTTAACAGTGCAGACAGAACATTAAAATCAAAACCCGTTATTTCGTTGATACACGCCGTTATTTTATTATCCGAAACGCTTTCACGCATGCCAGGCAGTTGTCGGAGTGAGAAATTGGCAATAACTCTTTGTGTCAAATCGTATTTATTAAACACATTGACAATTTTGCACTTGTCGTGGAATTTGGCCGTATTAACTTGGTGCAGTTTCTGGAAAAACGGCGTTGATAAATAGACAATGGTTTTTACCTTCCAGTTGTCAGGCCATTTTGGATCTTCAGCCATTCTTCTCGTGATTTCATTGATCACATTACCGCCGTGAGAATGGCCTATAAAATGAAAGCAAACCTTTTTGTCCTTAAATGCGAGATAATAGCATTTTTCACCTGAGCCGCATAAGCAATTGGCAAGGTAAGCACCGGCCGTTTTTCTATTTATGACTGCATTATCTCCACTCCAGCCATGTTTGGTAAAAAAATGGAAATGAGGATATTTTTCTTTATATTCTTTAATTTTCCTCACAAAAGACGGATTTTCTTCCCAATAATAATTGCTATCGACAGCGCCAGATTTGTAGCTGTTAGCCCTTTTAAGAGAATCCATATTACCTGGATCAACTGTACCCGCAACAATGATTAGGATATTTTCTACCGTTTCTACTGTGTCTGTTGTGGGTTGAGTCTGAGTGGGTTTTTCGTCATCAACCGACAGTTCCTCTGTTTTTATCTGACTGATTATTCCTTGACTCCCATTGCTGAGCTTCGCGGCTTTGGTGATAGTGAGCTCAACTTTCTTTTTAAACAGCGACGGTATGGCAGCCGCTTCCACGATCATTATTTCTTGTTCACATTCAACAACGTTCCATTGCCCGGGTTTTATCACAATGGGATCAGGATCACCTTTCGCAGTCAGTGCCGGTTGAACCACCGTGGCTTGAAATTGCCCGGTGGTTTTTTCGGTGACACAGGCTTGTGGGGACAACACTTCGGTAGTCAGTGTCGGCTTATTGACAGATAATAAGACTGATTGGACAGTCCCCGGTGTCGTGTGAAGTTCCGTTGTATAGTTTTTACCAAGGTTTTGAGTTTGTGGAAAATCGGTTTCGATAACCACCGGTTTTCCTTCGACAGTCAACAGAGACTGTTTGCCGTCCAAGGCGATTTCGCCATCAAAACCCTGCCATGCCCAACCGGTAGGCTCTAACTTGATTTTGCCACCTTTAACGACTAATATTTTTGGCATTTATTAATTAACTCCGGTGTTTTTTATTATTTATTTTGACAATCCGATTTTTTCCTGTCAATCGGATTTCTCTCTACATAAACGAATTAAGTACAACGAATTACGCGGATTAACGAATTAAGTACAACGAATTACGCGGATAAACGAATTATGTTAGGCTGGAGTCCAAACTTGAGTTTGGCAGGAGTCCAAACTTGGCAGTCGTCCAAACTTGAGTTTGGCTGTGCCTGGTGTGTTACAAACCTTGTTCGGTTTGGGGGCCATATTTTGATTTGACAACATCCAAAATATTTTATGGTAGCGTAGGTTTTTTGCCCGGCTATTTCAACGTTGGGTTGATAAACCTGTATCGTGTTTGGCCAACTTATGCCAAAAGGATAGGCGATGGTGATAAAAGTGCCATCTGGAAAGACAATGGCGACATATAAGTCTACCTTTGCTTTGCCGTTGACTTCCATATCCAAGTGTAACGGATTACCGGTGGTATAACGGCTCTGGTTAAGGAGCATTTTGACGGTTGCTGAAAGTGGATTGACAGGGCAATTTGGAAATCCATCCAATTCCTCTTGCCATGTCGCTTCAACCTTATCTTTAGCAGGCCAATGCTTAGCCTGTTTAATGGGCCAAGAAGCATAATTGATGTTGGTGTCTTTACAGATGGAATTGTTTCTGAGATCAAGATATTCCAATTCTGTTAAGGCACTGAAATCCGGAATCGCGCCCGTCAGTTGATTGTTATCAAGATAAAGCGTCTTCAAATTAGGCAACGCACTGAAATCCGGAATCGCGCCCGTCAGTTGATTAGCAAAGAGCCAAAGTTCCTGCAAATTAGACAACGCACTGAAATCCGGAATCGCGCCCGTCAGTTGATTCTCATCGAGAGCAAGCCACTGCAAATTAGGCAACGCACTGAAATCCGGAATCGCGCCCGTCAGTTGATTACGATAGAGAGAAAGCGTCTGCAAATTAGGCAACGCACTGAAATCCGGAATCGCGCCCGTCAGTTGATTCCCCGGGAGATCAAGCTTCTGCAACTTAGGCAACGCACTGAAATCAGGAATCGCGCCCATCAGTCGATTAGAAGAGAGACTAATCTCGGTGACACCACCGTTTTCACAACTGACACCATACCAACTACAAGGCGTATTCGTCACATTCCAACTGTTCTTCCACTCCGCGCCGTTAGTGCTATGGTAAAGTTCTAACAGCGATTCGCATTCGACTTTAGAAATCTGGGTGACGGCATTGCAATTAGTGTTCATCAATGTCAGTTGATTACCACTGAAGCTAAAATACTCCAAATTAGGCAACGCACTGAAATCCGGAATCGCGCCCGTCAGTTGATTAGAATCGAGATCGGCAACGCACTCAAATCCGGAATCGCGCCCGTCAGTTGATTATTATAGAGTTCAAGCTTCTGCAAATTAGGCAACGCACTGAAATCCGGAATCGCGCCCGTCAGTTGATTATTATAGAGTTCAAGCTTCTGCAAATTAGGCAACGCACTGAAATCCGGAATCGCGCCCGTCAGTTGATTCCCCGGGAGATCAAGCTTCTCCAACTTAGGCAACGCACTGAAATCCGGAATCGCGCCCGTCAGTCGATTATTATATAAATGAATTTCAGTTACACCACCGTTTTCACAACTGACACCATACCAACGACAAGGCGTATTCGTCACATTCCAGCCTTCATTGTTCTTCCACTGTGCGCCGTTAGTGCTATGGTAAAGTTCTAGCAGCGATTCGCATTCGACGGTAGAAATCTCCGTGACGGCATTGCAATCGATGTCCATCAGTTGATTACCACTGAAGCTAAAAGACTCCAAATTAGGCAACGCACTGAAATCCGGAATCGCGCCCGTCAGTTGATTATAAGTGAGACGAATCTCGGTGACACCACCGTTTTCACAACTGACACCATACCAAC
>NBMI01000394.1 GCA_002085445.1 Candidatus Parabeggiatoa sp. nov. 2
TAGTCGGTATTAACGAATACCAGTACCTCAACTCTCTCGTCGGCAGCACACAAGATGTCGAAAACATGGCCCAATTTATCCAGTCTGAGTGGGGCTATAAACCTTGGCAAATTATCACCTTGACTGATGCCGAAGCCACGAAAACGAGTATTTTGACGGTGTTTGATGAGTGGCTTATTGAAGGCACTGAATTCGGTGATAAGGTATTGTTTTATTATAGTGGACATGGATACTATATTGAAGATGATAACTATGATGAAACTGATGGCTATGATGAGGCTTTGTGTCCAGTCGATGCTTATCAATCGGGCCGCATAAAGGTTAATTTGATTCGAGATGATGAAATTGATCGGCGTTTGAAAAAATTAAAGGGCCGGCAGGTGATGATTATTGTAGATGCTTGTTACTCCGGCACCATCACCAAAAACGTATTTGGACAACCAATCAAGGATGTCACTGTTAAAGTGCCTATTTTTAAAGAAGCACAACCCCGTTCGGAGATGAAAAAAAGTTTGACACGAAATATTTTTATTGAGTTACGTCCCGAAGTGGTTGCTTATAGCGCGGTAGAGTCCTACCAAAAGGCTTTAGTCGATATCAGCCGACTTCCGCTTTCCGGCGTTTTCACGCGCCGCTTTATCGAAGGGCTTCGAGATAATAAGGCTGACAGTAATTGTGATGGAAAAGTCAATCATCGAGAATTGTTGGCGTACATGCGCCGTGAATCAAAAGCCTATTGCGATGCGATGCCCCTGATCTGTGAAAACGGGCTTACTCCCCAGCTAGATATCAAACCGGCCAGATTAGATGAAGATGTTCACAGATGGGCCGGCAGTCAGTCAATTTATTCAAAGCGACTGGGGATGAGTCAAAAGCAACTGACTCAAACGCCGACTCACAAGCTACAAGTCGAGATTTTACCGCGTCACCGTCTAAAACCGGGGGCTTCGATGCGAGTACGGGTAAAAAGTGATCGAACTGGATATGTGTTGTTGTTTGATACTGAGAGTACGGACAGTACTAAATTAACGCGCCTGTTTCCCAACCAACATAGCAACATAAGAATGGGCTATGTTAAAGCCGGAAAGGCACGTATTATTCCAGATGTTTATTCTGGTTTTGCTCTTAAAGTGCCCAAAACTTCCGGTAAGAGATTACTGGTAGCCTTGCTAGTGGACAAACCCAGTGAAATATCGACATTGCAGAAATCCTTTCCAAAGGCGTTCAAGCAAGCGATGTCAAAACAAGCTCAACCAGACTCTCTTTCTAAGGATGCATTGCGCTCGAGTCCCTGCGCGTACAGACAAGTGCCTATAGAAGTTCAAACGTTATCACAACAACTGAGCCAACAACTGACTCAAACCTTGCAACGTTCGGCCGAAAGTACTAATTGGTCTATTACAACTGTGGAATATGAAATTATTCCCTAATTTGTGATGGAGTTCAAAGCTTTAGCTTTGGACATTAGTACAACGAAACGCAGTGGCGGAACGCCTATTACGCGGATAATCGAATTGAAACAGAAGTACAACGAATTACGCGGATAAACGAATTTAAAAACAAGTACAACGAATTACGCGGATAAACGAATTTAAACAGACAGAAGTACAACGAATTACGGGGATAATCGAATTGAAACAGAAGTACAACGAATTACGCGGATAAACGAATTTGGAGTCCAAAGCTTCAGCTTTGGACGAGGCGATGGATTCCAAAATAACCGTTTAAAGGACTCTGCTATGACAAAAATAGTCTCATATTTGGTAGCCGCCCTTTTCATAAGCGGTTGCAATTCTACTCAAATAAAGCCACCTAGCCCTCCCAAGGAGGAGCCAAAACCTGTGAAACGAGCACCCACTTCTTGTGGCGGTTATAAAACGCAAGTCAATCAAGCGGTGCAAGCGACAGATTTAGATCAATTAGTCGGTTTGTTAGCTAAAAGCCCACCTGAGTGTTCGGTGGATTATTTGAACGGACTCAAGCGCAACTTGTCGGAAATGGCCGCTGCTAGAGCAAAAAATTTTGTGCAACGTGGACAATTGTCTGAAGCGGAAAAGTGGCTACAAGATGAGTATGTCCCGATCATGTTATGGACGAGTCAAGAAGTGCGTGGGAAGATTGCGGCAACGCGTAAGCAATGGAAGGAAGCGGCATGGTTTTATAACCAAAGCTTGGAATTAATAGAGGACTCCCAAGTGACTCCCAATCCGCCGCCGCCTTCTGAGATTAAAAAGCTGCATAGGCTGGCACTTGAAACTCAGTTCTTGGCGGGAACTATAACGATCACCCGAGGCGCTGGGTTGCCGATTAGTCTCACTGCTAAGCAGATTGGAGATGTTAGGGTAGAGGGGCGTATCGTGCCGGTGCAGTTTGTTTACGATAAAGACGAATTTACCGACGATGGCAGAGACTCTGCTGAAAAATTGGCGAGCTATTTGGTTGCAACAAACTCTAACCGAATGACTTTGATTGGGCATACTGATCGCGTCGCTAATGATGCCTACAATTGTGAGCTCTCAAAAAAACGTGCCAACGCGTTGAAACAATATCTCGTTGAGAAAGGTGTCAGTGCTAATCGTATTGCGGCTATCGGTAAAGGCAAACGGGAACCTTATGATCCCTACGATCCTAGTTATACCCAAGATGAAATTGACCAGTTTAATCGACGGGTAGAGTTTTTTACGGATGATGATGAGGACTTGTCATGTCCAAAGCTTCAACTTTGGGATTGGAGTCCAAAGCTGAAGATTGAGCCAATGAATGCAATAACCTCATTTTTAAAACAAAAACGTCAAAAATTCCTAGAACTCGCTAAAATCTATGGTGCGAACAATGTGCGCGTCTTTGGCTCTGTGGCGCGTGGTGAAGCTAATGTACAAAGCGATGTCTATTTTTTAGTCTATATGAACACTGACGATTTTGGACTACTACAAAGAGTGGCATTGATACAAGATTTAGAGGCACTCTTGGGTAAAAAAGTAGACGTTGCTACCGAAAACAGTTTGCATTGGTATATTCGTGAGCGCGTTATTAAAGAGGCAATACCCATAAATAAGATGAACGACTGTATCTAATTCATATCATTTTAAAGAAATCCGATTTTTTAAAAAAATCGGATTTCGTTGAATTTCTATAGACTGTTAGAAGTCAATTTGGCAGATAAGTATTCGCGGTTAAGGCGAGCGATGTGATTGAGTGGAATGCTTTTTGGACATTCGTAGGAGCAAGCGCCGGTGTTTGTGCAAGCACCGAAGCCTTCTTTGTCCATTTGGGCTACCATTTTTTCCACTCTTGACTGTCTTTCGACTTGTCCTTGTGGTAATAGGGCTAAATGTGAGATTTTTGTCGCAACAAAAAGCATGGCGGAGGCATTTTTACAGGCCGCGACACAGGCTCCGCAACCAATACAATCGGCCGCTTCAAATGCTTCTTTTGCGACTTCTCTTGGAATCGGAATGGCGTTGGCATCGGGAGCGGAGCCAGTGTTAACAGAAATATAGCCGCCCGCTTGAATTATTCTGTCGAAAGCGGCTCTATCGACAATTAAATCCTTAAGGACGGGAAAGGATTTGGCTCGCCAAGGTTCTACATAAATGGTATCCTCGTCTTTAAAAGAACGCATATGCAGTTGACAAACAGTAACGCCTTGTTCAGGGCCGTGTGGGCGGCCGTTAATGTATAAACTACACATACCACAAATTCCTTCGCGGCAATCATTATCAAAAGCCACCGGCTCATCGCCTTTTTTCAGCAAGTCTTCATTTAAAATGTCCAACATTTCAAGAAAGGAAACTTCTGGAATAATCCCATCAAGGGTATAATTGACCAATTTGCCGGGCATTTCACTGTTTGGCTGTCGCCAAATTTTAAGATGTATTTTCATAGTTCTTAAATACCATAAATTGGAGTTCAAAGCCGAAGCTTTGGACAAATTCGTTTATCGGCCCGTAATTCGTTGTACTTTTCGGTGAGGGCAACCATAAAGGATTGCCCCTACACGACATGACGGTTTGTAGGGGCAATCCCTTGTGGTTGCCCTTAAAATGGCATTGAGTCCAAAGACTCCAAAGGGCAATTTTTATGCTGCCGTTACTATATCCTTGTCTGCATCGTACACGACGGCACCCTGATCATGTAGCGATTTAACGGCTGCCATCCGTGCGTCTGGATCGCCCATTTCTCCCCAAGGCCCATCAGCTTTTGTTATAAGAAAGGCTGAGGATTCGCCTCCTAAGTCTCGGAGCATGGAAAGCAAGGATTCTTCTAACTCAGTCATGGTTGATTTCCTTTTGAATGGTTAAGGTGAAGAAGCTATTATTTGTAATTTCGTTGTGTCAGTTTGGCGTTTTCAAACTTCAATGCTTCTTTGTGAAGCACTTCGGGTTTGTTTTTGCCTTGGTATTCCCACGCGGCGACGTAAGCGAAGTTGTCATCATCGCGCTGAGCTTCGCCTTCTTCGGTTTGGTATTCTTCTCGAAAATGGCTGCCGCAGGATTCGTTGCGGTGGAGGGCATCTTCTACCATTAATTGGCTCATTTCGAGAAAGTCAGCTACACGGAGGGATTTCTCTAAGGTTTGGTTGAGTTCGTCGTTGGTGCCTACCATACGAAGGTTTTTCCAGAACTCTTCTTCGAGGGCTTTGATTTTGTCTTTGGCCTTTTTTAGGCCTTCTTTATTGCGTGACATGCCGCAGTCGTTCCACATAATCAGTCCTAATTCTTTGTGGAATTCGTCAACGGTTTTTTTGCCTTTGAGGGCCAGTATTTTATTTATTCGGTTGTTGGCTTCTAGTTCTGCTTCTACGAAGGCGGGATGATCGATTGATATTTTGTCATATGGCGTTGTCGCCCGTGATCTGAGAAGTTGACTTCGCCTAGCGCGTATAAGCCGGGGATGGTTGTCATTAAGTTGTAGTCCACCCAAAGCCCGCCCATGGTGTAATGTACCGCTGGGTAGATTTTCATGGGCATTTCATAAGCGTTTTCATTGGTGATTTTGTCGTAGATTTGGAATAGGTTGCCATATTTATGTTTAATGACTTCTATTCCTCGTCTGTTGAGCGCGTCTTTGAAGTCCAGATAAACGGCTAAACCCGTTTGCCCCACACCGCGTCCTTCATCACAGACTTGTTTGACGCTGCGAGAGGCGACATCTCTAGGCACTAAGTTGCCAAAGGCGGGATATTTTCTTTCTAAGAAGTAATCTCTGTCGGCTTCTGGGATGTTATTGGGGTGGCGTTTATCGCCGAGTTGTTTGGGTACCCAAACGCGGCCGTCGTTTCGCAAGGATTCCGACATTAAGGTGAGTTTGGATTGGTGCCTATCGTGAACGGGAATACAGGTGGGATGAATTTGAACAAAACTGGGGTTGGCGTAAAAGGCGCCTTTTTTATGGGCTTGCCAAGCGGCGGTGACATTAGCGCCCATACAGTTGGTTGAGAGAAAGTAAACATTACCATAACCGCCTGTGCAAAGTAAAACGGCATGGGCGCTGTGCGATTCTATTTTGCCAGTCACTAAGTCGCGAGTGACGATACCACGCGCTTTGCCGTCAATGAGGACGACTTCTAGCATTTCGGTGCGTGGAAACATTTGTACTTTGCCAGCGGCAATTTGCCGGCTGAGGGCGCTGTAGGCGCCGATCAGCAATTGTTGCCCGGTTTGGCCTCTGGCATAAAATGTCCGTGAGACTTGAGCGCCACCAAAAGAGTGGTTGTCTAAGAGGCCGCCATATTCACGGGCAAACGGGACTCCTTGCGCGACGGCTTGGTCAATAATATTATTGCTGAGTTCGGCGAGACGATAAACATCGGCCTCTCGTGCGCGAAAATCGCCGCCTTTGATGGTGTCGTAGAATAAGCGGTAAACGCTATCGCCGTCGTTTTGATAGTTTTTGGCGGCGTTAATGCCGCCTTGGGCGGCGACGCTGTGCGCCCGTCGGGCGCTATCTTGAAAACAAAAGGCTTTGATGTTATAGCCTAATTCGGCCAGAGTGGCCGCTGCTGAGGAGCCAGCTAATCCTGTGCCGATGACGATGATGTCGTATTTTCTTTTGTTGGCCGGATTGATGAGTTTTAAATTGAACTTGTGTTTGGTCCATTTTTCTGCTAGTGGGCCATTTGGTATTTTGGCGTTTAGTTTCATAACTACATGGATTGTATATATGCTAACTTCATAACTACAAGGATTGTATATAATAAAGGATTAAAAAGCCGGGTATTTTGCCGCTCTAGCCTTTTGTTATTTTATGATGGATTACGCTATAGATGTGCACGATAATTTTGGCTTCTGCCAAACTCAAGTGTTTTAAGAGTTCTAGGCGACGGCCTTCCTCACGGCCTTTATCACGGCCCTTTTGAAACCTTTCCACAAGTAATTCTTGGAGGATTGGTGATTGTTGGACTAGCTGCATTTCCCACCTACAAAAAGTCTCAAACTGTCAGCGCGACAGAGGGCCATAACTTAATTTGAAATCAGTTAAAATAGTTTATGGCCCTCAAACAATATCGTCAAATAACCCTAAAAATATAGGTAAATAACAGGGAGCCGCGTATCACTGCCTTCCTGACGTTTGGACTCCATCGTCGCTCGCCTTTTTATTTATCAAGTAACTTTTGTGCGAGCCGCGTTTCAAAGTCGGCTAAAGTTTGCACTGTGAAGGCCTCGTCTTCAAGCCGTTCAAGGCTTGGCAAATCTAACGGCTTGAGACGTTCCTCAAAGGGTTTGGTTGCGACTACACCAAAACGGAAAGTGAGGATTTTGTACAAGAGTTTTAAGAGTTCCAGGCGACGGCCTTCCTCACGGCCTTTATCACGGCCCTTTTGAAACCTTTCCACAAGTAATTCTTGGAGGATTGGTGATTGTTGGACTAGCTGCATTTCCCACCTAAATCGGCGGCGTTTTCGGGTTGTTGGCGGATACGCTCCGCGCAAGTTTCTACCATTTTGGCGGTATTTCCACCGCGCATCAATGGTACAAAGGGTAATAAAACGGGGTTATTGAAAGCCAACACTTGTTTGGCGTCCAGTTCCCATAACGAGATGACTCGAAAGTCTTGATGGGCCGTTTGTCCCATAAAGTCGTTATGATAGGCGTTGGCGATTGTGACATCTTCTCCGGGCGGGAGAAAATACACGACTGTGACGAATACGTCAAGTTTGTACTTGTGACGCGCTAAAGCCGCATAAGCCATCAAGCGTTCTGGGATATCTTTTTTGTATTGGAATTGCAATTCCGTCAAAGCGAGAAAACTGCCCAGTTTGCCTTTGAGTTGTAATAATGAGTCGGACGCTCGTGCGATAAATTCAAATTCGCTGGAGAGTTCCGATTCAACTTGAAGTGATTGTTGCAAGTTCCATTCAGCCCAAGCATGATTGTAAAGGTGAATGATTTGTTTGCTACCTGTGTCTATTTTACCCAAAATCAAGACTCCTTTTTAGGAACATCGTTAAAGAGGCGATAAATCAAACGCTGGAATGCGTTCCCACGTTGAGCCTCAATGCCATTAAGTTAAGAAATAAACGACAAAGAGCCTTTGGTAAAGCCGTTGTCTCAAAGCTAAAGTCCCCTAAAGGGGACTGGTAAATTCAGGATTTTTTCAGAAGCACACGATATGGCATTGAGTCTTCA
>NBMI01000395.1 GCA_002085445.1 Candidatus Parabeggiatoa sp. nov. 2
CGTGGTTTCGGCCAATTGGGCCGCCGTTGATTGCAAGGCATCTTTGATTTGTACGAAGTCGCCTTGGTATTCTGCTTGAGGGATGACGTGCCAGTTGCCTTTGGCAATTTCATGGGCCATTTTGACAGTATCTTCAATGACTTGTCGCAAGCTAGTCAAGGTCGTTTCAAGACTGTTCTTGATTTGTATGAAATCACCTCGGTATTCGGCTTGAGGCACGACATGTAGGTTGCCTTGGGCGAGGCCTTGAGAAATTTTTACAATATCTTCAATCACTTGCCGTTGAATACTCAAGATCGTCTCTAGGGCGTTCTTGATTTGTGCGAATTCACCTTGGTATTCGGCTTTTGGCATAATGTGCAAATTGCCTTGGGCTAATCCTTGAGATACTTGGACAATATCTTCAATGAGTTGTTGATTTTGCTTTAGTTGCTGTTGGTTCATAAGAAATTGCTGATTGAAGGCCTTGGCTAATAAGCGCAATTCCAGCGTACCCGTGGGCGTTAAGGCAAAATCCAGCGCGGTCGCATCGCGTTCCTGTAACTCACTGATATATTTGGCGATGGGGATGCTTAATTGCGTTTGAAAAAACCATAACACGGTGCCGGTACTCATCAAAATCATGAACACCATGATAACCAAGACGAGGGTAGTGGTTTCGGTTTGGCGTTTGGCGGCCTCAATTTGACGCGTTGCCTGTGCATCCATCTGGTTCTGAAATTGTACAATCGGTTCTGTGATAGTGTGCTGATCGGCTTCATATTGGACATCAAACAGGATTTCTCTGGCAAGCTTAATTTTGTCCTCGGCACTGAGTTTGATTTCTTCGTCACTGAGTTGTATTGCCGCGACAGTCGGGTGCATTGAGGATTTTATGATTTCTTGGGCTTCAAAGACTAGGCGCATGGCGCGTGTTTCGGTGGCAATCAGTGCGTCGGAATTTTGCTTGGCTAAGTTAAGCAAGTCGAATACTTCCGGCGGGGCTTTCAATTCCTTGAGGCGAGCCAAGACATTGTCCCGGGTTTTGGTGACTTCGATTTCCTTCCAGTAATTTTGAAGGTGTTTGATGTTGCCGCTGATCGCAAATTTACGCACTTCTTCGGTCAGAGAGTGGGAGGCTTCTGCCAGTTCGATGCCCAGTTGTTTGAACTTGGCTTGTTGGGCTTCCACTTGATGCTCTTCTTGGATGGCTTGATCGGCAAAATAAACGCTGCCGCCTAACAGTAGCGCCATTAATAAAAATGCCGTACTTGCGATAATGTTGATGGTGGATTGTTTGATAGTCATTGTTGTTGATACTGTTTGGTAATGGGTGATTGGTGGCTAAAGATTATTAAAGCCAAGGGCGTTGCCCCCAATGCCATTAAGTTAAGAATAGCTGACTTATTTTATTAAAGTAGTACAACGGATACTCGAAATAAACGGATAAAAAAAGTCAAAAAATCATAAGGTAACAAAAATTATTAATTTCCACAATCCGTTTCGGAAAGCGTATCCGTTGTACTTGGACAGCGACACGATATGGCATTGGGGCGTTGCCCCTGGCTATATTAATAATTAATCATTAATCATTAATCATTAATCATTAATCATTATTTATAATTATTAAAGCCAAGGGCGTTGCCCCTGGCTATATTAATAATTAATCATTAATCATTAATCATTAATCATTAATCATTATTTATAATTATTAAAGCCAGGGGCGTTGCCCCTGGCTATATTAATATCGCCCCGTTGGGGCTGACTGGGGTGTTAAATTTAAGCCATTTTTGCCACTTTTTTTAACGTAGTGATTTGTAGCAAACTAAAGTTTGGACGACTGCCAAACTAAAGTTTGGACTCCTGATAACTGATAACACGCGCTTTTGATTGTGCAATCAGTTGGTGAATGTGTAATATGAGTTGTTCTTTGTCAACCGATGCATTTAAACGCGCATATTCTTCAGCACTCAGTTCTCTGGCGGTGAGTACGACAACGGGAATGGAGTGCCATTTTTCGTGTTTATGTAGGCGGTTAAGAAATTCAAATCCGTCCATGACTGGCATTAATAAGTCGAGTAAAATTAAAGAGGGTTTTTTATTATTAAGGTTATCGAGGGCCGTTTGGCCGTTTTGGGCTTGGAAAACTTGCCAACCTTCTAGTTCAAGAATATGTACCATTGCTTGGCGGAAAAACTCTTCATCTTCAATTACCATGACGAGGCCTTTTGAATGACCATGAATCTGGTATTTTTCTAAAGTCGCTAGTAATTGATCACGCTTGACGGGTTTAGTCAGGTAGTCAGTGGCTTCCATCGCATATCCTTTCTTTTTGTGTTCTTCCATTGAAATCATAATGACGGGGATGTGTGCTAAGAGGGAGTCGTGTTTGAGCATGGAGAGTATCCGCCAGCCATCCATGTCTGGCATGTGGACATCAAGTAGAATGGCATCGGGCCGGAGTTTGTTCGCTAATTTGAGTCCTTCTGGGCCGTCTTCTGCCGCCGCTACCGCATAACCGAGTTTACTCATATCGTGTTTGAGCTTGTCACGTACTGAGGCATCATCATCAATAACTAAAACAATCCCATTACCTTCTGTTATAGTTGCTGGATCTTTGGGTTCAGAGGGCGTGTTAATGGGTGTAACTTTTGAGTGTGTCGGCAAATGGATGGTGAATGTGCTACCTTGTCCAAATTCGCTGTCTACTGAGATGGTGCCACCCATCATTTCTGTGAATTGTTTGGTAATGGTGAGGCCTAAACCAGTGCCGCCGTAGCGGCGGGTGGTAGAGGAATCGGCCTGAGTAAATGGTTGAAACAGTTTTTTTTGTTGTTCTTCCGTCATACCAATGCCTTCGTCAGTGACGCAAAAAATAATCCATTCGCTTTGGGCTTGATGGTCAATTTTCAGACGAATAGTTGCTTTTTCGGTAAATTTCGCCGCATTGCTGAGTAAATTTAACAGCATTTGGCGTAATTTGGTGATGTCAGTCTGTATTTTTCCCAAGAAATCAGGACGTTCTACTATCAGGGTGTTGTCCTTTTTTTCTAGCAGGGGTTGAATCGTGCTGATCACGTCTTCAAGGATATTTTCGAGTTCGACGTTTTCAATAAATAATTCCATCTTGCCGGCTTCGATTTTGGAGAGATCGAGTACGTCATTGATGAGTCCTAATAGGTGCATCCCCGCGGCGTGAATTTTGTGCAAGTCGGAAATACAATTATCTTGTCCCAAGTCTTCGGCATCTTCTTTTAACATTTCGCTGTAACCAATGATGGCATTGAGCGGGGTACGGAGTTCGTGACTCATATTGGCCATAAATTTACTTTTGATGAGGTTGGCCGCTTCTGCCGCTTCTTTTGCTTCTTTTAGGGCTTTTTCTATTTTCTCTCGCTCAATAATTTCTTGGTTAAGCAATTTATTGGTTGTTAAAAGTTCGGCCGTGCGTTCTTGGACTTTGCGCTCCAATTCTTGTTTATGCTGACGATCTTGTTTAATGAAACGCAGGTAGGATTGAATTCGGCTGATTAATTGGGGAGCCTCTATGGGTTTGGTGAGATAGTCAGCCGCCCCAAGCGTCAAGCCTTGTTATTGGAATTCCTTAGAACTATAAGCAGCCGTGAGGAAGACGATGGGAATGTGTTGATTTTTCTTTCGCGCACGGATGGCTTTTGCCGTTTCAAAACCATCCATATGCGGCATTTGTACGTCAAGAATAATCAAATCCACTTTTTTGTCCAACAGAATTCCTAAAGCAGCCATTCCCGATTCAGCTAACAAGACGTTAGCATCAATATATTCTTTAATCAGGTGGCGCAAGCTAAATAGATTATTTTTATTGTCGTCAACAATGAGGATGTTAATGGGTTTAGTATTTGACATCGTTTTGGTAATTGGTAATTGGTAATTGGTAATTGGTAATTGGCGATTGGTAATTACTGCAAGGATTTGTTATTAGAAAGACTACAAGGGTTAATTATAGTTATTATAAAGGATTTCTAAGCCAAGTGTGTTTTCTGGCTCATCCTCAATAACTACAAGGATTCGTTATAAGAAAGGATGAAAAAGCTTGGCGTGTTTTCGTTTTTCTCCTTTTCTGGAACGACAAGGATTAGCTTCGCGTACCGAAGGTTCGTTATAATAAAAAATAGCTAAGCTTGTATGGCTATTGGGCACTGGTTTGGGGGCCATAAAACCATTTGAAAGTTTTCAAATTAAAGTCTGGCCTTACAAACAACAAGGATTGAGTCTAATCAAGGATAGATAAATCAGGGATAAATCCGCGGCATTATGCAATCCTTGTCGTCATTTGGGGGCCATAAAACCATTTGAAAGTTTTCAAATTAAAGTACGGCCTTACAAACAACAAGGATTGAGTCTAATCAAGGATAGATAAATCAGGGATAAATCCGCGGCATTATGCAATCCCTGTTATTTGGGGGCCATAAAACCATTTGAAAATTGAGTAATCCATAGTACAACGAATTTATAAATTAACGAATAAGCACGGCATTACAAACAACAAGGATTGAGTCTAATCAAGGATAGATAAATCAGGGATAAATCCGCGGCATTATGCAATCCCTGTTATTTGGGGGCCATAAAACCATTTGAAATACAACGAATGAACGAAATTAACGAATAAGCACGGCCTTACAAACGACAAGGACTGAGTAATCCCAAGAAGGGATAAATTCTTGCTTATATGCAATCCCTGTTATTTGGGGGCCATAAAACCATTTGAAAGTTTTCAAATTAAAGTCTGGCCCTACAAACAGATTGAGTCTAATCAAGGATAGATAAATAGGGATAAATCCCGGCTTTGATCCAATCCTTGTAGTTTGGGGGCCATAAAACCATTTGGAATATTTAAAATCAAAGTCTGGCCCTACAAACGACAAGGACTGAGTAATCTCAAGAATAAATCCCTGCTTATATTCAATCCTTGTAGTTATAACGAACCGAAGGTGAGCGTAGCTAATCCCTGTCGTTATTGAATCCTTTCTTATAACGAATCCCTGTAGTAGTTATTATTAAATCCTTTCTTATAACGAATCCCTGTAGTAGTTATTATTAAATCCTTTCTTATAACGAATCCCTGTAGTTGTTATTATTAAATCCTTTCTTATAACGAATCCTTGTAGCTATTGCTTTTAATCCGTTTTTATAACGAATCCTTGTAGTTATCCTTTCTTATAACGAATCCCTGTAGTTATTGTGCAATAATTCCCGCATTTTTTCCCGTGATTGGGCGGAATTGATAGCACTAGCAATCGTTGGCATAATTTGATCAAGAAATTCAATATGCGCCTCTGTAAACATTTTAGAAGAGATCAGTTCAATAACACCTTTGAGTTTATCTTCATATAGAAATGGCATGACTAAAACTGTACTCTGCATATTTTCTTTTAACCCTGACTCAATACAAGGATAATCCGGCGGTTCAGTAATGACAATCATTTTTCGTTCCAAAGCCGTTTGCCCACCACGCCTTCACCGAGTTTAAATTCATTCTTCACCGTTTTACGCAGTGTATAGGCATGACTCGCCATTATTTTCAAACGACTGTGCTGTTGAGGTTCTTGTTCAAACAGATAAAATATTCCACAGGCGGCTTGCACGTAGGGCGTAATAAAATTAATAGTCTTTTCAGCCAGTTGCAACACATTTTGTTCGCCACGCTGTTGGTCATTGAGTTGATTTTGTCCTGTTTTGAGCCAATTTTGTTGGATATTTTTAGTGGTACTTTCCGCCAATTTGGCGGCAGCGGATTCTAGGGCATTTTTGACTCGTACAAAGTCGCCTCTGTATTCAGCGGTTGCCGGTTTGATGTGCCAGTTGCCTTGGGTTACCCCTTGAGACACTTGGATAATGTCCTCAATGACTCGTCGCTGATTGGACAGGGCCGTTTCCAAGGCCTTTTTGATTTGGATAAAGTCGCCTCGGTATTCCGCCGTAGGCCTAACACTGAGGTGGCCTTCCGCTAATTCCTGGGAGACATGGACAATATCCTCAATGACTTGCTGAAAATAAGAGATCAAAGCGTCAAATGTCCGCTCAATGTCACCTATTTCATCTTGACGAAGCGTGACTTTTTCTCTATTCCCTTTGGAAGCCTTTACAAATCTAACATCTAGGTTCCCTTGGGCTAATTGTTGAGTGGCGCGAGAGAGTCGCACCACGGGCGCGGTGACGAGGTGTGCGAACCACCAAGCGATCCCAAGTGCGATGAGACTGAGCAGTACGCCCAAAACCATCAACATCCAGCGCATTTGTGCGATAGCATTTTGGGCACTTTCATTTGAGTAGTCAGCAAACTTACGATTCACCTTCACCAGCGAATCAAAGGTTGTTTCCATATGCTCTAAATCGCTTTTCAATTCGTTAAAGTTAACGGTTTTGCCGGCCAGCAGCGCATCGCGCTTTAATGCATAACTATTGTAGATTACATGGAATTTGGCAAGCGTTTCGGCTTCGATAGTTTGTAAATGTTGTTGCCCCAGCGCTGCCAGTGAAGCTGTAAATTCAGGACTCAGGGTAGTCAACCATTCAGATTCGTATCGGGCGATGAACTCAATCATTCTCTTCTCCTCAGCACGAATGGCTTCGGCGAGGGCGGTGCGCTCTTTGGGCGACCATTCTGAATGAGTTAACTCGTGCAACTTAGAACTCAGTTTCTCGCGGTGCAGATTGCCCAGATCAATATCTAGGAGAGGAATGAGCATAAAACCATATAGGTTATCGTATTCATATTTCAACGTGTTCGTTTTCTGAAACGCGATGCTGGCGATAATTGTGATTGTAATTGGAGTCATGAGTGCCAGAAGCGCAAATTTCCAGAACAGTTTAAGATTGTGAATTTGGTGAATCATTGCAAGACATCCTTTATCTCGATGATCAAGTTTTTGATGGTTAGTCCAAAATGCAGCCTGGGGATAAATCCCCAGGCTAAAAGCTCAATGCCATTAAGTTAAGAAATAAACGAGAAAGAGCCTTTGGTAAAGCCGTTGTCTCAAAGCTAAAGTCCCCTAAAGGGACTGGTAAATTCCTGATTTTTTCATAAGCACACGATATGGCATTGAGTCTTCAGTGCCCTTTAGGGCACTTCAGCTATTAGACGACGGCTTTACCAAAGGCCACAAGCTATTCCAAAAACAAATGCTTTTGAGAATAAAAAGTTGACTCAGTGATTTTATGCCAATAACTACAAGGATTGTATATAGATTTCAAAGCGGATTTCAAGCCATTCATGGTTTTGATTCTCAATTTAGACTTAGGTGAGATAATTGAGACATCTCATATCGAGTCGATTTCTTCTTAAAATTTTCTGAGAAATTCCTTATGAGAAATCCCTTCTTATATACAATCCCTGTCGTTATTGCTTTTAATTCCTTCTTATACTGCAAACGGTTTAGAATTGGACTTTTATGTTTTAAGAAATTTTATCTATGAAATACAACCCCGATAGGGGTTGAATATGAATAGCCCCAGGTGCAACCTGGGGTAAAGAAGAAAAAAACTCCCTCAACCCCGATAGGGGTTGAATGTGGGGTGTTAAATATGGGTTGATTTTGCTCGTTTTTTTTCACCCTATTTTTATTCCATATTATCTCGCTCCGCTCGTTACTGCGTTTCACATTCAACCCCTATCGGGGTTGGGGCCCTCATCGGGCCTTTCCCCAGGTTTCACCTGGGGCTATTCAAATTCAACCCCTATCGGGGTTGCCTAATTATTGCAACCACACGGAACAAAACTAGGGTGAAAATTTTGCCAACAGATTTAACACCCCAGGTTGAATGTTAAGAGCAACAGCTGAAACGTGGGCTGGAGTAAGTAAAAAAGTCCAAATTTCACCCGTTCACAGTATATAACGAAACGAAGTTCAGCGTAGCTAATCCTTGTAGTTGCTATCTGATTGAAAACTGATAACTGATAACTAATAACTGATAACTGATCACTGAAAAATCATCTGTAAAGCCAGACGCGCATGAGTGAAATGAGTTTATCAGTCTCTACCGGTTTAGATAAATAGTCATTGGCACCAGCTTCGAGACATTTGCTCTTGTCGCCTTTCATGGC
>NBMI01000009.1 GCA_002085445.1 Candidatus Parabeggiatoa sp. nov. 2
GCACAAACCAACTTAGGCGGCATGTACGCCAACGGCCGAGGTGTCGAGCAAGATGACAAAAAGGCCGTTCACTGGTATCGCAAAGCCGCCGAGCAAGGCGATGCGACGGCACAAACCAAGTTAGGCAGTATGTACGCCAACGGCAGAGGAGTCGAACAAGACGACACTCAGGCTGTCCACTGGTATCGCAAAGCCGCTTCGTTCGGAAATGCGACGGCACAAACCAAGTTAGGCAGTATGTACGAAAACGGCCAAGGTGTCGAACAAGATAATAAAGAGGCCGTCCACTGGTACCGCAAAGCCGCCGAGCAAGAAAATGCGACGGCACAAACCAAGTTAGGCGATATGTACGAAAACGGCCGAGGTGTCGAACAAGATAATAAAGAGGCCGCCCACTGGTATAGCAAAGCGGCCGAGCAAGAAAATGCCACGGCGCAAACCAACTTAGGCCGGATGTACGCCAACGGCCGAGGAGTCGAACAAGACGACGCTCAGGCTGTCCACTGGTATCGCAAAGCGGCCGAGCAAGGAAATGCGACGGCGCAAAACCAGTTAGGCGATATGTACGAAAACGGCCAAGGTGTCGAACAAGACGACGCTCAGGCCGTCCACTGGTACCGCAAAGCCGCCGAGCAAGACGATGCGATGGCACAAACCAAGTTAGGCGATATGTACGAAAACGGCCGAGGTGTCGAACAAGACGACACTCAGGCTGTCCACTGGTACAGCAAAGCTGCCGAGCAAGACGATGCTACTGCACAAACCAAGTTAGGCGGTATGTACGCCAACGGCCGAGGTGTCGAGCAAGACGACAAAAAGGCCGTCCACTGGTTTAACAAAGCCGCTTCGCTCGGCGACGCGACGGCGCAAACCAACTTAGGAAAGCCGCTTCGCTCGGCGACGCGACGGCACAAACCAACTTAGGCGGCATGTACGCCAACGGCCGAGGAGTCGAACAAGATAATAAAGAGGGCGTCCACTGGTATCGCAAAGCCGCCGAGCAAGACGATGCGATGGCACAAACCAACTTAGGCGATATGTACGAAAACGGCCGAGGTGTCGAACAAGACGACGCTCAGGCCGTCCACTGGTACCGCAAAGCCGCCGAGCAAGGCGACGCGACGGCGCAAACCAAGTTAGGCGGTATGTATGAAAAAGGCCGAGGAGTCGAACAAGATGACACTCAGGCTGTCCACTGGTACAGCAAAGCCGCCGAGCAAGGCGATGCAACGGCGCAAACCAGCTTAGGTGGTATGTACGAAAACGGCCGAGGTGTCGAACAAGACGACACTCAGGCTGTTCACTGGTACAACAAAGCCGCCGAGCAAAACGATGCGATGGCACAAACCAAGTTAGGCGATATGTACGAAAACGAGCCGCCGAGCAAAACGATGCGATGGCACAAACCAAGTTAGGCGATATGTACGAAAACGGCCAAGGTGTCGAACAAGACGACGCTCAGGCCGTCCAATGGTACAACAAAGCCGCCGAGCAAGAAGATGCGACGGCGCAAATCAACTTAGGCTGGATGTACGAAAACGGCCGAGGTGTCGAACAAGACGCCGCTTCGCTCGGCGACGCGACGGCGCAAACCAACTTAGGCGGTATGTATGAAAAAGGCCAAGGAGTCGAACAAGACGACACTCAGGCTGTTCACTGGTATCGCAAAGCCGCCGAGCAAGAAAATGCCACGGCGCAAACCAAGTTAGGCAGTATGTACGAAAAAGGCCGAGGTGTCGAACAAGATAATAAAGAGGCCGTCCACTGGTACAGCAAAGCCGCTTCGCTCGGCGATGCGACAGCGCAAACCAAGCTAGGCGGTATGTACGCCAACGGCCGAGGTGTCGAGCAAGACGACACTCAGGCCGTCCAATGGTACAACAAAGCCGCCGAGCAAGAAGATGCGACGGCGCAAATCAACTTAGGCTGGATGTACGAAAACGGCCGAGGTGTCGAACAAGACGGAGTCGAACAAGACGACAGTCAGGCTGTTCACTGGTACAACAAAGCCGCCGAGCAAAACGATGCGATGGCACAAACCAAGTTAGGCGGTATGTACGAAAACGGCCGAGGTGTCGAACAAGACGACACTCAGGCTGTTCACTGGTACAACAAAGCGGCTTCGCTCGGCGACGCGACGGCGCAAACCAACTTAGGCGGTATGTATGAAAAAGGCCAAGGAGTCGAACAAGACGACAGTCAGGCTGTCCACTGGTACAGCAAAGCTGCCGAGCAAGGAAATGCGACAGCACAAACCAACTTAGGCGATATGTACGAAAACGGCCGAGGTGTCGAACAAGACGACACTCAGGCTGTTCACTGGTACAACAAAGCGGCTTCGCTCGGCGACGCGACGGCACAAACCAAGTTAGGCAGTATGTACGAAAACGGCCGAGGTGTCGAACAAGACGACAAAAAGGCCGTCCACTGGTACAGCAAAGCCGCTTCGCTCGGCGACGCGACTGCACAAACCAAGTTAGGCGATATGTACGAAAACGGCCAAGGTGTCGAACAAGACGACGCTCAGGCTGTCCACTGGTATCGCAAAGCCGCCGAGCAAGGAAATGCGACAGCGCAAACCAAGTTAGGCAGTATGTACGCCAACGGCAGAGGAGTCGAACAAAACGACACTCAGGCTGTCCACTGGTACAGCAAAGCCGCTGAGCAAGACGAGGCGACGGCACAAACCAAGTTAGGCGGTATGTACGCCAACGGCCGAGGTGTCGAGCGAGCAAGACGACAAAAAGGCCGTCCACTGGTACAGCAAAGCCGCTTCGCTCGGCGATGCGACGGCGCAAACCAACTTAGGCGAGATGTACGAAAACGGCCGAGGCGTCGAACAAGATAATAAAGAGGCCGTCCACTGGTACAGCAAAGCCGCTTCGCTCGGCGACGCGACGGCGCAAACCAACTTAGGCGAGATGTACGAAAACGGCCGAGGCGTCGAACAAGATTATAAAGAAGCCGTTCACTGGTTTCGCAAAGCGGCTGAGCAAGGCGATGCTACTGCACAAATCAAGTTAGGCAGTATGTATGCCAACGGCAGAGGACTCGGACGAAACGACACTCAGGCCGTCCACTGGTATAGCAAAGCGGCTGAGCAAGAAAATGCGACGGCGCAAACCAAGTTAGGCGATATGTACGAAAACGGCCAAGGTGTCGAACAAGATAATAAAGAGGCCGTCCACTGGTACAGCAAAGCCGCTTCGCTCGGCGACGCGACGGCGCAAACCAACTTAGGCGGCATGTACGCCAACGGCCGAGGACTCGAGCAAGACGACAAAACAGCCGTCCACTGGTATAGCAAAGCGGCCGAGCAAGAAAATGCGACGGCGCAAATCAACTTAGGCTGGATGTACGAAAACGGCCGAGGTGTCGAACAAGATAATAAAGAGGCCGTCCACTGGTATCGCAAAGCCGCCGAGCAAGAAAATGCCACGGCGCAAACCAACTTAGGCGGTATGTACGCCAACGGCCGAGGTGTCGAACAAGACGACACTCAGGCTGTCCACTGGTACAGCAAAGCCGCTGAGCAAGACGAGGCGACGGCACAAACCAAGTTAGGCGGTATGTACGCCAACGGCCGAGGTGTCGAGAGCTAGGCGGTATGTACGAAAACGGCCGAGGAGTCGAACAAGACGACGCTCAAGCCGTCCACTGGTACCGCAAAGCCGCTTCGCTCGGCGATGCGACGGCGCAAACCAACTTAGGCGAGATGTACGAAAAAGGCCGAGGAGTCGAACAAGATAATAAAGAGGCCGTCCACTGGTACAGCAAAGCCGCTTCGCTCGGCGACGCGACGGCGCAAACCAACTTAGGCGATATGTACGAAAACGGCAGAGGAGTCGAACAAGATAATAAAGAGGCCGTCCACTGGTATCGCAAAGCCGCCGAGCAAGGAAATGCGACTGCACAAACCAACTTAGGCGATATGTACGAAAACGGCCGAGGTGTCGAACAAGACGACAAAAAGGCCGTCTACTGGTTTAACAAAGCGGCTTCGCTCGGAAATGCGACAGCACAAACCAACTTAGGCGATATGTACGCCAACGGCCGAGGTGTCGAACAAGACGACGCTCAGGCCGTCCACTGGTACCGCAAAGCCGCCGAGCAAGACGATGCGATGGCACAAACCAACTTAGGCGATATGTACGAAAACGGCCAAGGAGTCGAACAAGACGACACTCAGGCTGTCCACTGGTACAGCAAAGCCGCCGATCAAGGAAATGCGACAGCGCAAACCAACTTAGGCGATATGTACGCCAACGGCCGAGGAGTCGAACAAGACGACGCTCAGGGTGTCCACTGGTACAGCAAAGCCGCCGAACAAGGAAATGCGACAGCGCAAACCAACTTAGGCGATATGTACGCCAACGGCCGAGGTGTCGAACAAGACGACGCTCAGGCCGTCCACTGGTACAACAAAGCCGCTTCGCTCGGCGAGGCGACGGCGCAAATCAACTTAGGCTGGATGTACGAAAAAGGCCGAGGAGTCGAACAAGATGACAAAACAGCCGTTCACTGGTTTCGCAAAGCCGCCGAGCAAGAATATGCTTCTGCACAAAGCAACTTAGGCCAGATGTACGCCAACGGCCGAGGTGTCGAGCAAGACGACAAAAAGGCCATCCACTGGTTTAACAAAGCGGCTTCGCTCGGAAATGCAGCGGCACAAAACAACTTAGGCTGGATGTACGAAAACGGCCGAGGACTCGAACCAGACGACAAAAAGGCCGTCCACTGGTACCGCAAAGCCGCCGAACAAGGATATGCCTCGGCGCAAAACAACTTAGGGATGAAGTACGAAAAAGGCCGAGGAGTAGAGCAAGATAACAAACAGGCCGTCCACTGGTATCGCAAAGCCGCAGAACAAGGAAATGCTTGGTCACAAAACAACTTAGGCCGGATGTACGCCAACGGCCGAGGTGTCGAACAAGACGACAAAAAGGCCGTCCACTGGTATCGCAAAGCCGCCGAACACTATCGCAAAGCCGCCGAGCAAGGAAATGCGACGGCACAAAATAACTTAGGGTGGATATACTACAAAGGCAAAGGCGTAGAACGCAACTATACTCAAGCCGTTTACTGGTGTCGCAAAGCCGCCGAGCAAGGAAACGCTTGGGGACAAGACAGCTTAGGACAAATGTACCAACAAGGCAACGGCGTAGAACAAGACGACACCCAAGCCACATTTTGGTATCACAAAGCCGCCGAACAAGGAAACGCTTGGGGACAAGACAGCTTGGGGAAAATGTACCAACAAGGCAAAGGCGTAGAACAAGACGACACCCAAGCCACATTTTGGTATCGCAAAGCCGCCGAACAAGGAAACGCTTTTGGGCAATACCACTTAGGACAAATGTACCAACAAGGCAAAGGCGTAGAACAAGACGACACCCAAGCCACATTTTGGTATCGCAAAGCCGCCGACGAATTTCGGCAAGCCGCCGAGCGAGAAGAAGCCAACGGCCAATTCGACTTAGGAAAAATGTACGAAAACGGTCATGGCATCGCACAAGACGAAACCAAAGCCAGCCACTGGTACCACAAAGCAGCCGAACAAGGACATCCATAAGCAAAACAACAGACTGGAGTCCAAACTTTAGTTTGGGCGTCCGGAGTCCAAACTTTAGTTTGGCAAGCCCCAGTTAAAACGGGCTTACTCCTAGGGCCATAACTTAAATTGAAAACCTTCAAACGATTTTATGGCCCCCAAACCAGACCGTTCAAATAACCCTAAAACCTACAAACGGGTATTTTCCTTAACTTAATAGCATTGATTCAACGGCCCCCAGTGCTTAAATGGATTAACAACATGAAAAAAACACCGAAACCCACTCAGAGTTCCAATGCCATTAAGTTAAGAAATAAACGAGAAAGAGCCAAAGCTAAAGTCCCCTAAAGGGGACTGGTAAATTCCTGATTTTTTCATAAGCACACGATATGGCATTNNATTGAGTCTTCAGTGCCCTTTAGGGCACTTCAGCTATTAGACGACGGCTTTAGCCGTTGGCGGGGGGATTATTTCTTTCTAATTCCTTAACTTAATGGCATTGACTCAGAGTTCCCGGCAACGAAATTTAATCGAACCGCCCGTCGCGCTCGATTTGACCAATTCGTTCGCCGACTCAAAACTATCTGAAAACGAGAGCGGCTTCATCAAAAGACGACTGATTGAAGGCCGAGGACAGTTTGGAAAATGGCTACAATGGCTAGTCAGGCATGCCCAACAACAAGCAACGACTCCCCTAGATATGCCTGAATCACTCAAACAACTCGAAGAAAAAGAAGGCCGTGAAATCAGAAGTTTTGATTCGATTGCAAAAATCCTGTCACGAGAGTTTCCAGAACTGCTCCAATTCATCTTGGATGAATACCAAATCGAAGCCGAAAAAACCCAAGTCATGATTGGGAAAGAGTTTATCGCCGTCAAACGGATTGCCGATGTCATCTTTTCCGCCACCGACAAAAAGGGTCGTGAAGTCATCATCCATTTGGAGTTTGAAACTCAGTATAAATCAGATGACTATATGGATCAACGGAAATTGGAATATCGACATCTGATGGAAATGGACGAAGACTTCCAAGGGAAAGTCGTTCTTAGCAACGTTTTCTATCTCAGAGGTTCTCCGGCTGATAAGGAAATGATTGAAGATCGAACCGTCAAACTCCCGACTTCCGATCCCAGATACTCAAGTGAATTCAAATACAAAGCCTATCACCTGAGTCTGATGACGATTGAAACGATGATCAAGCGAAAACTGCCCTTTTTGCTCCCGTTTTTCGTCAAGTCCGAGCTAAAAAGCCTTGACGAAGCTTCGACAAGCTCCGCAAAGGATCATATACAGCACCTTCGTCAACAAATTGATGCTCATGAAGTGGAACTCACCGAAATGATTGAGGCGCTCACCGACGCTCAATTGGAAAGTTTGCGAACCACCGTTGAATATCTATGGGGAAAATCTTATAGTAATAAGGTCTTCAACAAATCGACTTTACTAACGCTTATGAGAGAACAACTGAATTTCCGACAAAATGACCGAAGTTTGGGCCGAAGAGAAGGCCGAAGAGAAGAAAGAGCAGAAAGAACAGCACAAGAAATGAGCGTGTTCCAACGGATGTTACAGGAAGGAAAAATCAACCGAGAACAACTGGAAGATTTTATCAACTACATGAAAGAAGAGGATGAGAAAAAACAGCACTCCTCGCCCAATCTCAATGAACAATGATCAATTCGATGCCAAAGTGGTTGCGAAAAACTTTGGCATCCATATTGTCAAAACATTGATATGATTGTTCAACCAATCGACTTGACTGACGCTTATCAGAGAACAACTGAATTTCCGGTAAACAGACAGACAGGAGTCCAAACTTTAGTTCATTATTTTTCAACACGGAGTTCACAGTGAACCACAGAGTCACACAGAGCCACCTCTTAACGGAAATCTCTGTGAAACTCCGTGTAGCTTAATCATAAAAGTACCTTGCTAAATTTGATAAAAAACCGTCAACGTTTTGTTCGCCACTCATTCCATTGAATTCTACTAAATTATGTTATTACGACTGTTATTATGATTTCTTTAAGGATTACTATGCCAGCAAAAGACAAGTACCACGATTGCGCTCGCGCTTATCAAAGACGGTTGGACGATCACAAATGACCCTTTTACGCTCAAATGGGGTAAAAGGGAAATGTATATCGATTTGGGGGCCGAAAAAATCTTAGCGGCTGAAAAATCAAATTGTCAAATAGCTGTCGAGGTCAAAAGCTTTATCGGCCCCTCCCCGGTTAAAGATATATATCAGAGATGCTTTAGCTCAATTCGTGTGGTATTCTGATAGACTGACAAAAATTGAACCTGACCGTACATTATATCTGGCTATTCGCAACGCGGTTTTTCATAATCTATTTGAAGAAGACATTGGTCAAATATTACTGAAAAATCAACGTATTCGTTGTTTTTTAGCCTAAAATGGAGGTTATTGTAAAATGGATACTTTAGACACTTATCGCCAAATTATCCAAAACGTTCTCTCACAACATCTCCATACCAAATATGCCAATGCGGACATACAAAACCAAGCCATTTTTTACCTGAAAACAGATAGTTATTGTGTCATATCGACTGGCTGGGCCGATGTCAAACGCATTCATAGTTGTCTTCTCCACATTGATATTATTGATGGTTTAGTGTGGATACAACAAGATGGTACTGAAGATGGCATTGCTGAGGAATTAGAGGCAACTGGCATTCCCAAATCAGCCATCGTGTTGGGCTTTCACGAACCAGAGGTACGACAATACACTGACTATGCAGTGGCATGATTCTGGTCTACCAAAATCTCTTTCAAACCTTAAATGAAGGGCAAGCAGCATAACTAACATGCCTACTTCAAAGCAAGCCTTAAAACGCTCATCGCGTTATAAATCAGTACATAGGTATTTAATATGACAGAAGCAACCACACTAGCGACAGAAAGCACCGAACAGATTAAACCGGGCGAATGGCGTTATGAAGACTACCTCAACTTACCCGATGATGGCCGTCGTTATGAAATGATTGAAGGCCTCCTTTACATCAGTAAAGTCCCCGATTTTGATCATCAATACACCGTGATGGAAATTGCTTTTCATTTCAAATCATTTGTCAATCAACATCAACTCGGTTATGTGCTAACGGCCCCGTTTGAAATTCATCTGGCCGACAAAACGCGCCCAGTTCAACCCGATGTGCTTGTTATAGGTGCCAAACGAGGATTGGTACGAGGCGCAAAATACTTTAATGGCCCTGTGGAAGTCTTATCGCCTAGCACTCGCCGCGTTGATCAATATACCAAATTCCGTGCTTATGAAAAAGCGACTGTTCCAGAATATTGGATTGTTGATCCAAAAGCACGCTTAGTCCAACTTTATACGCTTGAACATCAAGAATATGTGCTACTCGGTGATTTTATGGGTGATGAGCTAATTGAATCAAAAGTGTTGGCGGGTTTTAAAATCATAGCGGATTCAGTTTTTAATCAATCCTGAAAATACGCCTTAAAAAACATGACAGGTTTCAAATTTTCAACACTGAGACACGGAGCTACACAGAGCTTCACAGAGATTTCAAGTTAAGTAAGTACAACGAATTACGCGGATAAACGAATTGAGTACAACGAATTACGCAGATAAACGAATTTAGTACGAAACGCAGTGAAGGAACGCCAAACGCAGTGGCGGAACGCCTATATTGCTCCTAAACGAATTAAAAACGCGGATAAACGCTTGACTTTTATCAATCCTTATCGATAATCTGCTCGCTATCGTTATTAACAAAGTACCCGGAAAATGGGAGTGCGCCCAAATAGATTAGACTCTGTGTAACTCTGTGAGACTCTGTGAACTCTGTGTTGAAAACGGTGTTGAAAACGGTGTTGAAACTCTTGGAAAGGGACAGCATTCTTTTAAATTCACGTCAGTAGGCAAAACAGCAAGCATGACTTAACAAAACATTCGCCTTAAAAATCCCATTGTGAGGCTTTTGGGCTGTGGCTAGATTGACTCTATGATTTCATCAACTCATAACCCATTTTTCCCAGCGATAAGTCTTTTTACCGGTGCTGGTGGACTGGATATTGGCTTGGAGAAAGTTGGGTTTGAAGTCGTTTCCACCATTGAAATAGACCCAGTTTGCTGTGAAACGCTGTCCAAAAATCAGGCAAAAAAAATGATAATTCATCAAAGTGGGCCACGTTGTCACCTGCAAGGTACCCGTATTATCAATAAAGACATCAAAAAAAGTCCTCCACAAGAACTCGCGCCAACCGATACCAAAGTAAATTGCCTATTTGGTGGGCCGCCCTGTCAGACATTTTCCAGTGCTGGCAAAATGCAAAGCGTTTTTGATGAACGCGGTACCCTGTTTCAAGAATTTGTGAGGATGGTAGATTATTGGAAACCCACCACGTTTTTAGTTGAAAATGTACGCGGTTTAGTCACTGCCAGAGGTTTCGATGGCAAACCCGGCAGCGTTATCAAAAATATCATAACGGCTTTTGAAAACCTCGGCTACTCTTGTCGTGCAGGACTCTTGAATGCGGCCGATTATGGTGCTTATCAACGTCGAGTGCGTTGTTTTATTATCGGGGTTCGGCATGGTATCTCCCCGGTTTTTCCAGAAGTCGCTCATGCGGCTATTCAAGTTAACCAGAATGAAAACAAGGCCTTATTTCCAGAACTAGAGAAAAAACCGTGGCAATCATTAGGTACCTTTTTGGACACGTCTGCCGACAACAATAAAGCCAATTGGGTGCTTCCAACCCCGACACTTTTTGAACAACTTAAAAATATTCCTGAAGGTTCAGGCTTAAAAAGCCAAGGCGTGATTGAAAACACACGCCCAGGAGGACATTGGGGATATAGACAAGGCACCTTTATAACCGATCAAACAAAGCCGGCGAGAACCGTAACGGGTTCCACCGCCCAAGATTGGATTAGACTCAATGATGGCACGTTGCGGCGACTGACTTTTTTAGAAGTCAAACGTTTGCAAGGATTTCCAGAACCCTGGACATTCTGTGGTTCCAAAGCCCAACAATTTAAACAAGTTGGAAATGCTGTCCCAGCGATTTTTGGTAAAGTGCTTGGACAAACACTGATTAAGTATTTAGAAACCTATAACTCCAACCTTAAACCACAAAAAATACGGCTTCCAGAACGATTTGAACAATACATCAATTATACTAAAAAAGAAGCTGCGAGAAATGGCATGGTTAGGAAAAGTTAGTTTGGAAGTCCGGAGTCCAAACTTTAGCTGGAGTCCAAACTTTAGTTTGGCAGAGTAGTAATACGCGGCGCCTGTTATTTACCTCTATTTGTAGGGTTATTTGGACGCGTTGAGGGCCATAAAGTGTTTTGGATGTTTCCAAATTAAGTTATGGCCCCCTGTCGTGCTTCATTATTGACACTTTTTGTAGGGGTTTTGTTAGTTAACTTAATGGCAGTGACGCAGAGCGTCGGGGAAGGCGTTCCCACGCCTCAATGCCATATCGTACCGCTTTTGGGTGAGGGCAACCATAAAGGATTGCCCCTACATTACATAACGGTTTGTAGGGGCAATCCCACGTGCAAAGCCCTTAAGGCTCAAGTCCAAAAAAGGATGAAAATCACGGCCCACGCTTTGCATCGCGCTGGCGCGTGGGAACGAGAAAAAATGCTCATTAAAAGCGGCTATTTTTGATAAAATTCACTCAATTTCATTTTTAGGACAATCAATAGTGACATCCAGTGACAACAATGTAACTACTGACGCAACCACTGACGCTGAAAGCCAGATAAAGGCAGAAAAGAGCGTTGCAAATCTTCAAAAACGTATTGAAAAAGCAATCAAAGAAGGAAACCTCAAAAAAGCACGTAGTCTCCAGAAACTCATGAGGCGCTCATCCAGTGCTAAAATGCTTGGTGCCAACCAAGAAATCACGCCAGACAGTCAAAATTAAAAAACCGGGAGAAATTGAATTCTCTTTTCAATAAACCTCACAGGTTTTTGAAACTTGTCAGGTTTTTTCTGAGACTTATCAACCCTGATATAAAACGAGAAGTCTCTTTACAGGTACGGAATGAAAATAGAACAACTTGAAGTCAAAAACTTTAAAGGTTTTGCTCATAAACTGCTTGAATTTTCACCACAATTCAATATGTTAGTGGGAGACAATAGCACGGGCAAAACCGCTGTGTTGGATGCGTTGGCAGTGGGTATTGGGACATTATTGCTTGGCTTTGATGATATTGTGTCTCGCACGATCAAAAATCATGAAATTCATCATATTGATCGTGAATTAGGGCAAATAACCACTTTTGAACCACAATATCCAGTTATCGTGCGTTGTAGTGGCAAAATCAATGAAACCAAAACGCTGACATGGGAGCGTAGTATTTCAAAAAAAGGCGGTAAAACTTCAAATAAAGGAGCCAAATCTCTTATTCAGTATGCCGAGCATTGTCAAGAACAAGTGAGACAAGGTGAAACCATTATCTTGCCGTTAATCAGCTATTACAGCACTGGGCGACTCTGGCTACAAAAAAAGGAAAAATCAGTAGAAGTACTCAGCCCAGGTTCCAGAATGTTAGGCTATGTTGATTGTTTAGAACCCGCCTCTGGTGAAAAAATGCTGATGCGCTGGTTAAAAACCATGGAAATGGCCGCCATACAAAGACAAGTACCAATGAAAGTCTTAGAAGGCTTAAGAACGGCCGTTAAAAATTGCTTAGAAGGATGTCAAGCCGTTTATTATGATATTCAGCAAGACGGGCTGGTTGCTACATTAGCCGATAAGCACAGCCGCCCGGCTCACCTATTAAGCGATGGACAACGCACTATCTTAGCCATGACGGCCGATATAGCTTATCGAGCGGCGGTACTGAATCCCCATCTAGGCGACAAAGCAATATTAGAAACGCCTGGCATTATTCTCATTGACGAACTTGACTTACACCTACACCCTAACTGGCAACGGAAAATCATCAACCGTTTAAGAACAACCTTTCCGTTGATTCAATTTATTGCAACGACACATTCACCCACCATCGTGCAATCTTTGCAACCGGTGAAGTCATCAATTTGAATGATTATGACAGTAATCAGTTATCAATGATCAGGAGTCCAAACTTTAGTTTGGCAAGGAGTCCAAACTTTAGTTTGGCAGCGTAGTGATACGCGGCTCCTGTTATTTACCTCTATTTGTAGGGTTATTTGGACGCGTTGAGGGCCATAAAGTGTTTTGGAAGTTTCCAAATTAAGTTATGGCCCCCCTCCAGGGGCGTTGCCCCTGGCTTTAATAATACGCCCCTTCAGGGCTAATAGAGGTTTTAAAGCCCCAACGGGGCGACATTAATATAGCCTGGGGCACCGCCCCAGGCTTAATGGCTAGGGAAAGCAACAAGGCATCAACCCCAAAGGGGAAATTAACAATTAATGATTAATGATTAATGATTAATGATTAATGATTAATGATTAATGATTAATTATTAAACAAGGCCTCAATCCCGAAGTGGGTTGAATCTAGATAATACTATTAATATAATATAAAAAAGTCATCTCGTTAGAGTTTTCAACAATTATAATCATAAAAATTAAACCATGACTCAACAAAACCTTCGCATAAACAATCCCAGCGTAACACTTTACGCGTTCCATCTCCGCACTGACATGGCAACGGGGATGGTAGCCGATGCGACTCATTTATGGGAAAAGTTGGCCCAATTGAGCAACTATTTTTCCATACCAGAATTACAACAACTGCCAGAAAAACTGATTTGCTATCAAAATGGCAACTATCACCCAGACGGTGAACTAGGGCAACGGACTAATTATCTTGAACTGATACAATATAAACCTGCCGAATTGCGATTTTCTCCGGTGACTCAAGATGAGTTAACGCTCAGTGGTTCAGCTTATCCGTTAAGGCTACACGATACTTATGCCGCTGATTTTACCGTTTGTTATCAAAATCAAGCAGTGGATGTCAATCAACTGCACCGATTGAATCCCGAAGGTTGCCTAATGCCCAGCCATATCCAAGCCTCAATCGGACAAACGTTGTTGCTGTATGCCGAGCCGTTAAAGTTAAAGAATGCACTTGCCGCTAAAATGTTTGCCGATGAATGTGTGAAGGCACTGCTGCAAGTAGCCAAGCCTCCCTTCCTGAGCAATCAGGGTATATTGTTTGGCAGCCCGATTTTTGAGTATGAAGCCATTCCCAAGTTTGATGCGCCGCCGCACCCTAATGAACTAACACACATTCTGGTATGGTTGAGAAAACATCAGCAAACATTAGAACTCGCCGGGAAGGCTAATCGTTGGTTAATCAATTTATTCAACTGTCGCAACAAGATTTTGTTTGCCTATCACCAAGCTTATCAAAGCAATGATTCGGCACGTCAAATCTACAATGCACTTGATAATAAAAGTCAACAAATGCATCAGTTGCCAAAAGCACAAGAAAAACGTTTAGAAGTGTTAGAGACTGTACTCAATAACACCTCAGACGATACCTTTGCATACGCGCAACACCTCCGTAATTTGGACGATCACCGCACCACCATTCAAACGAACACGACGAATTATGCGAAATGGTTAGAGTATATTCGTGAGATAAGCCTACCAACCGATGACTTGACATTTTTAGACGATTTCCACAACAAGACTTCCCAACATCATCAGCAACAAATAGCTATTTACTTTGACTATCTCAAGCCAGGGCATCAGCTATTTGAACAACTGACGACAACGATTTTAGGTTTGGTGCATATTGGGGAACAGAAACAACAAATGATTCGTGCGCGGAAATTTGAGTTTTTGATTACCTTCATTGGGGCAGCGGTTGGAACTGGTGCGATTTCCGCAACGGTGATACCCGAACCCCCTAATTTAGTTGAATTGGTTTCACAGTTTTTTGACATCGCTCAACTGCCCCTATTTGAAACGCCCCAATGGCTCAACAATTTCGCACTACCAGAAAATCTTTTAAAGGTGATGTTTCATATCATTATCGGTGGTATGACAGCACTGGTTTTCACCCCCTTGATTTCATTTATTTCAAGATTGTTTACACCAAAATAATGTCGGCTTGTAGTAGTCGCTTTAGCGACTAACAAGAATAATAAATAGCGTCAACCCCAAAGGGGTTGAAGCCTATTTAATAATTAATTGTTAATCATTAATTATTAATTCCCCCTTCAGGGTTGAGATATTTTTGATATTGTTAGGATTTATCCGTTTATTTCGCGTATCCGTTGTACTACACATAACAATCCGTTTCGGAAAGCAAAGCTTCTCTTCGATTCGCGTCTCCTAAGTACTACACTTAATTAACAATCCGTTTATTTCGCGTCTCCTAAGTAGTACTACACTTAAGAATCCGTTTATTTCGCGTATCCGTTGTACTACCATGATTAATAACCCCTAATCATTTTGGTTCACTAATCATTTTAGTTAAATTATCGTCGCTCAAAACGGAAGGATTAGTTTGTTGAAAGTTCTGCACAGCACCTTGATTCCAAATCAAAGTATTAAGATTCAAATCTTCAACAATATCTTTAGCAAAATTCCTTACGGATAGAGATTCCCAAATACAATTTACCCTTGAAAAAGGACAAACACACAGTTTGTCCTAACTGACGGCGAAATGTCAAAATACGGCGCATAAAACTAGGCGATAAAACATTACGAGCCATGACTTGGTTATCACTATAAACAACAAATTCGCGCTCAAACTCCGGATAGCCCAAATGGACTAATTTTCCAATTGTCCGGGTTATCCGATCGTTTTCCGGTAAGATAACGGTGAAACCGTTAAAATCCTTATTAAAATCAAAAAAATAGCCCATCAAAAATAGTATGATACGTCGTTGACGTTTCCATGTTACCCTCTTCATCGCAACAATATTCGCTTATCTCCTTATACTGTGCATGGACTTCAGAAAATTTCACCGCAGTGGAGCCTAACAAGCCTTCGACATAATCTTCACCACTCCATCTATCAATTTCGCCACTCCGGTAAATAACGGTGCTACCCCATCTATCAGATTCCCAACCCCAGTTGTTAAAAAAACCTCTCCGTCTCACTCTCGGCAGTAACCAATATTCTGGCAACCGGCTAGAGGTAAATTCATACAATGTGATTTTATTCTCTGGAGAGTAGATCAAATTGTCATCCATAAAAGTAACGATACGACTAACTATTTCTTTTTTAAAGTTAGTTTTATAAGGAGAAACCAACTTCTTATAAAAATAAACCAAGCCGATAGTCACTAAGATCATACCGAAGATTGATAAAAACCAAGCTTCCGGTATTGCAAACAACATCATAATGAGTGCTACCATTAGTACAATGTAGCCGCCAATAAGAAGCTTAACCTTTCTAACAATCGCTTTACGTTGCTCTTCAAGCGTTTCCAATTTGGATTTTAAATTGGCGTCGTAAAAATTTTGGATTTTTTCTGGTATTAGCATATTGTTTCAGAATAGCCACAGGAGTCCAAACTTTAGTTTGGCAGGAATCCAAACCTTCTACAAACTTAGGCGATAAATCGCCTACTACAAACTTTAAACTTAGGCGATAAATCGCCTACTACAAACTTTAAACTTAGGCGATAAATCACCTACTACAAACGGAAAGGCGGAAAGGCGATAAATCGCCTACTACAAACTACAAACTACAAACTACAAACTTTAAAGCCCATACTCTTCTCCAATACCCCGTTGCCGTTCCAATTCCGTTTCGTCACCCAGTTTTTCAATCATATCCGGCCAAATCAACGGATGGGCGTAATTTTGGGTTGTTGTCGCCAACAAGTCGGCCACTTCTTGCAAAGCTTGATTTTCTGGCACGGCGATGTAGGCATAGAGTCCACGCATCGGTTCTGAGTCCTCGCCCAAATACAATTCATAGTCTTCACCACTTTGAACTTGGCATTTGCAGCCTAAACCTTTTAAGGCTTCCTTGAGGCTAAGCAATTGTTCTTTGCCAGGGTGGACACCATCAAGAAAATAACTGGTATAGCCACCCACTTTGATCGTCTGAATGGACGGGTAAATGACATATTCATTGTCTGGCTCGGCTTCCTCATCATCACCCTCTTTGGGTTCATTGAGTTTAACCGGATCAAAAACCACGGTGTCGCCATAGTATTGTATGTTGTCTGGGGCGGCAATTTCCACAATTCGGGCCGTTACTGGCCCAGTTCGCACCGCATAATATGTTACCGATTCGCCATCGGCTTCTCTAAACTGAATGCGGCAGGTTCCCATCTCCTGATCAATAGGGCCCTCCGTTGGGATGTTTTTAAATCCCACTCGCTCGGCCGAATGTCGCACTTTGTCCCACTCTTCTAGCAAAGTGGCAACCACCATGCGATCCCAGTCATAATTACCGCTTTCTTCAGTCATCTCAACCAACTTGTCAAGATGTTGCAAGGCTGCTTCCAAATGGCCCGTTTTACGCTCCAGTTCGGCCAGCAACATTCGACTATTGATGGCATTTGGTTGTTGTTCTAGCAGCGATGATAAATGTGGTTTAGCAAGCTCAAATTTCTCCTCCTTGTTATACTGTAATGCCAGTAACCAGTGACAATTGAGATGGACTTCTTGGTCAAGATCACGTTTCAACATGGCAGAAGCCCAGTTTTGTAACGCCTCATGTTGCCCTTGAGCCAAAAATAAAAAACCATATTCAAGTACCGTGTTGGGAGAATTGGGATAACTTTCAAGGTATTGACTTAAAACCTCTCTCCCATACTGATGTTCCCCCATTGCGTCATAAGCCCTGGCGGTGATCAAGGCAAGTACTTCGTTTTCTGGCCAATGTTGTCGGGCATGTTCCAACAGGGCAATATCTGATTCTGGGTTTTCTCCTAACGCTTCTAAAACCTGTTCAGGCGTTTCAACAGACAAGTTATCAGTGGATTTGGCGACAGCACTGGCTATCTGAGAGCGTATTTTTTCCAACTCTTCGGGCGCATCCAAAGGCTTTCGCAAGCGCGGGATTAAGGCTTCGGCCCTGTCACAGCAACGGCTGGCCGTGTTGGGATATCCCCGTTTTAAGGCCAATTCCGCTTGCCATAACATCATTGTAAAAGCATCCCGTATGACACCGTTGTTGGATAAGGTATCGCTCATCTGTTGGAATTTGGCATTCAATTGCCAATCATTGGTGTAGCTATTTTGCTCAACCAGCAAATGCACCCCCTTCGCCCAACTCCAATAATGACTGGGAGTAGGCGCAATTTTGGCAAACTCAGGTAATGCCTTTAGTGCTTCTTCATAACGGCCTAACAGGGCATGAAGATGCGCTTCCTTTAGAGTTTTACTCAACAAATAACTCTCGCCACCCCCCAAATTATGAGTTTCTTGATTGAAGGTGTAGGCTTCTTCATAGCGTTCCAAGTTGATTAACGCCGTCACCCAACTCCGACTCAGACTTGAGCCATCTTTACCCGCTAACAGCAAGGCCTGACGCTGTTGTTCCAAAAACTGGTAGGCTTCTTCATAGCGTTCAGCATCCGCCAGAGCGGCCGCATATTCTGAGGAAATACAACTAAAACAAGGCCAAGTCGCATCAATTTTTGCCAACGTTTCCTTCGCTACCGCTAAACGTTCTTCAACGTAGCCGGGGCCATCCATTTGGTCATAACAATTGGTGAGGTTTTGGACAACACAAATACTTTGTGGACAGTCGCGGCTATCGTCACGGTGGGCAAATTCGACCAAACTGACGGCCTCTGGTAACATCCCGCTCACTTCATGACGATGTGCCACTCGACTTTGTAAGTTCCAATGGCGGACAAATATTTCAATCCAAGGATTTTTGACCGCTCTAGCCAGTGCTAAGGCTTCAGGAACGAGTGCATCCAGTTGTGCGTGATTTTCATTAACGGTATAGGAAGGCAATACGCGCATCAGATGTGCCATGCGGTGATGGCCTTGATGTACCAATTCGTCCTGAACCTCTTCAACCCATTTCCAAATATCCATATCAACTCCTTTTTCAGTGATCAGTTATCAGTTATCAGTTATCAGTTTTCAGTTATCAGCGATCAGTTATCAAAAACTACAAGGATTCGTTATAAGAAAGGATTAATCATAATTGGACTTCCGCCAAACTAAAGTTTGGACGACTGCCAAACTAAAGTTTGGACTCCTGTTTGGACGGCTGTTGCCGTTCCAATTCCGTTTCGTCACCTATTTTTTCAACTAGATCCGGCCAAATCAAGGGATGGGCGTATTTTTTGGTTGTTATTGCCAACAAGTCGGCCACTTCTTGCAAAGCTTGAGTCTCTGGCACGGCGATGTAGGCATAGAGTCCACGCATCGGTTCTGAGTCCTCGCTCAAATACAATTCATCGTCTTCACCACTTTGAACTTGGCATTTGCAGCCTAAAAATTCTAACGCGTTTTTGAGGCGACGCAATTGTTTTTTGCCAGGGTGGACACCCTCAAGAATATAGCTGGTATAGCCACCCGTTTTGGTCACCTGAATTGAGGCGAAAAGAGGATATTGATTGTCTTGCTCGGCCTCCTCATTATCGTCTTTTTTAGGTTCATTGAGTTTCGCCGGCTCAAAAACAACGGTGTCGTAACAATGTTGACTGTGGCTTGGGGCGGCAATTTCCACAATTCTGGCCGTTACTGGCCCCGTTCGCATGGCATCATAAATAACCGGTTCGCCATCGGCTTCTCTAAACTGAATGCGGCAGGTTCCCATCTCTTGCTCAACAGGGCCATCCCTTGGGATGTCTTTAAATCCCAATCGCTCGGCCGACTGTCGCGCTTTGTCCCACTCTTCTAGCAGGGTGGCAACCACCATGCGATCCCAGTCAGAATTTCCGCTTTCTTCATTCTCAACTAACCAGTCGAGATGTTGTAAGGCAGCCTCCAGATTACCCGTCTGGCGTTCCATTTTGACAAGCTTCTTTCGGGTTCCTCTGAATAGTTCATTCTGTTCTGTTTCTAAGAGCGCGTAGAGGTGTGGTTTGGCAAGCTCAAACTCGCCGTCCTTTTCATACTGTGAGGCGAGTATGAAATGGCAGGAATCGTGTACTTCTTCACTCAGGTTACGTTTTAACAGGCCCCCAGCAAAGTTTTGCAGGGCTTCACGTTGCCCATCTTCAAGCAGTAAGGCGCCATACATAGAGACTGCCCAAGGCGAGTTTGGATAAGTTTCAATGTATTGGCTGAGTATCTCTAGACCGTGCTGAACTTCTCCCAAGTTCTCGTAAGCTTCAGCGGCGAACATGAGTAAAACTTCATGTTCAGGCCAAATTTGTCGTGCTTTGTCAAGGACTTCTAAGTCGAACTCCGGTTCCTCCCCAAGTAGTTTTATAACTTGATCGGGTTCTTCCAAATAGAGAATAAAACATTATCCGAAATCCTACCGCCCGCTTGCCCACCATCCTACAAGGATTCGTTATAAGAAAGGATTCCTTCAGTAGGGTGGGTAAACGGGCCGCACTGAATCAAACATTATCCGAAATCCTACCGCCCGCTTGCCCACCATCCATCTCCCTTTCTATAAGCAACACGTTTAAACCATAAATAATATTAAAATCAACAGCCTAGATAAATACCCTTAAATTAAGAGCATGTCGTCTCGTAGGGCGAGTAAGCGGCAATGCCATACCGTACGGAAAAGGCCCGTTTGTAGTAGGCTTGTAATCGCCTCACGCAAACAACGAGTCGTCCAAACGTAAGGAAGGTAGCCGTCGCAGGTTTGGCAGAGTAGTGATACGCATGCCCTGTTATTAACCTATTTTTTTTAGGTTTTTGGACTCAAGATTTTGAGGGCCATAAAATACTTTGGATGCTTTCAAATTAAGTTATGGCCCTCTGTCGCGCTTCATTAGTTATACTTTTTGTAGGTGTTTTGTTGCTTAAATTAATGGCATTGATGCCGGCATGCCAAACTAAAGTTTGGACGACTGCCAAACTAAAGTTTGGATTCCTGTTTGGATTCCTGTCTACCACGTACACGTACCTTTAGCCTGATTCCGTTTGCAACTTCGTTTAGCAACGTCTATTTAAAGCCCATATTCTTGTTCAATACCCCGTTGCCGTTCCAATTCCTCTTTGTCACCCCGTTTTTCAACCATATCCGGCCAAATCAGTGGATGGGCATAATTTTGGGTCGTTGTCGCCAACAAGTCGGCCACTTCTTGCAAGGCTTGATTTTCTGGTACCGCGATGTAGGCATAGACTCCAAGCAACGGTTCTGAGTCGTCGTCCAAATGCAATTGATAACGTTTTCCGCTTTGGACTTGGCATTCGCAGCCTAAACCTTTCAAGGCGTTTTTGAGCCCAAGCCAATTTTCGTTGCCGGGGTGGACACCATCAAGAATATAGCTGGTATAGCCACCCGTTTTGGTCTCCTGAATTGACGCGTAAAGAGGATATTGATTGTCTGGCGAGGCCTCCTCATCGCCCTCTTTAGGTTCATTGAGTTTCACCGGCTCAAAAACCACGGTGTCGTCATAATGTTGACTGTGGCTTGGTGAAGCAATTTCCACAATTCTGGCCGTTACCGGCCCCGTTCGCATCGCATAATATGTTACAGATTCGCCATCGGCTTCTCTAAACTGAATGCGGCAGAGGCCCATTTCTTGTTCAATGGAGCCTTCCGTTGGAATATCTTCAAATCCCACTCGCTCAGCTGAATGTCGCACTTTGTCCCACTCTTCTAGCAGGGTAGCAACCACCATGCGATCCCAATCATAATTACCCGTTTTTTCACTCATCTCAACTAACAAATCGAGATGTTGTAGGGCCGCTTCCAGATTACCCGTCTGGCGTTCCATTTTGGCAAGCTTCTTTCGGGCCGTGATATCATCAGGTTCTGTTTCTAACAGCGCGTAGAGGTGTGGTTTAGCAAGCTCAAATTCGCCGTCCTTTTCAGACTGTGAGGCGAGTAATATATGGCATGAGTAGTGTACTTGTTCACTCAGATTGCGTTTTAACTGGGCACTCGCAAAGTTTTGCAAAGCCTCACGTTGCCCATGATTAAACAGTAATAAGCCATACTGAGACACGGCCCCTGGCGAGTCTGGATAAGTTTCAAGGAATTCGCTGAGTATCTCTAAGCCGTACTGAGATTCTGCCAACTTCTCGTAGGCTTCCGCGGTGAAAATGACGAGTTCTTCAGATTCAGGCCAACGTTTTCGTGCTTCTTCAAGGCTATCTAAGTTTATTTCAGGATCATCCCCAAGTTGTTCTAGAACTTGATAGGGTTCTTCTAAAGTGGTCAATAAGCCCCGTTTATCTGACCAACTCGGTTCATTTTCACGACGTTGTTGGGCTTTCGCGATGTCAGCACGCATCTCTTCCAGCAATTGGGGCGCATCCAAAGGTTGTCGCAAACGCGGTATCAGGGCTTGTGCCCTATCACAGCAACGAGTGGCCGTGTTAGGATGGCCTCGCTTAAGGGCCAGTTCGGCCTGCCACAAGATCATCGTGAAGGCTTCCCGTATCACGCCGTTATGGGACAATTGATCGCTCATTTGCTGGAATTTTGCATTCAGGTGCCAGTCATTGGAAATGATTCCCGCGTCAACCAACAATCGCGTTGCTTCGGCCCAATGTAAACAATGTTGGAGGCTCTTAATAATTTTCTCAAACTCGGGCAAGGCCGGTTTTGCATCGTCATAACGCCCTAAATACGCGCTAATACGCGCCTTATCAAGGTCTTTTTCTATCTGAGAAGATTCGCCGCCACCATTATGAGAATAGGATTCTTGGTTGAAAGCATATGCTTCTTCATAGCGTTGCAAGTTAATGAGTGTTTCTACCCAAGCATCACGGATGGAAAAACGCTTGTTATGCTTGTTTGCCAGTAACAACGCTTGAGTTTGCTGCTCTAAAAAGCTGAGTGCTTCTTCATATCGCTTACCATCTAGCAAGGCTGACGCGTATTCTCCTGAAATACAAGTAAAACAAGCCCAACTGGTATCAATTTTATCCAAAGTTTCCTTTGCCACCGCTAACCGTTCTTCAACATAGCCGGGGCCATCTGCGAGTCCATAACAAATGTCAATATCTTGGACAACGCAAACACTTTGTGGACAATCACGAGTTTCTTCGCGGTGAGCAAATTCTAACAAATTCACGGCTTCTGGTAACATATCCGTGACTTCATAGCGATGTACGGCACGGCTCTGTAAGTTCCAATGGCGGATAAAGACTTCAATCCAAGGATTTTTGATGGCTCTCGCCAACGCCAACGCTTCGGGCACCATCGCATCCACTTGGCTATGATTTTCCTCAACGGTATGGTGAGGCAGCATACGCATAAGGTGAGCGAGGCGATAATTGCCTTGATGTATCAATTCTTTATCGACATCAAGGCTCCATTTCCAAATATCCATATCAACTCTTCTTCAGTTATCAGTGTTCAGTTATCAGTTATCAAAAACGACAAGGATTAGCTCCGCTGAACTTCGTTTCGTTATAAAAAAGGATTAATCATGCGAATTAAGGGTTAAATTGAATCTTATCAATTCAACTGAAGTGGAAAAATAAACGCGCTTTGACGCGCTTTGACGCAAGAGACATCCACATAAGCGCGGCGCTTGCAAGCGTCACTTGCGTGCGTTAATTCTTAGCATTATAACTCTGTGATACTCTGTGGCACTCTGTGAACTCTGAAAAAATGGGTTGGGGGCCATAAAACATTTTGAAGGTTTTCAAATCAAATCATGGCCCACAAAATAGACGCAAAAGACATCCACCTGGGCGCGGCGCTTGCAAGCGTCACTAGCGCATGCAAGCGTTAATTCTTAATTCAACCCTTAATCCGCATTACAAACCCTTGGAACGAGAGTCATTAAATGAGTTGTAAAACGGCTTCTGAAAAAGTTGCCAAAGCTTCTGATAAATCTGTGCCCAGCTCTTCATCATGATGACGGCCCATCATTAGGGTAAAAGAACGCAATAAGTTGGCTATCTGTTGTTGCGCTTCTCCCTCTGTTACCAATAATCGCTGAATGAGTGGAGAATCCAGATTGATATAGAAGTAAGCAGCGGTTTCTCCTTGGATCTTCTTGGTGTATATCCGTGCCAAACTGAGTACGCCCGTGCTAATGCGATGATCCAATTCCTCGGATTCTATACGCTTTTTCAGTTGATAGTCTCTGTCAGGAATCAAAACCATTGGCAAATGGCTTGGTTGAAAACGCGATGGGATGACTTGTTGGCCGGGTTGCGCTAGTAACGATTGTAGCTTTTCTTGCTCTTCACTGCTGATTTTTTCTCTTTTAAAAACAACCGCATTGCCACTCTTGGTGCCCAATTTAACAACTAGGCCGCCGAAAAGTTCAGTGTAACGCTGACTGAAGGGTAAGGCCGCATAACGAATCCCAGAGACAACCGGTGTCATTAGGGCCCGAAAAATCACTTCTTCATAGTCGCCTTCTTCTCCTATCGACACATAGATTTTGTTCTGACTGCGCCCCTTAATAGCGGGAACCGTTAAATCGCCTTCGGAAGTGGGCACTTTTAAGTCGTCCGCCACCATTTTAAATAAACGATTATCGCATAAAGCGGCCCCTAATAAAGCCTCATTGTGGCGTTTCAAGATACTTCGCCATGTGTTGATTTCTTCACTGGCAATTTTCGCGAGTCCGTCAATCAAGGCTTCGTTAATTTGCCGTTGGATTTTTTCGTAAATATCATCTTTTTGGACTTCTTCACGGCTGGCGGTGGGCGTTAACTCGTCTGATTCAATCACGCCACCAACAAATCCAGCCCAAATAGGGAGTAACTCGCGTACATCTGAACTGATAAACATGTTCCGCACAAACACCGTGATATTGCGGTTGTCAGAGGTACCATAAGTGGAAGTGTCTTGAACCCAAAGTAGTCCTTTTGCTTCGCTTTCCTCGGTTGGATGAACCGGTATTGTGCATAATGGTTTAAAATAATTCTCGAAACGTTGCGCAAACTCAAGGCGACGTTTTTTCAATTGAATGGGAGAAATCGCCGATTGATCGAGTCGCCAAGGCGGTGGCTCATCATTCACCGGCACTTCTCGATTGTTATTGAGATATATCGGTACCGGCAATAAGCCACAATAACGCTGGAGTAGTTTTTCGACAAGAAACGCCTCCGCCAGTTCTTGAAAAGGTTTTGATAAATGCAAAACGACACGCATTCCAATCGGGATAGGCGGGGCTTCGTTAATGGAATAACGCTCGGCGCCTTTGCTGACAAAATGCCAGCCCTTTTCAGGTTCCTGATAAGACGTTGTCCAGACTTCGAGTCGATCTGAGACGACATAAGCGGATAAAAACCCTAAACCAAAATAGCCGATCATAATTTCCTCGGCTTGTTGATCGCGTAGAAATCTGGTATAGCCTGAGCCGACAGTCGCCAAATAGTCTACGATCTCGTCGCGGGTTAAACCGGCACCGTTATCTTCAATCGTCAATGTGTTTTTGGCTTGATTGGTGATAACATGAACCGATGGCTCAAAGGGCGCTTGACTTTCGAGTCGGCGGCGCATACAGGAATCGTGGGCATTTTGCACCAATTCGCGGATGGCAACGGTGGGCGTGGAATAGAGGTTTTTACTCAAAACTTCCATCAAACCGCCGAGATTGACTTGTGTTGTGAACAGTGTTGTTGTCATAAAACTCCCAAAGATTGAAAAATGTAAAATGTAAAATGAAAACTGAAAACTGAAAACTGAAAACTGAAAACTGAAAACTGAAAAATGAAAACTGAAAACTGAAAACTGAAAACTGAAAACTGAAAAATGTCAATAAATGAGATAACTCTATAATTTTACATAAATTTAAAGGATTTTGCCCCTCGTTATTTTCACTAATAAGTAATTACCAATTACCAATTACCAATTACCAATTACTAATTACCATTTAGCAATTATTATTTGCTAAAAACCTCCGAGGCTTGGAAAACCTCGGAGCAGAACGCAGTGAAACCCACCCGACATAATCTTAACTTAATGGCATTGAGACGGAAACCGCCTTTAATTCTTTCCAAAAAATATTTGTACCGGACAGATTATGTGGAGGAAAAAACACTTTCATGTTCGGGGGCGGGGGTGGCTAAATAAACTTACTTAGCCATGACAATTTATTTCGTCAATTCGTTGTGCTAATTCGCTGCACTAATTCGCTACACTAATTCGTTGTACTAATTCGTTGTACTAACCCGCTGTACTAATTCGTTGCACTAATTCCTTGTACTCAGGTAACTCCCAAATAGAGTCATCCAGATAAGTTTGCTCCAAAAAACCTCCAAGGTTTTTAAACGCTTTATACGGAATGTCGTTGAAAAAGGTGAAAATGAAAATTGACCCGTTTGGTTATTTTTATTGACTTTCAATCCGAAAACGAAGCCGATAAAAAATCCGTTTATTTCGCGTATCCGTTGTACTATCAGTATACGGTTTAAACCGGTAATAATTTTTATGGACACCTATAATAATATACCAGTATTCACTTTATCCTTCAGCTATTTCCCTTCGGGGTTAGCAAAAGCAATTTATAATTCGGTTATTGGTATGTTAATTTTTTGGAGTTACCTCATCGCCAATAAATATCAACTGTAAGGAAAACCAATGGTAAGTAACATTAACAACAATGACTTAGCCAAAAACCAATCCGCCGCCCCAGCCGCTGAACCAAAAAACACGACTGACAACAACAATGCCTCCCTCAAATTGCTAGTCACCAAACTGGACGGGCTTACGGAACAATTGAACAATCTGCAAGCAGAATTCCAAGGCAAATTAAAGTATGATCAGCACAAAGAAAAAATCATCGACAATTTGCACAGTGAATTGCAGGAATACAAAAACGACTTGATTAAAAAACTGCAGCAACCCATGATTATGGACGTCATTCATGCCATCGATGACTTCAATAAACTGACTAGCCATTACAAACAAAAGGAGCCAGCGGATATCGATCCCCAAAAACTCATCAAGCTGATGGCAAGTATTCCTGAAGATTTAGAACATCTGCTGTATCGACAAGGTGTCGAATCTTTTAGCAGTTCAGAACCCACTTTTAATCCGAGTCGTCAAAGAGCGGTTAAAACCTTGCCCACCTCTGAGCCATCCAAAGATAAAACCATTGCCCAAACTCTGCGTAATGGCTACGAGTGGGAAGGAAAAGTCTTGCGCCCAGAAATGGTTGAAGTTTATGTTTACCAACCTGACACAACACACCCCGAAATTCCCGCATAGAAAGGGACTTGCCCGTTTATCCGTTTGTCCGTTTGTAGTAGGCGATTTATCGCCTCACGCGCAGTCCGTTTGTAGTAGGCGAACTCAAATATTAAACTTAAAAAATCCGTTTATTCCAAAAATCCGTTGTACTTTCAGTATACTGATACGCGGGTTCCTGTTATTTACCTATTTTTTTGCAGGTTTTTGGACTATCGATTTTGAGGGCCATAAAATATTTTGGATGCTTTCAAATTAAGTTATGGCCCCCAGTCGCGCTTACAGTTCATACTTGGCTGTCGTCCAAGTTTGACAGCCGCGGAGTCCTACTGAAGTTTGGCAAAGTAGTGATACGCGGGCTCCGGTTATTGACCTATATTTTTGAGGGTTATTTGGACTATCGATTTTGAGGGCCATAAAATATTTTGGATGCTTTCAAATTAAGTTATGGCCCCCAGTCGCGCTTCATTGTTATACTTTTTGTAGGTGTTTTGTTGCTTAACTTTAAAAAATCCGTTTATTCCTAAAAGAAGTTGTACTTTCAGTGGAAAAATAAAAATGAGCAATCAATTCAAAAAAATATTTGGCATTGACTTAGGTACAACCTATTCAGGCATCGCTTATGTTGACGAACATGGCAAGCCAGTCATTGTCCAAAATGCCGAAAACCAGCGTATTACACCTTCTGTCGTTTTTTTTGATGGCGACAACATCATCGTCGGAGAAGTGGCTAAAGAAAATGCCAAGCTTTACCCGAATGACGTGGTGGCTTTTATCAAACGTTCTATGGGCGATCCAAACTTTCTGTATGAATATCAAGCTAAAACTTATCGCCCAGAAGAAATTTCTAGTTATATATTGCGTAAGCTTGTCAACGATGCCAAACAACATTTAGGCGAAGAAATCACCGACGTTGTGATAACTTGCCCCGCCTATTTTGGTATCAATGAACGTGAGGCGACTCGGTTAGCGGGAGAAATCGCCGGCTTAAATGTTCGCCAAATCATCAATGAGCCAACGGCAGCCGCGATTGCTTATGGCACGGTGGAAACCGAACAAGAAAAAGTTGTCCTCGTGTATGACTTAGGCGGTGGCACGTTTGACATTAGCATGATTCATATCAAACCCGATGCCATTGATGTTATTTGTACCGGTGGCAATCATAATCTCGGCGGCAAAGATTGGGATGATAGAATCGTCCAATACTTGGTTGAACAGTTTCAGGCGCAAACGGGCAGTACAGATGATATTTTAGAAGACGCTGATACTTGGCAAGACTTACAATTATCGGCCGAAAAAGCTAAAAAAACCCTTTCTCAACGAGAAAAAGCACCCATCATGGTGACTTACGGGGGTGAACGCGCTAAGGTTGAATTGACTCGTGATAAATTTGAGGAAATCACGCAAGATTTGGTAGAAAGGACAATTAGCTTGACGCATGACATGTTGGGCGAAGCTCAGAAAAAAGGTTATAAGGCGTTTGATGAGCTTCTGTTAGTCGGTGGCTCCACCCATAAGCCGCAAATCATGGCGCGTGTCGAAAAAGAATTTCCAGCCGTTAAACCCAAAGTTTTTGATCCTGACGAAGCCGTTGCCAAAGGCGCCGCCCTCTTTGGTTGGAAATTGTCTCTCAATGATGAACTGGTTAAGCGCGTTAGCGAGCGCACCGGAAAAACTGAAGAAGAAGTTCAACAAGAACACGTTGAAATTCCTGACGAGATTGCTCAAGAAGTCGCTTTTGACACCGGATTCACGCTGGCTGCTGTTAAACGCTCCAAAGTGACTATTAGAAATGTAGTCAGCAAGAGTTTCGGTGTGGTTGCGTTGAATCCCGATCACAAGGAAGTTGTGGTGAACCTCATTTTAAAAAATACCACGGTGCCAACCGATGTGACAGAGAGATTTGGTACGCATGAAGCTAACCAAGAAACGGTTGAGATCAGAATCATGGAAAATGAAGTGTCTGACAAAAACCTTGAACCGGAACAAGCGATAGAAATAGGTACCGCTATTCTGGATTTACCGCCTAACCTGCCCGCTCAATCGCCGATTAATATTACTTTTAGGCTCAATGAAGAAGGGCGGTTAGAAATGACAGCCGTTGAAGTGACGGAAGCCAGAAAAGTCTCCGTCACAATTGAAACCTCTTCGGTGATTCAAGGCGAAGCACTAGAAGAAGCGAAGGCGCGAAGTCAAAACCTCATCATTTCTTAAATTCACCCTCACAGTTGTTCAGGAAGGCAGTCGTCCAAACTAACGTTTGGACGTCCAAGCTAAAGCTTGGATTCCTGACAGGGCGATATAAAAAATCTTCAGAAACATACTCAGCAGAAACGCTATATTGGCCTACTTAAAATTGATTATACGCGTAAGGATTTTCAATTTCGTCGCCATCTATGTAAAAACCCGACAACCTTATTTACGGTTCTACCGTCTAATGCCGTTTTGAAGGTGACATAGCCATAATCATGTTTAGGGACTTTGGGAAGTAAAAATAGGAGCACCAGTATAATAATAAGAATTACGATGACGGGGTTATAAAGTTTCATAAAAAAATGGCTCCCTTGTTATACTGAAAGTATAACGGATTTTGGGAATAAACGGATTTTTTAAGTTTAACAATTGAGTTGAAAATCTGCTAACATGCCAATTCAATCCCTTATTTCTGTTCTCACTGGAAATATCACAGGTTTGGGGATATTTTGCTGACGATTAAATTTAAGAAAATGGCCCAAAAACCATCAATCACAAATCAGGGATGCCTTGTATTATAAGCGAGAGCATAAAACATTCAATATGTCAATGCGTAAGTTCTAAAATATTATTGGGTGGCAATAGATTTCTCACGGAGTAGAATTTGTGCGTTTGTCATTTCGACTTAAGGAGAAATTGTGCAAATTCAGTTTATGGCGGTGCTTAGTATAGTTATCAAATAATTTATTAATAATGCGAATTAATGGTTTAATTTCATTAAAAATCAATTAGTTATAAAAATTTACTTTTAAAAGTGATTGACTAAGGTTTCTCAATATTTCTCAAGCTTTCTAAAGCTTTCTAAAGCTTTCTAAAGCTTTCTAAAGCTTTCTAAAGCTTTCTCAATATTTCTCAATATTTCTCAATATTTTTAAAGATTTCTCAAGCTTTCTCCTGTCGTCGAAACAGAAACCGAAACGAAATGACATCTTTGTTCATTCTTCATTTTTTCAGATCGATATTCGCATTAATAGTGTGAGGGTAAAAAGAGGCTAAGGCGATGGGAAAGCTTTTTTATCAATTTGGCTAAGTAACCACAGCAAAGGTTCTGTTGCCCCATAAGCCTGAAAAGCCTTATTTTCGCTATCAGGTAAATGCCCTAATGCGCTGCACGTAAAAAATCGGTAATTAGTCAATTTAGATTCAAGGTTGCGGATAAAATTACCGAGCCCCCACTCAATAAAGTTGTCTTTACAAAGCTTATCAATCGCATCTGCTATCGTAGCAATGCTACTATCTAACTTCATCAATTCCATCGCGCCAGCTTCACCAATCCGCTCAGATAAATCAAACGCATCCACCTTGTTAATGACAATAGCACACGGTTTATTGATAGTTTGATCACGCCTGACTTTATAACTTTTTTCCAAATTGATGATCATCGTGTCAAAAGCATCATCAAGCATCATATCACTCGGCTTAATAGCCTTGTCATAATGCTCCAGACTTCTCTCATAATCAGCCATCAGTTCTGGAATCGAAAAAGGATCAATGATGAAAATCAGGCCGTGAAAATAATTGAAAAACTTGTGTCTTACCAATAGTTCACTACTTTTAACCGATTCGCCAGCAGCATCATAGAAATACATAATTTTTTCAGGTGTCCACCGCTTACTGCTCACAAAAAAGTTGAAAGCCGTTGGTGTCAATTCTGCCGTTTTTGCTGGTACAATGCCCTTACTAAAGTTTTGCGACACTCTATGATAAATAACTTCATTTTGCCTATCTAAAAAACGAATGTTCCAAGCATTTTGGGGAGCAACCTCTTCAATAAAACTTTTGACGGCCGAAAACAGAAAACACGTTTTACCGACAGAAGGCCCACCTACGATAGGAATACAAATCGGTGTAGCTTCCCCAGTTTTAATTTCATGTTGACAATTCGGGCAAAAAGCCGGTAATTTGCTTCTACCATTAAAGAAAGTAGTCGGTAACTTGTTTCCGCACTGGCATTTGCGTTTCAAGATACCATAGCTACTTGGAATAAGGCGGCTATGAATGTCTCCACAACTTGGACAACGATAATGGGGTAAATCGGCTTTAAAATGACAGATAGGACAAGCGAGAAAAACACGCCGCGAAAGTCGATAGACTTTATCAGTTCCCCATAAAAGACTGAAAGAAAGATAGATAGTCAGAAAAAAACTCGCCAGAATGGTAATATGAATGGCGCTCAACGCCATAAAAAAGACTGTTCCAAAGATAATAACCGAGAGAGCAGCAAAGGCGGTGCCCACCGCGACAAATGCCCAAAAGAACCAAGGCTCACGAGACCAAAAATAGTCAGTCTTAGTCCAGTAACTTTTAGCTGAAGCAACATTTCTATACCAACTTTCAGCGAGAGTGTTGCCAAGCTCTTTGTAGCCTTTGCCAAAGAAATAACTTTTAATTGCGGGTTGTTTTTCCATAATTAATATCCAAAGGGCGCATTTCTATTTTCCCGCTTTACCCCGAAGGGTGTGAATAGCAGTAAAACAACTTGGGGTAAAAGGGCTTACCACCTATCAGTTTATCAAAAAGGACTTTTTGACAAACAAAAATCCAGGGGCGTTGCCCCTGGCTTTAATAATACTTACCGAAGGGGCTAATAGAGGTTAACAGGAAGTTTTTTTTCAATCCACTTAGGATGGCTTGACGTTATTTTTAAACGATATGCCATAGTTATAAATAGCGTGTCCACTACCTATTAAAACACCTACTACAATGGCTACAATTGACACCGGAACAATGACATAAACTATTAAAAATAACCAAATAACAACTATCAGAAAAGCCGCAATGAATTGTGGCATTATTGAACCTCATTACTTACCTTTACCTAAAATGCCTTTAAAAAAACCTATTGTAGATGTTGTCTGCTTGTCCTCGACTTCTTTTTGAAGGGCTTTAAAATTCTTAAACCAGTCGCCTGTTTTTTGTGGCAAGGCCGCACCTATCTCTTTCAGATAAGATTTTGGCAAATTTACCAACATATCAACGACATCACCCCAAAAGAACCGGTGGAATGAGACCCGTTGTGAATCTTTGGGCATGAAAACCAGATAATAAATCATAAAATTCATAAAAACTTCACGCCCAACTTTTCTATTCTTCTTCAATACCCAAGTCAAATGGGTTACATAGCTCAATATCAGCTCTCTCTCAAAACCAATCTCATCAACAACTCGAAGGGCATTCAAGAGGATGCCATGTTCCTCTGTAGACGGCTTAAAGTTAAACAAACTAGGCAAAATCCATTCCAAATATTCCTGATACAGGTAAATATCTATCCCGACAAACTGAGGTTGTTCCGACTCAAAGAGTTGTGATAAAGAAATTTCTGGTGTTGTCGATTCAATCTTCATCGCCCACATTGCCAAATGAGTTATATCCGGCGATGTACTTATGTTTCTTGCCTTCTTTAATTTTGATAAGTGCCGTATTTTCCGTTCCACTTTAGAATCGGGCGACGAAAGCGGCACTGTCTGTTCAACCTGCTGTATCACCTTCGTCAAAACCACATCCTCTGTTATGAGAGAAGCGTAAGACAAAAGTTTGGTACACTGTTTTGTCACTTGCTCCGCTGAAAGGTATTTTAAATACGCTTTGACAGCCAAAGAAAAATACTGATTGGAAAAGTCCTTATTGTTTGAAAAAATCGCCTTATGATAAGACCAAAAAAAATAAGGCTTATTTTTGGCAGCCCCCAATAATCGAATAAACTCGTTATAAACAAATGCCTCTTGATGGAGTTCAACCAGACGAATGCGAACGGCATCGACCTCGTTTTCTGGCACGATTGACGTAAAACACTCCGATATCATCTCGACGAAATTATCTTGCTCGCCAGCATGCGTCAGAACCAAGTTAACTAATTGAGCGAAAAATTCGTTATTCTGAGTCGCTATGGCTAAGGCATCACAGAAGCACTTTTTAGACTGAAACAACGAGTCAAAACACCCCAGCAAAAACTCTCTCAAATTCAAAGATGCAATGCTTTGTTCCCAAGTTAAGTCGGCAACTATCAGATTAGTCACCATGACTTGAAAATAAATATCAGCTTGTTTAGGAGTCTGAGTATTCGCAAGAACCGTTTTTGCCATTTTATCGAGCTGTTCTATTGAACGAGCGACAAATTCCCGACAATACGCACCGTTCTCAAGTGACCTTATGGTGTCATTGAACTTGAGCGCAAGTTGAACCGTTATTTCACCATAAACGACAAGATGATCTAAGGCATTAAAGAAAAAGTTATAAGCCGTTTCGAGATGTTGGTTATTTTCAGTTTGCCGTGCTACCTTGAATAGAAAACGAGTCACAACGTCCGCCGTTTTAATATCGACTTGATCCGCAATAGCATCAATAATTTGAGCGATGCTCTCAGACAAGTGACTTAAAATTTGAGCCGGCGCGTAAGTATTAGCAAAATCAAGGGCCGCGATTATCGAGTTGTTGTCAAGATCTTCAATACGAGAACAGCTTATGCGAAATAAGTGATAGGCTGTTTCAATATTTTTGTCAATTTGATGATAATCCAATAAATCAAGAAATCTGTGAAATGCAAAGAGATTCTCTTTGGAGAAAAAATAGCTCACCTTAATAAACTGATTCAAGCCATAGCGGCTTTCGATTTGACTGCTATTATTCCCAATAAAATCAAAAATATAAAAAGAAAAATTGCGCTGCATGTCCGAAAAAGCAAAGCGTGTTCCATACGGCGGCGTTGAACAGATGAGCAAATTTCTTTCTTCAGGATCGTGGGTATAAGTTGTGAACTTCAACGTGTGAGCTAATTTGAGCGGGAATGCCATTTGCAGGGCCGCAATCCAATACCCAATATTTTCATAATGATCGCAGAGTACCAAGCGACGCATCTGAGATTGCTCATAATCAATGAGTGTCGTCAACATTTTTTGCAGCGCCGCTCCGCGCTTTTCCAGCTTTATAAATTGAGCAACATTCTCAAAACTCAGGTTTTGATTGAGATGCCGCTGCAAATCACTGACTTCAAGCGCCGACAGGGACGGTGGCGTTTCATTGACGCCGGCCTCCTTTTCAGTAAGCCCCTGCCTAAATACGGATGCACCCCACAACTGAATCGGATAAAAAGGCCAATAATCCCCATCAAGGATAAGGGCATGACAAAAATAATTACCATACCGCCCGGAATAATCTTGTCCGCTGTACTTGGTTTGACAGACACCATAACGTCCGCTGCTCAGTTGAAAGAAAGTAAATGCGATAGGAAAATGAATCTCAATTTCCTCAGCAGTGGGTTGAGAGGGTAAATTGTGGGGTGGGACATAGACACCGTAGCGTTCAATTTCGCTACGCTCACTATTGGTGAGGCCTTCAGACATAGAATAAGTCTGAAAGCCCTTGCCTTGTGATAATCCCTTTTCGCCGGAAGTATAAAAGAGTTGGAGTATTTTCATAAGCTTTGGTAATGGGTAATAAGGGGCAAGGGGCAAGGGGCAATGGGAATAAGGCCAAGGAATAGGGGCAAGGGGCTAGGATTGAAGGCAATGCCGTTAAATATACTTAGCACGGGAATAATTTTCGAGGCAAAAGTTTTGCTTTGAAAAACTTTTGCTGAGAAAGGACTTTTTGCACACCGCGTAGCGATTGGGTGTGTTTTTTAAAAGTGATCGACAGTTTTTCAGAGAAATAATTTAAAAACAGCCAACTGAAAGCTCAAGTCCCCTAAAGGGGACTAAATAATTATCTGAATATCTATAGCACAGCTTCGAGCCGAAGTTTCAACAGATCTCGCTTCGCTTGAGACGAAATTTGTGACCATCTACAGTTCGCATTATACACCAAAACCACAAAATGAAAAAAAAATCAAGTTCACGCAAAAGTTTTGGAAAAACACTTTTGCGTGAAATATTGACAGACAATAATTATTTGTAATAGAATGCACGTCGGAACTTAGGGAAGTTCAAGAAGGCAGGTATTAGCGGTTCAGTTTATACGGGTTTTACCTAGACTTATAATTAAGATAAGATTAGCTTCAAAATCAATACTTGGCAAAAGTTTCTCCGAAACTTTTGCCGACGTAAGTGTATATTATACATAGAGTCACAGATAATTATCTGTAACGTGGGGAGCTTACCCCTATTTCACATAAATAATTCGACTATTTTTGGGTAGTTTTGGCGTTTTTTAAGTAAGAGTCTAAAATACCGGCTCGAAACATAAAATTTGAGTATTTTAACAGATACTATAGTTTGTAAGAATAATATTTTGTTGCTAACAAACTGAAGATTCATGCCATGAATCCTCAGTTTGTAGCCTGATTTTTCTGAAAAACTATATCCCTTTTTGGGATAGTATCTGTTGCCGCTTTGTGGGCATATCATTTTCACGCTTAGCCCTTACCTTTCTCATTCCCCATTTCTCATTTACCTGCCCCCTGACCTTTTTACCTTATCCCTTATCCCTTTTCCTTACTTAGGCTTGTATCACATCCCGCCCGTCTTTCAAAGCCTCTGTCCAAGAATTGATGAGGCTCGCACATTTGCGTAGATATTTAGCATAGTTCTCGCTCCATTCCTCTAAGCCTTGCATGAGACTATCATTGGCGGGATCGCCTACCATCAATCTGACCTTTGTTAGCACTTGTTGTAACAGAACAATATCTAGGGCATCCCAAGCGCTATTCATGTCCAGCAGTTGTAAATGAGCCAAGCAACGTTTTAAGGAGTCAGCGGCGCGTAAGGAAAACATAGCGTTTTTATACTTGAGCAACGCATCAAGTTCTTCTATAGACATGATTTGTTTTTCATCCAATTCAAGTTTAACACGATCTAATGTAGCTCTCGGTTCTAAAGTCAATTCGATGATGGAAGCGCGATCTAAAACACGCGGCGACAACGATAAAGTTGTATGGTCATTATTGATAGTGGCGACAAAACGGATGGCTGGGGAAACGAAGACTTTGCTGCCCGTCGCTGTCACGCCACGGATACTTTTACCACCGAGTTCAATCATACGCAGTTTGTCTTGATCATCTGGATATTGTGAGCGCACTAAAATATCGGCAAACCAATATTCGGGTTGACTGAGGTTAAATTCTTCAAAAATAACCATAAAGGTGCGTTTGTCATTCTTTCGCCAAGCCGTCTCGGCCTTGCATAAAAACTTCGTAAAATCAGTAGGTTCAAACTCATTGCTGATAGGATTGACATACCCTAATAAATCTTCACGACCACGCCAAGTAGAACCCACCGGCACAATCAGTTTGCGATCCTGATCGTCAATCAACTCAGTCGCTAAAGTGCTTTTACCAACCCCCGGATGGCCGGTGAGGATGAGAATATTTTTAGTCAGCGAGACGACCATCACAGCATCTAAAATTTCCTTGCTATAAGCGGTTTTTATTTTTTCTTTGGCACTGTCTTTTTCTATCAGTGGGCAAGTCGCTGTTCCATTTTTAGCAGCCGGTTTCGTGGGGGTTGTTACCACACTGGGAGAAGTTTTTTTAATGTCTAAGTTTTTTAGACTATCAACAAAAGGGCTTCTCGTTAAAACCGACGGTGTACTTCGACTGGTATAGGTACGCACCATATTTTGCTGTATCCGCAGCGCATCTTCCCGGGCCATTTCAAACCATTCATGCAAATGGGCATGAAAATTTTCAAACCGCTCGGCATCTTTAGCGTTATGCCAATTGGGGTGAGGACTACGGGCTTGCTCGGCCGCTTTTTCAAACATATTTTCCACTGCCACGCGGTTGACTTCTTTGAGATAAACCCCACCAATAATGCTCTTGTAGTACACGGTTAAGATATAGGGTTGCTGAAAGCGCGTCCAACCGTCGGGATAGGGTTCTATTCGCCACAAGGTCTTAAATTCATTGATTTTTTGTGGAGAAACACTACGCACACGATAGGCCCCGAAAACGTAGTCTTTGGGTCTGGTATTAATATCACTAATCCCACGGGGTTCTTGAAAACGTTTACCCCAAAACAGTAAAATTTGATTATTCAATGCTTCTGGGTACGGTTCAAGCAACCACCCTATGCCCAAATCATCGATCAGGCAATAGGGATTGGCTTGTTCAAAAATGTGGATGTGATAACAACGCGGATCGCCTTGTTGACAATAGTCAGTACGAAATTGTTGTTTTGCAGAACAATTCCAAGTTTCGGCATTTTTACAAATGCTCCCATCCCACCCTCGACGGTGAGAGTTAATCGTACAACCTAAAGCGTTACCAATGGTAATAAAACTCATAATATGATGCCTTTTTATCTGTTATAGAGTGTGTGTGTCAATGAAGAAATCCATCAGTTTGATATCCCAACCGAGCTACGCAAAACGTGTGCTTGTTGATAGTATTAACAAGCTTTTTTTATAACACGTTTTAAGCTTACCAAAAAAGTGACATAGATTGTGTAGGGGTTTAGTTGAGGTTTGAGGTCTCGCGGGTTTTTGATATGGCAGAAAATCCGTGTCAAATCCACACCCATCTTAACAATTTGTGGCGCTTCAATAAATGAGTTTTCGCTTATGTTGACTTTTGGGGTAGAATATAAGCAACCGCTAATATACAATAGGCCCTCTTTTTTTTAAGGCCGAAATTATCACGATGGTTTTGCACAAGCGGCCAGAGACTTACTTGCCACGAGAGGACTCGCATGGCGAAAACAGACCAAGCTTTTGGATACTTGTTGCGGCTCCCTTTTATCCTTCACTCTTCCCCTTTCCCTCAATTTCGAGATCGGGGGGTGATTGAGGGGTGAATATTAGCAATCACTAATATATAATAAAGTTTTTCATCTAACTATTTTGGGGGTTGAAAACCTCCGAGTCAGGCATACTCTGAAAGAAGCGCCCTGAATTTTCGGCAACAGATATAGGACTTACGCATTGACAAAATAAATTAATTTCGTATTCAGTTAGTTATGTATCAAAGGCCAAGGCCTTTACCGCTTCAGTTATTTAGATAAAATTAATTGGTTAGTAGCCTGAGTGCGTAAGTCCTAAGTTACTCAGAAAAAAAGGTTGAAATTTTAACGATTGTTTGATATTAGGGTTTTAGACTTGTCACGAGGGGACTCTTATGTCGGTAGACTTGTTGCGAGCCCCCGTTTACCCCTATCCTCTCTCGATGTCTTGTGGTAAATGTTATTTTGGGGTTGAATATAATCAATCGCTAATATATAATATATACCTTCATTTTATTTTGTTTAAATTTTAACGATTGCTTTTGGTTGTATTTGAGACTGACTTTGGGAGGGTTTTGCTAAAAAAGCGAATTTTGACTGAAAAATGAAAGAGGCATAAAAAATCACTCTCTTAGAAGATTGTTTTATAACTCATTGATTTTTCAGTCGATGCAAAAAAAAATTTAACGCTAAAAAAAAACGTTTGCCGAAAAGACTCAATTCAACCCAACCGTCGCATTAAAAACCGTCGCCTGATTCTAGCCAGACAACTATTGACAAATAGGTTTATTTATTCTCTTGCTTAAAAGCCTGTTTTTTGATATAAATAACTTTTAAAGTTCAAAAATGCGAGAACCAAGCATTCAACAGTCTTCTACAATAGCGGTAGAAGCTGTGCGAGATCACCGATCTGTGTTCTCTTATTGAGTTTTTTGAATAAAAACTCTTAATCAGAAGATTTGTCCACAAATCTGAGAACGGCAAGTGTTGATATTTTGACACGTTATAAATCCACTTTAATTGAGAGGAAAATACATGGCTGATTTATTTTCAGACGCTTGGATGAAAGGCTTCATGGAAGAATGGAATAAAGAGCCTGAGCTGGCAGACGCACTCGCTAAGATCAATTTTAGCACCAATATTAGTTATGGGTTTGCTGGCGAGGACCAACCGAAAGGCATTTTGGTTATTGAAAATGGCAAGGTCACGTCGGCTGGTGCGTACAATGGCGAAGAAATGAATTGGGATTTACGCGCCTCAGAAGATAACTGGAACAAATGGCTTCAGAAAGGCCTTGGCATGGCCAGCTTGGGGGCGGCCTATGTGGGCGGCAAGCTTAAATTCAAAACGGGCGACTACGCGGCCATGATTAAAGACCCACGCATGGCAGGGCCTTTTGTGAAAAGTTTCACTGTGATGGGGCGCGTCAAAGTCTAGCGAGGGGATGTTGACGAAAGAAATCCCCCCCGGGGGATTTCTGGGTAGTCGAGTCAACACCTAGTCTAGCGGCAGTGAGTCGTCGGTGCATTTGCTAGAACTCTATTTATTAGTCAAACCTAATCAAAGTGACTTATTTCCGTTAAGTATTTCCGTTAAGTTTTAGAGTGTTATATTTTAACACTTTACTTTTTAAATTTTATCACATAAAATAATTAGAGTCATCTGCTTGGATGACACCATGACGGTGTCGTGGATATGAGGGGCTCTGCAAATCAGAGCTTGCAAATTCACCTCAAGATTAGGTTAATCTTGGTGTGTGTTTTATTAGTCCTTGAGTCTAGGGGCCTCTGACAAGCATCCCTCATTAAGTCATACTCACTGACCGACAGGAGGGGCTATTAACTTAAAAAACCTGTTGTATCGTACACAAAACTATTGATAACTATTGACATATCAATACAGTGTGGGTCTAGTCCAAAAAATATTGATAACTATTGATATTGGCTGGGCGTTATCTAAAAAGAACAGGTTGCTTGCAACTGACAGTCAATCAGCTTAACGAAAGCAGGAACTCTATTTTTCTTGCTATTTTTCTTGCATGCAACGATTGAGGCATAACAAATCCCTTATTTTACTCACTTAAACCTTGATAACAGGAGATAACATGTTGAAACAACTCACTCGGATAGCAACCGTCGTCGGGATGCTCTTGTACATGGGCGCTGCCACTGCGGCTGACATATTTTCAGACGCTTGGATGAAAGACTTTAAGAAGGCATGGAATGACGAGTCTGAAATCACCGGGCCACTCGCCGAAATTAAATTTAACTCCACCATTTGCTACGGGATAAAGGATGAGGATAACCCCAAAGGCTGTGTTGTGGTCGAAAACGGCAACGTGACAAAGGCCGGCGCGTATAGCGATGAAGAAGCGAATTGGGATTTACGCGCCACGGCTGAGGAGTGGCAGAACTGGATGACAAATGGCATAGGCAAGGCCGACTTGATGTTGCCCGGCTGGGCTGGTGGTCTGAAATTTGAAAAAGGCGAGTACATGGAGATGATGAGTTCCCCAAGTATGTGGGGGCCTTTTGTGAAAAGTTTTGCGGTCATGGGAAAAGTCAAGTAGCGGTCACTCGCGCCGGTATGAGTACTTGTGATACCTGCTGAGGTTGTTGCGAAACTTGAGCGCCCCTCACCCTAACCCTCTCCCCACCGGGGAGAGGTTTCTAATAATTAATGATTAATGATTAATGATTAATTGTTAATAATTAATTACTAACGTGAGTTCGACTTTAAATATCAATGAGTTATTAAATTATTATTTCTCTAAATTATTTATTGATAATGACTTAATTATCAATCAGTTAAAAAAAAACCATAAGCTGTACTGGTTCATTCCAGTTGATGGCCCACAAATATTCTGTTTTAACGTATTAATGCTAAGGATCAGCAAATAAATAACTTCCGCCGTCTAAAAGCTCAAGTACCCTAAAGGGCACTGAACACAGTGACGGGGGAAGTTAATTTTTCTTCGATCCTAAGGGTTTAATATAACAAAATGTCTTTTTAATCAAGTAATTGTCATCAAATAATTGATTAACATATTGAAAAGTCGAACTCACGTTATTAATTTGTCCAACTTGTGGGTAATAGTGAGGGTACGCTCGCAACTTTTAAAAGGGGCTGTTGTGGCTTAAGGGCATGACAAGCCCCTTTAAAACTTATGAAGGTTAGCGTATAGTCATCAATTTGTTAATAAATTATAACCTCCGCTAACAATCGATAATGGTATATAGAGAATATTGCCGTCCATAAGACGAGTTTAAAAGTTGACAAACTAGCCTTTTTATGATAAGAAGTCATAGCAGAACATTCATAGTTCTAAAGCGGCAAGTATGTGGTTCAGTATGCAATGTTATGCGGGTTTTACCTGAGACTGACAATCCGATGAGTTGATGAGAACCAAGTCAATTCGGATGGTATAAAGCGACCGCTCGATAATTATCTTTATATTTAGTAGATTCGCCCTCTCTTAATTTATTAAGAGTGCTATTTAAAATATTTGTTAACATAAATGAATCGGTAAGAAAGAGCATGTTGAAACAAATTATCAGACTAGCCGCTATCGGGGTGTGGTGTTGTAGCACGGGCATAACTTATGCGGCTGAAAGTTTAACTTATGAAGTACGTGCTCATGATCTAAGCCCACCCGTGACTTTAAGTGGTACCGTGATACCTAAAAAAGAGGTCACCTTTAAGGCACAATTGCAGGGAGAGGTAGAGTATCTTGCTGGCGAAGAAGGTGACGATTTTTCCGAAGACACGGTTTTGGTGGCTTTGGACGATAGGGAATTGCGGGCGAAAAAGCGTGCCGCTTTTGCCAATTTGAAAAATGCCGAGGCCGCATGGCACCGTGCCCGCCGGCAATTTTCGCATGAACTATGGTCACCTGAGTCATCTGAGAAAGCACCCAGCGGTATGGGCCTACCACATTTATTTGACCAATTTATTACCACACCACTGAGTGATTTGCTTGGACAAAGCAACACTGGACTTGATCGTCGCACCCGGCTACATAGTCATGGAACCCGAATTGAACAGGCTGAAAGTGCCATCTGGCAAGCTCGCTCGCAGATTGACCAAATTGATGCCAAACTAGATGATACGGAAAGTCGAGCCCCATTTGATGGGGTAATCATTGACAAAATGGTTGAAGTGGGTGATACCGTGACGATGGGTCAACCATTATTGCAGTTTGCTCAAATAGGGCATTTGCAAATTGAAGTCGATGTGCCGGCCCGTTTAGTCCGCGGTTTGAAGGTAGATAAACGAGTGTCCGCTAAATTGGATGTGCTGGACGAGCGTATTGTCGTGCAGGTGGCACAAATTTTTCCAATCGCTGATCCGCAACGTCATACCGTCAAAGTTAAGTTTGATATATCCGCCCATACACGTAGCGATATTGGTATCGGCCCAGGTCAATACGCCCAAGTCGATGTACCGGATGTCAAAGCCGGTGGGCGAAAATTACTCCTGATTCCCAAGGCCGCTGTGGTTCAGCGGGGCAGTTTGCCGGCCGTCTGCGTCTTAAACAACAATTTAAGACACGAAGTGCGTCTGGTGCGAGTTGGCAGTGAAATTAATCCAGCAGTCATCCACGATCTCGATCCGAGTTTAGGCGATAGGGTTGTGATCAATAGGGCCTCTTCAAAAACGCCTTGTGGATAGCTGGACCTCTCCCGCGCTCTTATCAATTACGCGATAGTTTCGTATATTCGTCTTCCAAAAATCGAGTAGCACCGCGTCAGTCATCAGTCGAGTTCTGAGAACTTCGGAGAGGTTTTTTGCCGCTAAGATAAGCGTCATGTAATAAAATCAATGACTTACAGATTTCTCCGAGGTTTTCAGTGTTCGGAAAAAGGTAACATGGGAACAACTCCAGTCATTTTGCTGCTCCGTAGTTTGTGATCTAATCGACTTCTCGGTTCACAGTACACAGCCCAGAGGAAAAGGCTTGGTTTTCTTGCCAATCCTCGCCGCTTAAGATTTTTACGGTGGCGAGCCAACCCATAGTCCCCCAGGACTCATAAGTACTCCACGAGCTTAATATCCTTGCAGAGCCTGCCGTATGATTTTAATAGAATACTCAAACGGCAAGGATGTCAAGTGTTTTGTGTCCTTTTTGACACAAAAGCGTCTATTTTTTACCACGAGTAATTAACTCTCTCTAGGGCAGCCGCGATTCTCACAATATAGTCGGCCCAAAAATATTGATAACTATTGATATTGGCTGGATTTTCAAAACGAAAACCTCCCGCGCCAAAGGGACTCAGACACCAACGCGGAAGGCCTTGTAATTAGAATGTCAAGCGTGAGAACGAGAACGATCAACGAGAACGATCACTGAACGAGCGTTTATTACTCATTTATCTTTCAATCTCTTACTTAAAAACGCCAAAACTACCAAAGTAGAATTATTTATGTGAAATAGGGGTAAGCTCCTTAACAAAACAGATAATTATCTGTGACTCTATGTATAATAAACACTTAACCAGGCAAAAGTTTCTCCGAAACTTTTGCCTAGTTAAGATTTTGAAGCTAATCTTATGTTAATTATAAGCCTAGACCATCCACTCATACAGGCCTTCTTGAACTTCCCTAAGTTCCTACATGCATTATATTACAAATAATTAGTGTCTGTCAATCTATTTTTCACGCAAAAGTTTTTCATGAAAAACTTGATTTTTTTTCATTTTGTGGTTTTTGTGTATAATGCGAACTGTACAACCATTCCCAATTTCAATTTCCTTCAAACATGACAGATCAATACTCTCCTACCGAGAATCCGCCCCCCCCTTCCTTGGGATTAGCGGGAAAAATGGCGCAAGCTTTTATTCACTCCCCTCTATCGCCACTGTTCTTCTTCGCTATGTTATTCATGGGAATACTGGGCTTAATCTTTACGCCCCGTCAGGAAGATCCGCAAATTTCAGTGCCCATGGTGGATCTATTTGTTCAATATCCCGGGGCATCAGCGCAACAAGTTGCCAGATTAGCCATTGAACCTCTGCAACGGATTATGAGTGAAATTCCCGATGTGGAACATGTGTACTCGGCCGCGGAACGAGGACAGGGCATAGTGACTGTGCAATTTGAAGTGGGTGAAGAGTTGGAACTCTCCATTTTTAAAGTCCATGACAAATTGCAGTCAAATATAGAGAAAATTCCGCCCGGTGTTATGCAGCCACTGGTGAAGCCAAAAGGCATTGATGATGTGCCGGTGGCCACTTTAACCTTATGGTCCGATAATTTGGATGATGGGGCTTTACGCACACTGGCTTTGGAAGTGATGCAAAGCCTCAAGGGCATTCACAACACCGGGCAAAGTTTTGTGGTGGGTGGACGCGCAGAACAAGTGCTTGTTGAAGTCAAACCGGAAAGATTGTCCGGTTTTGGCCTCTCGATAGGAGAAGTGGCTCAAACCATACAAACCGCTAATAGCGAGACCCGGGCTGGGCTTGTGGAAGCCGGTAATACACATTTTATTGTGTACACCGGCAAATTTTTAAGCAATGCCGAAGAGGTCAAAAAGTTAGTGGTGGGTACTTTTCATGATGCGCCCGTGTATGTGCGCGATGTGGCGGAAGTCACACAAGGCCCGGAGAAAGAACCCTACCAAATCGTCAACTATTTTTCTGGCCCGGCTTACGAAAAACATGATACCTTCTGGCTCTCTCAAGAGGTCACCGTGCCAGAAGTCAATGGTGCCCCCGCCGTTACCATTGCCGTTTCCAAAAAAATTGGCACCAATGGGGTCGATGTGGCTAAGGACATTTTGGCACACATCGATACACTCAGAAAAACTTATGTCATTCCAGACAATGTGCATGTGGAAGTCACCCGCAATTACGGACAAACAGCGAATGATAAAGTCAATGGTTTAATTAAAAAATTATTCATTGCGACGGGGGCGGTGACGCTATTAGTCTTCTTCTCACTCGGATGGCGGCCTTCTCTTGTGGTGACATTGGTGATTCCGGTGGTGATTTTAATCACCGTGTTTTCGGCGTGGGTTTTGGGTTATACCATTGATCGCGTGAGTTTGTTTGCCTTGATTTTCTCCATCGGTATTTTGGTCGATGATGCGATTGTCGTCATAGAAAATATCTACCGCCACTGGTTGCTCGAAGGCGAAACAGACACGCCAACGGCTGTCGATGCGGTGCGCGAAGTAGGCAACCCGACTATTTTAGCGACATTCACGGTGGTAGCAGCCTTATTACCGATGGGATTTGTATCCGGCATGATGGGGCCCTATATGGAACCTATTCCCGCTTTGGGTTCAGTGGCAATGATATTTTCTTTATTTGCCGCGTTTGTATTTACGCCTTGGTTAGCCATGCGCTTCAAACCGTCATTAGCGGCACTAGAAAAAGCCGAAATCAAGGAACACAGAACGAATGAAAGAATAGAGTGGTTTTTTCGCAAAATTTTACCGCCCCTGTTTACCAGCCGCATCCTTGGGTGGGGATTTTTGATCCTTTTGTTCTTCTCATTTTTTGCCGCTTGCTCAATGTTTTATTTTCAATCGGTTGAAGTCAAAATGTTGCCGCTGGACAACAAGCCAGAATTCAATGTCTTTATTGACATGCCTGAAGGCACCGCTTTACCACCGACTGTTAATTTGACTTATCAACTGGTCGAGAAACTGCGCGATCCGGATAAATTTCCTGAAGTCATTGCCTTGCAAAGTTATGTTGGCACATCGCAGCCTTTCGACTTTAATGGGATGGTGCGTCACTACTATTTGCGCGATAAACCTTGGCATGCCGATATTCATCTGCAACTTGAGAAGAAAACCTGTGGCATGGCCTTCTGGAAGATAGAGACGCTTCAGTGCTATTTTGAGCCTCATCGTAGTAGTCACGAAATTGCCGTCGCCGCAAGGCGAGAGTTAAAAGAACTGCTTAAAGAATTAGACAGTCCGGCCAAAGTCACCGTGGTAGAAATGCCACCCGGCCCACCGGTGTTGCAATCCATCGTTGCGGAAGTCTACGGCTCCGATGATAAGACGCGCCGTGAAGTGGCCCAAAAAATGACGGATATTTTTTCTCAGGCCAAAATCTTGGATGATGTCGATAATTACATGCCTGGGCCGCATAAGGTTTGGCACTTTGAAGTGGATACCGATAAAGCCGTGCGGCGTGGCATTTCCGTCGATACCGTCAACCGTAATTTAATGATGGCATTGGGTGGCTTTAAGCTAGGTGATATCAAACAAGGCCATGAGCTTGAACCGACTTACATTGTGATTCAAGTCCCGCTGACTGAGCGTTCACAATTGAGCCGTTTGTATGATTTGCCGATTCCGGCGCAAGGCGGTGGTATTGTTCCTCTCGCTGAATTAGGCCGCTTCGTCGAAGCGGAGCAAGATACCATTTATTACCAAAAAGACTTGCGCCCGGTTGAGTATGTGGTGGGTGATCCGGTTGGCATTTATCATGAAGAAACCAATGAATACAGCCTGAGCGCACCCATTTATGGCATGCTCGAAATTGAAAGCCTGTTAAAGGAGTACGAAACACCCGATGGGATCAATCTGGTAGAAGCCGGTTGTCGGGACTTATACGTGATCTCGTTTTGTGATCGATATATTGGGCCACCCTCAGCCATTGGACAATCGGGTTTTGAATGGACGGGCGAATGGACAGTCACGTATGAAACCTTCCGCGATATGGGACTGGCTTTTGGTGCTGCGATGGTGTTAATTTACATTTTAGTTGTCTGGTTATTTGGCAACTTTATCGTACCGGCCATCATTATGGTGCCCATTCCACTAACGTTGCTAGGTATTATTCCCGGTCATTGGTGGCTAGATGCCGAGTTTACGGCCACTTCAATGATAGGCTGGATTGCGCTGGCCGGCATCATTGTGCGTAATTCCATTTTGTTGGTGGATTACTCCATCAATCAAATTGAAGAAGGGATACCTATACAAGATGCCGTGATTTTTGCCTGTAAAACTCGTACTCGCCCCATTTTGATTACGGCCTTTGCCTTAGTGGCCGGCTCATTTGTCATTTTATTTGACCCCATCTTTCAGGGCATGGCGATTTCTTTGTTATTTGGCGTACTTATTTCTACATTGCTGACGCTGGTAGTCATTCCGTTGGGTTGTATCAGTATTGGGCCTCGTGCGTTGTGTACGAAAAGCACCGGATCTTATGAATGTCCAGCCCCCACGGCGACGGAAGAAGAAGCCCCACCGCCCCCCGGTATGCCGTTAGGGTGGCGTATCTGGATGGCAGTCATGGGGATTATTTTTGCGATTGTCGGGATTATTCAGAAAATTATTGGGGCAGTGAAGATGGTGTTTTATATCATACGTGCCATCTTTGTCCTGATATTCAGCGCCATCGGCGGTTTGTGGCGAAAAATAACGGCGGAAATTCCGCCGAAGGAAGGCCAGAAGACACCCCGTCAGCCACCGCCAACAGCTGCGCCTAGCGAACCAAAGGCCGAAGCGGCAACGCCAGCGGTAAGCAGTGCAACTCCAGAGACGACGGCACCCAGTGCTCAAAAGCCGGTGACACAGGAAACGACAGCGCCTAGCGAACAGACACCACCTGCGGCCGCGCCGTCGGCAGCGGAAAAACCCGTTGAGGCGAAAACGACCGAAACGCCGGCACCTCGCACGGAAACACCACCGAGTGCCGCTGCGTCTTCGGAACCGAGCGCCGAAAAACGACTCCCTGTTGAGGAAGCCGGCCGGGATGAGAGAGCCGTTGTTGAGCCGAAAGCGACACCTGAACCGAGCGAAACGACCGGCACAGAAGCGCCCTCTGATGGCCCTGAGGCAAAGCCAACCGCGCCAAAAACTTCAAGAAAGAAAATGACCCCTCGGCGTGGTATCCAACTCAAATCGGATTTGGTGACGCAATATAAACAGGAAAGAGGTGACAACGGTGAGGATGATAAACCCAATGGAGATAAACCCACTGGTAAGTAAATCCTAAGTATCCATCACCCTGGGGTGGTGAAAAAACAAACATTTAATGATTAATGATTAATGATTAATGATTAATGATTAATGATTAATGATTAATGATTAATGATTAATGATTAATGACTCGGAACTTTATTTTCACCACCCCACCCTAACCCTCAGTCTGCTTTAGCTTTGGTTGATTAATCAGCCAAAGCTAAAGCTTTGGACTCCTTCTGCCAAAGCTTAAGTTTTGGATTCCTTCTGCCAAAGCTAAAGTTTTGGATTCCATTAGCCAAAGCTAAAGCTTTGGACTCCAGTCAAAGCTAAAGTTTTGGATTTCAGTCAAAGCTAAGGATCGAAGAAAAATTAATTAATTTCCCCAAAATAGGTACAGTGCCCTTTAGGGTACTTTAGCTTTTAGACAACTGCTTTAGCTGTTGGCGGAAGTCATTTTTTAGCCGATCCTAAAGTTTTGGATTTCAGTCAAAGCTAAGGATCGAAGAAAAATTAATTTCCCCAAAATAGGTACAGTGCCCTTTAGGGTACTTCAGCTTTTAGATGGCGGAAGTCATTTTTTAGCCGATCCTAAAGTTTTGGATTTCAGTCAACGCTAAAGTTTTGGATTCCAGCCAAAGCTGAAGCTTTGGACTCCAGTCAACGCTAAAGCTTTGGACTCCATTTGCCAAGGATTTTTTAGCATGTTCAATTCCAGCGTCTTACATCGTATAAGTTTGCGTTTTTTATGGTTCTGTCTCTTAATGTTGTTAACTGTCTCGGCCTATTCACAAACGAAATTGACTCAGGAGATTAACAAGGCCTTAAAGAAAAGTTGCTTAGATAAGCGTCAAACTTCTGTCAGTGTGGTAGCCTTGCCGAGCGGCAAAGACATCTATGCCAAAAATACCCACGAGCCCTTATTGCCGGCCTCGGTGATGAAACTCGTCACCACGGCCGCAGCCTTATACTATTTAGGGCCCGAATATCGCTTTAAAACCGAATTTTTGTACAGCGGGGCGCGAAAAGGTAGCGTTATCCGAGGTGATTTAATCATCCGCGGTGGCGCTGATCCAAGACTTTCTACCGAAAACCTCTGGTATATCGCCACCCAAATTAAGGCCAGTGGCATTAACGAAATCACCGGCAATTTGGTGATAGATACACATTTTTTCGATGAGTCTGATCGGGCACCAGAATGGAAAGAGAAACGTAGCCAGCGGGCTTATGATGCCAAACTGAGCGCATTAGCCTTGAATTTCAATAGCATTGCTATACATCTTCAACCCGGTTCACAAATAAAAAAACGGCCGAATACTTGGTTGGATCCGGCCCTTCCTTATATGCATTTGCGTAATACTGCCAAGACAACCAAGCGGGGCCGAACTACGGTGGGCGCAAGCAGAAGCGAAAAGGTGGCGGGAAAGGTAGAAATACGGGTGGGTGGAAAACTGCCCATCAGTGCTAAAGAAAAGGTGATTTACATCAATGTCAATAAGCCAACGCGCTATGCGGCCGAAACTTTCCGTACGCTTTTACAAGGGGCCGGCGTCAAGATAAAGGGTGAAACAAAAATCATCTCCACTCCCATCATTGCCAACCCACTGCGTGAACACTTTTCACCGCCTTTATCATTTATTTTAAAGGAGTTAAATACTTACTCCAACAATTTGACGGCCGAACAAATTGTCAAAACCATCGCCGCCGAGCGTTTTGGGACACCCGGCTCACATGCCGAAGGCTTGAGATTGATAGAAGATTTTTTACGCATAAGCGGTGTCAATACTGAAGGCGTTCAGATAAAAGATGGTTCCGGCTTATCAAGAAAAAACCGTATGACAACCCGTGCTATAACCGGTTTACTCACAACAACATATTCACGTTTTGACATTGGGCCTGATTTTATCGCCGCACTGCCTACCCTAGGCAAAAATGGCATGCATTCACAACGTTTAAAAAATTCCCCAGCGCGTAAAAAAACTCGGGGTAAAACAGGTACTTTGAAAGGTGTTAGTACCTTGGCGGGTTATGTGGCAAGTAAAAATGGGAAAATTTTTGCTTACGCGCTGTTTTTGAACAATAACCGATGTGGACATTGGAATGCTGATCGGATAGAAGATCGTATAGTCACCGCCATTTATAATTATGGCGAAGGCGCTTTTAAAAACTCAGAATCGGTTCAAGGCAAGCCTTGAACGGAAACTGCTCTCAATCGCAACGACACAAGCGGGGATAAAGGAATTACTATAGTACAACGAATTACTTACTATAGTACAACGAATTACGCGGATAAACGAATTATGATGAGTACAACGAATTACTATAGTACAACGAATTACGCGGATAAACGAATTATGATGAGTACAACGAATTACGCGGATAAACGAATTATGATGAGTACAACGAATTACGGGCCGATAAACGAATTACTCACTCTAGTACAACGAATTACGCGGTGGATAATCGAATTAGACAACTCGTTCCTTATTCGCTTATCCGCGTCGTGGTTGTACTCGGCCCAACCAATGAGTTGAACTCAGCCCAACCGTTGTTTAATTCGTTTATCCGCGTAATTCGTTGTACTTACTCGGCCCAACCAATGAGATGTACTTGGCCCAACCGTTGTTTAATTCGTTTATCCGCGTAATTCGTTGTACTCGTTTATTCACGTAATTCGTTGTAGTCATAGATGTCTTGCATCCATTGTTCGGCTTCGAGTGTCCAGTTTATTTCAGCCATAATTTAATTTTCAGTTGCATTTCTTCATTGCTAATCGTGCGCATAGCCTTTGAATCTGCCAGTCCGCGTTCCACCATTCTCGCTAGGGCTAATTTCGTAATAATTTCGTCATAAGAACTATCTTCGGGTTGCTCTTGGATAATATTGACCATCTGTGCTTTGGCAGACAGTGTTTTTGTAGAAAGCATCATTTTCTCCTTTGAAGGGCTAACAGATTAATGAAAAATGAAAAATGAAAAATGAAAAATGATTAAATCAATAAGAAGTAGATAATTTGGCTAGGAATTTTCTGAAAAGTTCATGTTGTTATTTTCACAGATTATCGTTACATTCCGTCTAACAATTTTATCTTATCATGTTCATTTAATCAGTGTCTATCCAGAAACACATTTTCTGCCACCTATCATTTTTACATAACTGATAGGTTGTTTTTTGAGTTGACATGAACTGGTTTTATGTGTTCCTTATTCGCTTATCTGCGCTTGTGTCGTTGTACTCGGCCCACCCAATGAGATGTACTCGGCCCAACAGATGTTTAATCCGTTTATCGGCCCGTCATCCGTTGTACTCGTTTATCCACGCAATGAGTTGTACTCGGCCCACCCAATGAGATGTACTCGGCCCAACAGTTAATTCGTTTATCCGCGTAATTCGTTGTACTCGCTTATCCGCGTAATTAGTTGTACTTACTCGGCCCAACCATTGTTTAATTCGTTTATCCGCGTAATTCGTTGTACTCGCTTATCCGCGTAATTCGTTGTACTCGCTTATCCGCGTAATTAGTTGTACTTACTCGGCCCAACCAATAAGATGTACTCGGCCCAACCGTTTAATTCGTTTATCCGCGTAATTCGTTGTACTCGTTTATCTCGTTTTTTATGAAATAATAACAACCCTTCGATGTTTGCCAAACATATCTCGCTTCGCTCGTTACTACGTTTCGGTAACTCCGCTTAAGCGAGCTCAACCTCGGCGATTTTAAGATAAGTGATAACTGTTTACTAATAAATGTTCACTGAAAATTTCTAAATGGTAACTTGTAACTGATAACTGATAACTGATCACTGATAACTGATCACTGATAAGTCATGCACATCTCGGCCCTAAAAAAATTATTTAATTCGACGATTATTTTATTCCTCACCGGAATACTCCTAACGTATTCGACGACTGTTCGCTCGGCCTCGGCCGAGCAATTGGACACCACCGAACTCACTCACTTTATTGTCCTAATTCGGGACACTGGGATGATGAAGAAAAGATTTTATCCGCAAAAGATGATTGTGGAGACGTTGCCCAAACTCCTGTTTGAAGGGGCGGCCGTGTTAAGGGACAAAAAACCTTTAAACCCGTCTTTACCTGTGTATCATCCTGAGCGCGATCATCTCTCTGTAGTGTTTGTCGGCATACATCAAGATACTGAATCCCAAACTCAGTGCAAAAACGCGCCGGCCCTTTCGGCGTTGCCCAAACATCTTTTTCAGTGGCAACTGGTTGAGCAAGGACAAAATCAAGCCGCTTTCAAAAACTCTTTACGCCAGTGGATTAATAAAAGTTGTCGCGCCCAAGGCATTGTTTCTTCGAGTGTTTTAGCGGAAACGATGATTTTACTGCCGAAGAAGATTATGGTACCTTAAAATGTGAATGGCCTATTATGGCCGGCGTTTGTAGAGATGGGGATAACCATTATGAAGCCAGAAATACTTAAGGAAGTGCCAAGCTATGTTCCACAAAATCGTGGCAAAAATTATGTGTACCAAACACCTGATATTTTAAAAACGCTTGTGAAACCACAGGTTCAAAAAATGCTGAGGGAAGGAAAGTCCAACTTCGTGGTGGATATAGAAAGGTATGGGTTCGTCACGAAAAACCATCCAGAATCCAAAGCAAAAGCCGATGTCCGAGTGTTTGTCTGTAGTCCGGCGGAGTGGGAGAAATGAATGACTTTGACAGATACTATCTAAAGTAGGGATAGTATCCTTTTCATCATCCCGTCCGAAAGGTTGTTTATCCGTGTAATTCGTTGTTGTAATTCGTTGTACTGGCCCACATGAAGTACAGCGAAACGCAGTGGCGGAACGCCTATGACGGGGATAACCTAATTAGACAAGAGGTGTATTAAGTACAACGACACAAGCGCGGATAAACCAATTACTCTAGTACAACGAATTACGCGGATAAACCAATTGGATAATCGAATTAGACAATTCGTTCCTTATTCGCTTATCCGCGCTTGTGTCGTTGTACTCGGCCCAACCAATGAGATGTACTCAGCCCAACAATTCGTTTATCCGCGTAATTCGTTGTACTCAGCCCAATTCGTTGTACTCAGCATAATTCGTTGTACTCAGCGTAATTCTGCCCAACCAATGAAATATACTCGGCCCAACAGACAAACAAGGAAAACAACTATGACTCAATACACCTCCAATTGTTTTGACTGTCTTTCTAAGATAGTGCAACTGTTCTTGTGTTTTGTGGTGTCGTCGTCACTCAATGTGGCTTATGCTGCAGTCACCCAACTCTCTGAAAACGACATTGGTTTCGCCAAAGTGTCGGGGAAAGTTGGGGTGGTTGAAAAAACGGCCGGTTGCTTGATTGTTTTTTCTCCACAACACAAGAAGTCCGTCAAGGATGTGTTTTGTCGATATGAACTGGGTAAACCACGTCAATTTTATGTGGATGATGACAAAGGCCGAATAACAGTCATAGGAAAAAATACGGCAAACATTAGTGATGCAGTGCTACCAAAAGCGAAGAATCAGAATGACTTTGTGAAGGCCATAACGGATTTTTTTAAAAGCAAAACGGGATACCAATTACCGGTCGATATGAATGCCATAGCGACATTCATGTCAAACCGTCAATTTCCTAACGGGAATTTGGCGAATAAAAAACCAGCTAAGATTTATATCTTAGAGCAGGATTATTTGGCCGAAAACACGGATGACAAAACCTTTGCTTTCTTGGTGCATAATTTAATACAGCGTCGTGGAACGCTAGAGCGCACTGAAACAGAGATAGAAGCGCTTAAAAATAACCACGAAGCTTTCAAAGCGTTAACTAACCTTGAGGTTAGAAAACTTCTCACACTGGAACTTGATAGCATTGTCAGTAAGGATGATCGCCTAAATATTCTCAAGAATGAGGATGTTAAAGCGATTTTATTGGATAAAAAAGTTCAAGAATTGCTCAAAAACGATAACGTTATAAACGTATTGGGCAATAAGTCTGTTCCAACAGTCCTTGCCAATCCGGCCGTTCAACGTATTTTGAGCAACGAAGACGCTATAGCTAAGTTATCTGACAAGAATACCGTCGCGTTTTTAAATCAAGAAGGGGTTCCAGAACTACTTAATAGTTCTACTTTTCAAACATTTTTACAACAAAACCAAAGTGACTTGGAAGACAATCTGTTGTTGTTGATACTCAAATTTTCCATTTTTGTTGGTAGTCAATTAGAAGTCGTAGCTATTTTAATAGCCGCTTTGGTGATACTGTTTTTTCAGTGGCGGTTATCTAGGAAAACACGTCAATCCCTTTCCAATCTGGAAAAGGGTGAGCATGGCAATCAGAAAATTATCCAAAGCCTTTCCACGGTAGAAAACCAGATAAATGCTCATTCTGAAATGAGGCAGGCTCTTGATCGTATAGAAGACATGCTTGAGAAAAAATCCGGCATAAAGGCCGTTAAAGCGTTTATTCAAGTGCTATCACGTTGCGGCCTTCCCGATCTGAAAGACATTGAATTGACAAAATTGCCAGAATGGGCAGAAACTCAGTTTGATAGCCAAACGTTGGTCGTGTTGCCACCCTCTAACTCTAGCTTGACGGTGACGGCTCTGCGTGACAAACAGGAAACGGTTGAGAATCTTCTTAAAGAACAACACTCGGCTGGTGAAAAGGCGGTGGTTGAGAAAACCATTGAAAAACACCCAGCCGGTGAAAAGAAACGGGGGCCGGTTGAGAAAACCATTGAAAAACACCCGGCTAGTGAAAAGAAACAGGGGCCTGTCGATAAAACCATTGAAATCCTAAATGAGTTGGATGTTCTTGTTCATAAAGACTTCCAATCTGATGCTGAGATGTGGAAATATTTCCTTGAGACAGCCGCCGATAAAAAATGGCTAGATAATTTACTGGCTGCCTTACAACACGCTTTCTCCATGAAAGAGGAATTAGAAAAAACCAAGCGCGAACGCGAACAATTGCAAACGGTACTTTCACAACGTTTTCATCTCACCCAACCTGAAGACAAGGCCTTTTCAGAATGGACAGAGGCACTTCTCAACCAACAAGGCACTTGGATTTGGTTGCAACCCAAGTCCATAGAAGGATTTTTTTCTAGCAGTGTTATCAGTCAGATTAAAGAAAATATTAGTCAGGTATGTGAAGACATGCAAAACATACCCGACGTTTCTGAACAACCATTATTACGCCTTGAAGAAGAAATCTCAAAGGATTGGAATAATCTGCTCAACAACCCGTTCCAATCTCTTGACGACATGTCTAAGCAATTAGCGACATTGACTGATAAATGGCTAAACACCTTACTGATGTTTTTTAAACACTATCTCTCGACGAAAGTCGAACGAGATAAATTGCAACAGCAGCTTTTAGAACGTTTTCTCCTCTCCAAGCCCCAAGATAAGAAAACTTCAATTTGGATTGATGAACTCCTACAGCAACCGGGCAGATTGGTTTTATTACAACCTCATTTCATAAACGAACTGTTATCGTCTCAAAAAGACGCTATCCATCAAATGAGCAAACAGATGGCGAGAAGAAGTAAAGACGATCCGGTTTTACCACTGTTGCGCGTCAATGAAATCTCAATCGGTTGGAAGACATTTTTGGGAATGTCATTCCAGTCTAATGAGGAATTATGGGCGCATTTACATAAAGCCAGTGATGGCTGGCTAGGGACTTTACTTTCTGTTTTAGAACAGTATCATTTTCAGAAAGCAGAACAAAATCGCTTGCAAGCGGTTCTGTCAGAGCGATTTAGTCCTTCCCAAGAAGAACCCATTGACTTTTCGTTAGAAGGGTTTAGGACACAAAAAGGCATTTGGCGTTGGTTGCAACTTTCCTTTATAGCGGAACTGCTGGCTTGTCAACACTGTGTCGCTCAATTGAAAATGGCAAAAGAAACCTTTCATGACCGTCAAAACCTCCTTAAAAACAACGTAGTCACTATCGAAGATATATTAGGGCTGTTGTACATGGATGAAGTGATGACCGGTTGTAAGGCTTTAGTCAGCAAACAATTCCCATCCAATGACAAAATGCGGACTCAATTACTTGCTATGGGTAGCTGGATACATCGGTTACTTAGAGCCGATGATTTGTTGCAAGCCTACTTTGCCAAACAACCACAGTTTCGGCTTTTATCCCGTCATCTAGCGAATGCAGCGGGTGCATTGGAAGCCATGTTCATAGAAAGGGGTATAAAAGTATTAAAGCCGACATTACTTGAACCAATGCCAACAAAATACCAAATATTCGTGGTAGACTCTTCTCCTCCTACTGGCGCAAATCCAGTACTCAGAGCCTTAGACTTTGTTCAACAACCGGTGAGCGAGAGACTCAATCCGAAGTCTCCTAACCATTGTTCTGAGTTTGTGGTGGATATACAAACCTACGGGTTTATTGACTCTAGCAATAAAAAACCGCTCTCAAAGATACAGGTAACTTTGACTAATCTCTCTGAGTGGAAATGAGTTATCAGAAGTAAGTACAACGAATTACGCGGATAAACGAATTACTATAGTATAGTACATATTAATTTCGCCCAAAGCCAGGGGCGGTGCCCCTGGCTATATTAATCTCGCCCCGTTGGGGCTTGCCAGGGGCAACGCCCCTGGAGTCCTATCGATATTAGACGGGCGAAAGATTCCTCACATCCTTAAGGAATGACTTTCAGCGCAATTTGTGCCGGTGCGAAGTATAGATGTACTCGGCCCAACCAATGAGATGTACTCGGCCCAACCGTTTAATTCGTTTATCCGCGTAATTAGTTGTACTCGTTTATCCGCGTAATTCGTTGTACTCGGCCCAACAGTTGTTTAATTCGTTTATCCGCGTAATTCGTTGTACTCGTTTATTCACGTAATTAGATGTACTCGGCACAACCAATGAGTTGTACTCGGCACAACCAATGAGATATACTCGGCCCAACCGTTTAATTCGTTTATCCGCGTAATTAGTTGTACTCGTTTATCCACGTAATTCGTTGTACTCGGCCCAACCGTTGTTTAATTCGTTTATCCGCGTAATTCGTTGTACTCGATTATCTACGCAATGAGATATACTCGGCCCAACCAATGAGATGCACTCGGCCCGACAAATGTTTAATCCGTTTATCCACGTCATCCGTTGTACTCGGCCCGTCATCCGTTGTACTCGTTCATCCGCTTCGCTCGTTACTACGTTTCGGTAACTCCGCTTAAGCGAGATCAACCTCGGCGGTTTTCAGATAACTGATAACTGATAACTGATAACTGATAACTGTTCACTGAAAAGTCATGCACATCTCGACCCTAAAAAACCGATTTAATTATACGATTATTTTATTCCTCACCGGAATACTCCTAACGTATTCGACGAGTGTTCGCTCGGCCGAGGCCGATAAAAAATTGGACATCACCGAACGGACTCATTTTATTGTCCTAATTCGGGACACCGGGATGATGAAGAAAAAATTTTATCCGCTAAAGATGATTGTGGACACGTTGCCTAAACTGTTGTTTGAAGGGGCGGCCGTGTTAAAGGGCAATACACCCTTAAAGCCGACTTTACCGGTATATCATCCTGAGCACGATCATCTCTCCGTCGTGTTTGTTGCCATACATAAAGATGTGCGTTCAACGGCCTGTAAAAACGATCCGGCCCTTTCGGCGTTGCCCAAACATCTTTTTCAGTGGCAACCGGTTAAGCAAGGACAAAATCAAGCCGCCTTCACGCGCTCTTTGCGCCAATGGATTAAGAAAAGTTGTCGCGCCCAAGGTTATGTCTCGTCCAACGTGTTGGCGGAAATGATGAGTTTGTCTTACGTTGAAAAGAAAATGGCTAACGAGAATTCTGGTAAGTTATTTTCCAAAACCATTCTCATTTTTCTGGGTAATGATGCCTATTATGGCGGCGCCAACCCAAGTAGAGAACTTGGTTCGTTAAAACAAATTCAGAAGGTTAGAGATATAAAAGAGGCCGCTCAGAAAATTGATGATCTCAATAAGGCCTTTCATATCGTCACGCCCCCCGATTGGGTATTTACAATCCATCCCAAAACCCGTCAATTCCAGCGCGGCAATATTGATCACGGTAATACCTTAAGATATAGAGTCGCTGAAATCCAAACACTAGATAACCAGAATAAATTCCTTGACTACCATCAAACCATCAAATTAGATCGAGTCGCGATGTCCAATGACAAGCTCAAATTGGTGCAACCGGGTGGCGCAGAGATTATATTAGGCATTCGGCACTCAAAGCGATTGCAGCCGGACAAACTTGAGTTAGCTTTTGCCGATAAAAACGGCAATGATTGGCAAATCGGTCAACACGCGTTGCCGCGTTCAACCGTTATTGATATTCGCGCATGCAAAAAATCTAAAAAATGTCAAGTACAAAATGATGGCACGCTTCATGTTCCCCTGCTCGGTGTTGTAATGAATGATCCTCACCTTCGGGCCGATGATCCGGCCCTTACGCCCGGGCAAATCCGTTTTAAAATCAGATTTCGTTATAACGCCGAAGGTGTCTATACGCATCACTACGTCGATACAAAGTTAAAAACGATTGATATTCAACCGGTTAAACCGTTAGTCATTTCAGAAAGCCTTTTTAGTGCTCGGATTTTTCCGCAAGTCGTCTTGGATAATAAAACCCTTGCTGCCCAATACGATCCCTCTAAAGATTCACCACAAGGGTTAACACAAGATGTCGCACGCGCTCGCCTTGAGGCCGAGAAAACGGCCAATGAGAATAAAGCCATTATCGGTGTTATTGTTTCAGTACTGATACTGTTGATCATTGCTTGGCTACTGCTTTATAAATTCAAATACCACCGTCGCTTCAAACCGAAATTGGAGTGGGAACCGGCAAAAAAAATTGATATTAATTTTAATCAACAGCCGGGCGCGATTATTAAAGTAGGTGTATTGACTGTCAGAAACGAAGGAGAGGTTCCGTGGTTTGGTAAATTGTTTGGGAATAAGGACTATCCTGACTATAAGGTCGAATTTTTCTTAAATTACAGTAACGATCAGTTGAGAAAGTGCGGAGTCATACTGTCTGAAAAGAAAGCAGCACCCTTTTATTTCACGGAAAAGAAAACAGATACGGCCTCCCATTCTTCAGAAGACAAGAAGATATCCGAAAAAGCCTTCTACGGTGCCTTGAAACAAGTTCAACAAATCGATCCCAAAAGTTTATTTGGTTCTTCACGGGAACGCAATACAGAGACTACTCCGCTTGTGCCTCAGATTGAACATCGGGTAAGTCACGAGACACCTATTTATGTCTTTTTTGCCACCGATGTCATTGAAGATTTCAAGCATTCTGAGCAAAAAATCGTAGAAGGGCAGATTACCGTGACTTTTGGGGGAAAAGGCAAAAATGTTCAGATAGCCGTGGAAATGTTGCATGACAATAAACCGGTTGCACGTAAAGAGATTGAGTTCAATCTCGAAGTGATGCCAGAGCAACCCAAGCCACCACGAGTCACTTACCAACCCAATGCCGAAAAGCTTTACTTTCAGAAAGACAAATCTATCCGCATTGGCACACTCCGTTTTGAAAGCCAAGCGGAACACTATTTTGCTAAGCCCTTTAAGGGCCGTTTCAACATACAAAGTTATAAGAATAATCTGTCTTTAGAAAACAACCCTGTGGCGCTTCTTCCCAAAGGCGAAGAAGTTGAGGTGCGGCCCCGTCAAACCTCAGAAGTCGATGTGGTTGTCTTCTGTGATGGTGAGAGCATATTGAATCCAGAGCCGCGCCAAGACTACACCTTTAACTTGACGGGTCAGTTTGCCCATGGTTCAGAGCAGGTGCCTCATACATTTACCCTGCTCCGCGATCCCACTCGGGCCGACATCGCGTTGGAGATTGTCCAATTTAAGAACACCTATAGTCTCTATTGGCAACAAAAGGATGGAGAACAAAAGGATGGAGAACAGAGAGCGTTTGAAAAATATCCGAGTTTTCGATTGAGAGTCGAGGGGAGAGAAGAAGCCGAAGGCCATTCGCTTGACAACGGCATCTTAAACTTGGCGCCTAATCTCGTTAAATTTGATAAAGGTACCCCGGCCGTCACGATTTTTGAAATACATCTGGGCAACACCGGCAAATCGGGACAAGGTTGGGTCAAACTCCATCTGACGATGGAACTGAAATTTCAACCCCAGGTACGGATGGCCATAAAACTTCACCAAGGGTACCAGATTGAAAATTCACTCCATCTCATCACGAGCGATCACCAAGGAGAATTTAACGGCGATGAAATGATTACCGTCAAAGAAGGCGAACCGGACGAAAAACTCGTGGTTCAAATCAATGCTGGGCAAACCATTCAAGATATTGTCGGTGGGCGAATTGACACTGACTCTGGTAGCATTAACGCTTTTCTTGATATAGAAATTCAGGATGACGACGGACAAAAACGTTCACACGAACTCACCATTGTCGCGCCAATTGGAGTCGAAAAACTCCCCCATCCCAATTGGCTCTGTATTGACTTTGGCACCTCCGCCATTGTCGCGGCGGTTGGCACCCAAGATAAGCCCTACTTTTTACCGCTTCAGAAATTAGTCAAAGAACATGATCCGGCCCTCAACCTTGAGGACTATGATCCAAACAACACCGAACGGGGCACCGATTTTCTGCCCAGTCAAATCGTTTGCGATGCCGATTTACGCCAAAGTGAAACCCAAGACGACAAGATAAGAAAAGGTTATCCAAGATACCAACCGGCTTCCTTGAAACCGGGCGATCCCGATTTTATCGGCTTACCCGCCACAACGCCGCGACTCCGCGAATATCCGGGGCGCGTGATTTTTTCACTCAAAAGCTGGCTGGCGCAACCGTCAGAAACTATCTCATTGCCGGAAAGGGTTAAATTTTACCAATTGGATAACCTAGGCAATATCGTGACGGAAAAAGATGAAGAAGATAATCACAAACCGGTAGAGATTGAGCGGCCTCAGTTGCCATTGAAAGACTTAGTGGAATCTGGGTTTGCGGCCTTAGCCGAAGGCTATATCATCGCCCTTGATGTGTTTGAAAAAGGCGGGCAACTCATCTTGTCTCACCCAAACACGTTTACCGCCTTTCACAAGAAAAAATTACACGACATTGCTTGGAAAGCACTCAATCAACGTTTAGGCATTGCCTTACCGGAGCGCCTTCAACTCATTAGCGAATCGGATGCTGTCGCTTATCACTATTGTCGGCAACGGATGTTAGAGGCGCGGCATTGTAGTAGTGATAAGGAACTGCAACGCATTTTGGAGAAACTGCGTAACAATAACGGGTGGGAATGCCTATTAGTCTACGATTTTGGGGCCGGCACACTGGATTTATCTTTAGTACATATCCGTTGGAATCAAGAAGGTACCTATCCCGAACAGTGGCAAGTCGAAAATCGCTTAGGCGTGCCGATTGCCGGCAATCATCTTGACAGTTTACTGGCGCGACTGATAGATGGCTTGCTCAGAGACGAATCCGTTCTGAACCCGGAAGTGTTTGAATATCAATATCCGGTTGTCGATAAACAACTGAAAGGAGACAGTAATGAACAACTTGATCATCGCCAAGCCGTATACAAATTGTGGCAAAATATCCGCGAAGTCAAACACAGTGCTGACTGGCAGGAAGGCAAGCCATTTCGCGTCCTAGTTGGAAGTAAAGGTGGTACGGAGGTTGTTAGATACAAAGAAAATGCGTTTCTCCCTAGCCCTGAAACCGCGCCAGAAGTCAGTTCGGAATCCCGTTCGGAATCACAAGAGCGTTCTGAGGTTGAAAAACCCGTCTTAGAAACGGATGGCGACCAAATCTACCTCAAGATTCCCGCGGTAACGGTACATAACTATCCACCGTTGCAAGCGTTTATTGAGTTCGTCGCAGATACCGTCGTCAATGAATTGTTAGGCAGTGCGGAAATAGCCGCGCAACAAGTCAATACCGTGGTGGTTTCCGGAAGAGGCGCACTTTGGCAAGGCTTACGTGAGCGCGTCTGGAACAAATTCCCGGAACGCTGCGAAAAGCCTAAGTTGGACAAAGAACAAGTCAAAAATGCCGTTGTCAGTGGCGCGATTGCTTGGCAAGAATTAAGCGAAATTAACGCGATTGAGCCAAAGATAAAACCACGCTTAGCCATTTTGCGTGAACAAGATAATTTCTTAACACCGGAAGAAGACTGGGAAAAAGAGCCTATTGACTTGCGAGCCACTAGCACTTTCCGTCTGGTTCAGATTTCTCACCAGAATCCTGATCCAAAAAAAGACTTCAACTCGTTGCACCGTCATTTTTACATTTTATTGGATCAGATACGTCGTGAGACGATGTGGAAAGCTGATCCTTGGTTATTTGTCAGCAAACAAGAACAACAGGGGCAAACCGTTATCAAACTGCAAAATAAACAAGGGCAAGGTTTTGACTTTGCCACAGTTGGCTCAGTCGGCACGGTTTCATCCACGCCACCGTGGCCGATTGGTAATATTTTATTGGAACCCGATAATCAGTGATCAGTTATCACTGATCAGTTATCAGTTATCAGTTATCAGACACTAAGTTTGTAGTAGGCGCTTTAGCGCCTAAGTTTGTAGTAGGCGCTTTAGCGCCTAAGTTTGGCCCCCAATTAAGGCGATAAATCGCCTACTACAAACACTACAAACACTACAAACACTACAAACCCGTTATAATTTTTATGTTAACCAAACTACAACTAAAAAACTTTAAGAGTTTTAAAGACTCCGAACTGATATTAGGCCCATTAACTTTATTGGTGGGAACCAATGCTTCGGGCAAAACTAATATTCGAGATGCGTTGCGTTTTTTGCAAGGCCTTGCGCGTGGCTATACCCTAACTGAAGTTATCAGTGAAAAACGTGGTGATGGTGGAGAATTGCAATGGGTTGGCATTCGTGGTGGAACAAGAGAACTGATTTATCAACAAAATCCCCGTTTTTCATTAGACATCTGTGCTGAATTAAATGGGCAAAGACTCGGTTATGACATAGAAATTCAAATTGAGCCGCAAAAAACGCCTAGATTATTTAATGAAATGGCACGCCTGGATGAAAAAATCGTTTTTGATGCCAACACAAGGGCCGGGCAATCAGCTTTACACTGTTCTCGTCTCGTGTCACAAGCCCTTGACAACGGGGCAGAATTTTCACAAATAGCTGAATTATTTCACTTTTTTCGCGCAATGCGATTTTTAGACTTAAACCCAGAGGCGATGCGTTTACGTTCCTTAACCAATCAAACTACCTTAGGTGATCAGGGAGAAAATCTCGCCTCCGTCTTAAAAGCCATTTGTGTCGATTCAGCCAAAAAGCAAACGCTGATTGAATGGATACAAGCCTTAACGCCAATGGATGCCATCGATTTTGAATTTTATACGCATCCTTATACCGATGAAGTGCTACTTCTCTTAGTCGAAGGAAATGGGCAAAAAACTTCAATCTACAGTGCCTCTGATGGTATACTACGCTTTCTTGCCATGCTGGCGGCCTTATTCACGCCAGCGCCAGCACCGCTGTACTTTATTGAAGAAATAGAAAATGGTATTCACCCAACCCGCTTACATTTACTCATAGCATTACTAGAAAAAAAAAGCCGCTGAAGGTATTAAAATCATAGCCACTACCCATTCACCGCAATTATTAAGTTTAGTTCATGCCGAAACCCTTAAACATGCGGCGCTTATTTATCGGCTTGAAGATCAACCTGATAGTCGTATTAAACGGATTTTAGAAATTCCAGAGGCGGTGCGGGTGATTGAAAAACAAAATCTTTCCGTATTACATGCCTCTGGTTGGTTTGAAGACATGATGGAATTGTTATACTGAAATTGACGGTTAAAATGTGGGCCAGGTTTTGAAATGATAAGTCTTGGTTTTGTTAATGGCCCTCAATTCAAAGCCATTTATTAGACATGCGGATTAAGGAAAAAGGCGATAAATCGCCTACTACAAACTACAAACTACAAACTACAAACTACAAACTATGCGAATCAACAAAATACAACTCAAAAACTTTAAAGGATTTGATGAGAAAGAATTTCATTTTAATCCGCAATTTAATGTGCTGATTGGTGATAATGGTGCCGGCAAAACGGCGATTTTGGATGCGCTTGCTGTGAGTGTCGGCTCGTATTTGTTAGGGATTGGAGAGGCGCAAGCCAGATCAATTTATCAAGAGGATATCAGGCGCAAAGATTCCGGAGATTCGTTAGAGCCTCAATTGCCGGTTATCGTTAGTAGCGAAGGTGAAATTGATGACCGAAAAATAAAATGGCAACGCAGTAAAACAAATTTCAAGGGTAGAACCACTGTCAAAGAGGCAAAGGAATTAATAGAGATTGCCAAATTTCACCGTCAACAAGTCAGTGATGGAAAGCCGGTTATTTTACCGGTCATTTCTTATCATCGCGCCGGCAGACTCTGGAAAGAACGGCGACAAACAGTTAACGCTCACCCAAAAGCTTCTCGCATGAGTGGCTATTTTAATAGTTTAAAACCGGCTTCGAGCAGTAAAATCTTTTCAGAATGGTTTAAAACGATGGAAATTGCCTCTATCCAGAAAGACACCACTCGCATTGAGGTTGTCAAAAACGCCATTATTAATTGTATCCCAGATTTAGAGGCGATTTTTTTTGATGTCATAGAAGAAACTTTAGTGACTGTCAAAATGGAGGCGGATAAACGACACAGCTTTCATTATGACTTATTAAGCGATGGTTTTAAAAATATGATCGGCATGGTTGCTGACATTGCCTATCGTTGCGTCACGCTGAATCCTCATATGAACGAACAAGCCTTGGCAAAAACTTATGGTGTTGTTTTAATTGATGAAATTGACCTGCTTATGCATAAAAAATGGAAAAAACGAGTGGTCAATGACTTAAAAAAGACTTTTCCCCAGATACAATTTATCGTCTCCACCCATTCGCCTTTTATTGTAGAATCTCTACAAAGCGATGAAGTGCTCAATCTTGACTGATCAAAATCTTGTGGTTGCCCCCATCTTGTGGTTGCCCCCATCTTGTGGTTGCCCCCATCTTGTGGTTGCCCTTTCGATTTCGGCAAAATACCTGAAAATTTATGATTCATTATTTATTATTGATGCCATGATATTTAACCTCACATCATGGAATACACATAATCCCCATTGCCGGTTCAACGTAAACCATAGATTGACAAACTGATATCGTCAAAAAACGATTAAGGAAAATACGATGATGATTGCAAATACACAAGTTTTGCTCAACGGTTGGGTGAATGCTTTGTCTCTTGCCATAGCATTTTGCCTGTTGGTGGTTGGTGTTGCCTCTGCTCAGCAGAACGGTGCTAATACTAATCCGGCGCCGGTGGAGAACACCCCAAGCCGCCATAAAATTGCCTTTGCCAAAATCACTGGCACGGTTGGTGAGTCTGAGAAAACGGCCAGTTGCGTGATTGTTTGGTTAGCCAGCGAACCCAGCACTAAACCTATTTACTGTAGATATGAACTTGAGAAAAACGCAAAGTTTCTTCGAGATGATGATAATGGTATTAATCCAGATAAAGTCGTCAATTTGTATTCTTCTCAGGATCAGAACGACTTTGAACAGAGAATCCAAGCTTGGTTTAAAAACAAACTCCAGTTGAACCTAGCTCAGAATGAGCTACAACTTATTGCTAAGTTGATGATGTCAAGCACTACGTTTTCTCCGAATAGCCTCTTTGCAATTCAACCGCCGGCACGTTATGACGACTTCGTCTTACCTGACAGTTTACCTGCGAGTGATAAGACGAACGCTAAAGACAAGAAACTTGAAGAGTACAAAACATTTGCTGCCGAAGTACATCGTTTCATTCCAGAAAAGATGGCTGAGATAGCAGAAAATATACCAAATAATCCGGTGCCTACTACGGAGAGCACTCCAAACTTTCAAATTGCCTTTGCCAAAGTCTTAGACATGGTTGATAAGCCTGAGAAAACGGCCAGTTGCGTGATTGTTTTGTTAGCCAGCGAACCCAGCACTAAACCTATTTACTGTAGATATGAACTTGAGAAAGACACAAACTTTCTTCGAGATGATGATAATGGTATTAATCCAGATAAAGTCGTCAATTTGTATTCTTCTCAGGATCAGAATGACTTTGAACAGAGAATCCAAGCCTGGTTTAAAAACAAACTCCAGTTGAACTTAGCTCCTAATGAGCGACAACTTATTGCCAAGTTGATGTCAAGCAGTACGTTTTCTCCGAATAGCCTCTTTGTAATTCAACCGCCGGCACGTTATGAGTTCGTCTTACCTTACACTTTACCAGCGAGTGATAAGACGAACGCTAAAGAGAAGAGAGTTGAAGAGTACAAAACCTTTGTTGCCTCAGTACATGGTTTTATTCCGAAAAAGATGGCTGAGATAGCAGAAGATAATCCTAATCCAGCAATTACAAAGAACACCCTAAGCCTTAAAGTTGCCTTTGCCAAAGTCTTAGGCACGGTTCGTGAGTCTGGGGAAACCGCCAGTTGCGTTATTGTTTCGTCAACCGGCGCTCCTAGCGATAAAAATGTCTATTGTAGGTATAAATATCCGATAGAAGGCCTATTTTTTGATTCGGAAGACGGGCTAAATCTGTCGGTTGTCAAGTCGGATTCGGTTCCTAATATCCAGAAACACTTCATTGATTGGTTTACAACCAAATATCCTCAGTATCATTACCTCATGATTAATGATGTGAACGAGATTTTGGCGTTTATGTCAAATGAGGCGCAAGAATTTCCTAAAGATAAAACGGTATTTGGTAAAAAGCCTGAAACGATCCTGTTGACAAAATTTGAGAGTTTAACTACGCCGCCTAGTCATCGGAATGACTTAAAAAATGCTCATCAAAACCAGTTTGCTTGGCTAGTACATCAAGCAATTGGAGGGATGATTGTTCCCAACTTGGATGAAACTCCGGCTAAAACGCCGCCGACTGATAACAAACTCGTAACATTAGAAAATGTCATTATTTGGTTAGGGCTTGGTATCGTTGTTATTGTCATATTGGCTCTATTATGGTTATTATTCTTCTTGGCTAAGAAAAATATCCATTTAGTGACTGAACTTTGCAATAATATTTTCTCGGCACCTGACAAGAAAAGTTCTCAACGGCAAAAACAGGAAATCGACTCGGCGGCGTTGCGGCAAGATTTTGAGAAGCTCCGTGAAGAAGTGAAAAATGCGCGCTTAGAGCACAGAAAACTTGTTCAACAAATCACGCACAAACCGGAGTCCAAACTTTAGTTTGATCAAAGTAGTACAACGGATACAGTACAACGGATACTCGAAATAAACGGATAAAAAAACCTAAAAAAATTCCTAATTTTACAAAATTTATTAATTCCTAAAATCCGTTTATTTAGCTCCGCTGACCTACGGTTCGCGTATCCGTTGTACTTGGGCAGCTTAACTTAATGGCATTGAGGCCAGCGTCCAAACTTGAAAAAATCAGTTTAGTCCAAAAATACGTACTTTCAGTACAATTTCAAAACAAATTTCTTCAACAAACCGTTAAGGAGAATACGATGAAGACTGCAAATACACAAATTTTGCTCAAAGATTGGGTGAATGCTTTGTTCCAAGCAATCGCATTTTGCCTATTGTTATTGGGTTCTGTCGGGGTGGGTGTTGCCTATGCTCAGGAACAGGGACTAGCACAGAGTGCGGGAACGGGCACTCCAAGCCATGAAATTGCCTTTGCCAAAGTCTCAGACACGGTTGATAAGCCTGAGAAAACGGCCGGTTGCGTGATTGTTTGGTTAGCCAGCAAACCCGACACCAAACATATCTACTGTAGATATGAACTTGGGAAAAACGCAAAATTTCTTCGAGATAATGATATTGGCATCAATCTGTCTGATGTAAAGTTGTATCCTTCTCAGAATCAGACAAAATTTGAAGAGAAAATCCAAGCCTGGTTTAAAAAGAAACTCAAGTTGGAGAACCTGGCTCCGAATGAGCTACAACTTATTGCGGAGTTGATGTCAAGCACTGAGGAAACGTTTTCTCCGAATAGCCTATTTCCAATTCAACCGCCTACACGTTATGACTTCGTCTTACCTAACAGTTCACTTGCGAGTAATGAGAGGAAAGCTGGAGACAAGAAACTTGACTACAAAACCTTTGCAGCCGAAGTACATCGTTCTATTCCAAAAAAGATGGCTGAGATAGCTAACAAGGAAGCAAGTACTGCTAAACAGGTAGCTGCTAGTCAAGTCACGGCTGCTGATGATAAAACAGAAGCAGACAAAGTGGATAAGAAAGCGGCTGGCGAGGTTGATGAAGAAGCGGCTGATAATAAAGAGGCTAAGGAGACTGATGACAAAGCGAATGCTGACACCACACTGACTGACAACAAACTCAGCGAGCTTGAAGATACCATTGCTCAGTTATGGTTTGGCATTATTCTCGTTCCCGTTGTTATATTGGCTCTGTTAGGGTTTTTCTTGGCTAAGAAAAATACTCATTTAGTGACTGAACTTCGCAATGATATTTCCTCGGCACTTGACGAGAAAATTTATCAACTGCAAAAGCAACAGCAAATTGAGTATAAAACAACGTCACAGCAACATTTCGACAAGCTCCGTGACGAACTGAAAAATGTGCGCTTAGAGCCACTTGTTCAACAACTAACGCCGGAAAAACCGGAAGAACCGGCTATTTCCGCTCGCCCATCCAAACCAGAGTCAGAACCCACGCCGCCGCCAAGGCAATCAGAAGTCAAGGCGCAACTGGCGTCATCCAAACGAAATCAAGAACTAGAACAGGAGAAAAATCGACTAGAACACGACTTGAAGACTGCACAGAACCAACTGTCTTCAGAGCAAGAACAACGCGAACAGACCGATAAAACCCTAAAAGAAACCCTGGACAAACTGAATACGGCCACCAACAAACATCAACTAGCCCACAATGCCTTAGAAGGCATAAGAACACAGCTTAACCAAGTCCTTGAAAACTCTCAACAAATGCCAGAATACGCTGAGGCAGAGAAAACATTGGACGGCCTGAAAACGGTCATCACACAATACACGGGCGAGAAGGATAAACGTGAAAAAGCCGACAAGGTATTAAAAGACATCCGCACTGAGCTAAACAAGGTTGTTAAAGCTAAATTAGCCGAAGACGAAGACGCTGAAAAAACCTTGGAATCCATCCAAACGGGTGTGAACACTGTCATTCGTACTTTGAGAACGAAAGACAAGGAACTGAAAACGCTCACTCAACATGAACAGGCCTTGCAGCAAGACGTTTTAACTGCTCTCATCCGTGAGCCGCTGGATGATTCAAAAGAATGGACCGAAAAACGACTTGAAGAATTACGGACAGAAATCAATCAGTCCCTAGAAAAAACGAAGACAGAACGGGAGTCGCTCTCCCAACAATACGAAACAGAAAAGACGACACGTCAACTGCGAGATGTGGCCCTAGAAGAGGCCCAAACCGAACTGAAAACGCTCACTGAAAATCAACAAACATTGCAAAACGTGCTGCATGGCCGTTTTCGCCTCGTTAAACCAGAAAACATCGACTTCTCCCATTGGACAACGGCCCTAATAGAACAACAAGGAACTTGGCGTTGGGCACAACTGACACTGGTAGGAGAACTGTTGGCTTGCGAAACATCCGTCAAACAAATTAAAGAACAAGGCGACAAAAAAGCCCACGACATCCTAGCGACTTTAGAGCTAGACAAGCCTTTGGAACAGTGGAACACGTTAGTCGGCCACCTCTTTGAGTCCGATACGCAATTATGGAAAGCTTTACGGGATACAGATGGCGGCAAATGGCTCAACCGCTTATTGAGAGCCTCGGATTTGTTACAAGCCTACTTTAAACAGGAACAACAATTTGGTTTGTTATCTCAACACCTGTCCAATGTCTCTGGCATCTTACAGGCGGTGTGTGCCGAAATGGATGTACAATTGATAAAACCCCAATTGCTTGAAAAAGTCCCAGACGACATCCCAGAAAATAATTATCGCTACACCCCTTATAAGCTTTTCAAAACGCTTGTGAAACCACAGGTACTAGAAAAACTCAAGACAGTGCCTAAGTTTGTAGTGGATATCGAAACTTATGGCTTTGTCACGGCTGATAACCCTAAACCCGATGTGCGAGTGTTTGTCAGCAGTCCTGCGGAATGGGAATGAATAGACTGAATAGTACAACGGATACGCGAAATAAACGGATGAGTATCATGCACCTTTTGCGTCACTTGCGTGCGTTAATTTATAACTCTGTGAAACTCTGTGTAACTCCGTGTCTCTGTGCTGAATAATTTGAATTATGGGCCATGATTTAATTTAAAAACCTTCAAAACGTTTTATGGCCCCCAAATCAGAACATAACTACATGAAGATTAATGATTAATGATTAATGATTAATGATTAATGATTAATGATTAATGGTTAGCCCCAACGGGGCGACATTAATAAAGCCTGGGGCATCGCCCCAGGCAAGCACCCAATGCCATTAAGTTAAGGGCTTTGCACGTGGGATTGCCCCTACAAACCGTCATGTCGTGTAGGGGCAATCCTTTATGGTTGCCCTCACCGAAAAGCGGTACG
>NBMI01000157.1 GCA_002085445.1 Candidatus Parabeggiatoa sp. nov. 2
CAGCCCCAAAGGGGCGACATTAATATAGCCTTCATGATCGCCCCAGTAACTTAATGGCATTGAGGTGCAACCTGGGGTTTTGGAATCATATACGCACCAACCCCAAAGAGGTTGAATATGAATAGTAACTGACAAGTACAACTGACAAGTACAACGGATACGCGTTCCGAAACGGATAAATCGCCCTAGGTGAGTGAAACGTACAACTGACAAGTAGAACGGATACGCGTTCCGAAACGGATAAATCGCCCCAAGTGCAACCTGGGATAAAGTAAATAAGTTAACCTAACCAACGGAGAAAATCAATGCAAAACAACACCTTAATCACCGGTATCCTCACAGGTACCATCATAGCCATCATAGCCGGCACCATCCTGCTTGCAGTGGAATACGGCCTATTCGACAACGACGAACCCCTCGTCATCATCGTGCCCAAAAGCCATGAAGTCCCCAAAGAACCTGCTGAAAAGGCCTCAACCGAAGCCGCCGGAACAGACGCGCCTACGCCCCCCCAAACAGAAGCCAAACCGCCGCTCGACTTCAAAATCAGCTACCTCCACCGCCCCACCGGCGCAGACGCCTTCCAACGGTTAACGAATAGCAGCGTCTTACAATCCAGAGACTACTACAAGATCATCTTCACACCGCTAGAAGACAGCCACGTCTACATATTCCAGAGAGACTCCGCCAACAAAATCTACCAACTGTTTCCGATGAAACGCTTCAAAGACATCGAACTCAACAACCGCAACCCGGTACAAGGCGGCGAAACCTACTACATTCCCAGCCAAGGCAAATCATTCAGACTCGACGAACAAACCGGCACCGAGACAATATACTTTCTCGCCACCCGCCAACGCGACACTGCACTAGAACAACAATACCAACAAATTCGCGCCGCCCAACGCCACGACAAAGCCGTACAACAAGAACTCACAAAAGCCTTCATAGAAAACCTCGAACAAAAAGGCCTCAAAGACATCAAAGACGATCCCGAAACACACAGCTGGACAACCGAAGGACAAAAATTCACCGTACCCCAACAACGACTAGAAGACCTAAACCAAGACAGCATTCACATACTCACCTTCCAACACCAATAACACCAAAACATGGAGCCCAAATCCAGGGGCGTTGCCCCTGGCTTTAATAATACTTACCGAAGGGGCTAACTGGGGCACCTCCCCTGATTTTTGATTTTTCCAAACAACTCCACTTTCAATATAAGAGGTAATCAAAATGAATAGGATAAAACCCAGATTGGCCCAAACAATAGCGGCTAGTCTATTGATACTACTAGCAACTACCGCCACGGCCGACAATCTCTCCTTTCCAAGCACCGAAGCGGAAATCGTCAACGGCTTAACCCCCAAGCTCAAGCCCTACTTGAAAAGAAAAGGCCTAGGCTCCCCCAAAGGATTCGATGACATCAAAAGCGACGCACTCAAAGTCGGCGCACTAATCCACTTCGACTTTGACTCCGCCACCATCAACAAAAAATCCTACCCCCTACTGCGCGAATACGCCAAAGCCTTAAAAGGCGGCCTAGCCAAAGCCATAATAGAAATAGCCGGCCACACCGACAACCGAGGAGCCGAACAATACAACAAAGACTTATCAAAACGCCGCGCCCAAGCGGTCAAAGACTTTCTCATGTTAGGCTACGAAATAGCCGCCAACCGCCTAATTATCAAAGGCCAAGGCGAAACTCGGCCCATTGAACCCAACACCACCGAAACCGGACGCGCCAAAAATCGCCGAGTCGAATTCATTCGAGTCGGGACACTGTGATCAGGAGTCCAAACTTGGCAGGAGTCCAAACTTTGGCAGACGTTCAAACTTTGGCAGACGTTCAAACTTTAGTTTGGCAGGAATATCAATAACCACTTAATTTATATGGCTAAGGCTCAAAGAACATTAGAGGGCCATATTGTCAATTGAGTGACATCAAAATAGAAGACGGCCCTATTTCGTTCTACTTTTCTTATACTTGATGATCAAGCTTTTTCGTGCGCCCAAACAATAACTAACTACAAGGATTGTATATAAAAAAGGATTTCTTCGCTAATTTATCGCAATGAAGAAATTCTTTCCAGCATGAAATAAACTCAAAATTAATTAATTAGCTATTCAATCAGCAAAAGCTTAATTGAACAAAAAGTTAACTGACGTGATAAAATGCACATTTATAAAATCCCTTATTATATACAATCCTTGTAGTAGTCATTTGGGGGCCATATTGTCAATTGAGTGACATCAAAATTGAAGACGGCCTTGTTTCGTTCCACTCTCGAAATTGACCCAAAAGTTAACTGACGTGATAAGAGGCACGTTTCTAAAATCCCTTATTATATACAATCCTTGTATAAATCCCTGCTTATATGCAATCCTTGTAGAAAATTTTTCCAAACAACACCACTCTCAACACAAGAGGCAACCAACATGAAAAAGATAAAACCCCAATTAACTCAAAGCCTTGCGGCTAGTTTGTTGATATTCATGGGAAACCTGGCTTTAGCCGAGGAGCTGGTTTTTCCAACCACCGAAGCGGAAATCGTCAAAGCCTTGACACCCAAGCCCAATTCCACGTTGCCTGGCTTAACAAAAGGCTTGGGCGACATTGGCGACGATGTACCCAAAGCGGCCGCGTTAATCGGCTTTGAAACCAATTCCGCCGTCATCAAAAAAGAATTCTACCCGCTGATACATGAATATGCCAAAGCCTTACAAGGCGGTTTGGTGGACGCGGTGCTAGAGATAGCCGGACATGCCGATAGTCTGGGGCCAGAAAACTTTAACCTTGAACTATCAAAACGCCGCGCTCAGGCCGTTAAAGATTTTCTCGTGTTTGCTTATAACATTGCCGCCAAACGCTTGATTTCAACCGGGTATGGTGAAGCGAAGCCCGTAGACTCCAATAACAACGAGAAAGGCCGCGTTAAAAATCGTCGAGTAGAATTCATTCGGATAAGTAGTGTTCAGTGATCAGCTATCAGTGATCAGTTTATCAGTTATCAGTTATCAGTATTACTCGATAATTAAGTGCAACTAATCATTGATCACTGATATACTATAACTGTTCAGATAAATATTTTAGTTGGAGTCCAAGATTTATCTTGGACGTCCATTATTTGGACTCAATTTAACCCTTATTTTTGTATGGCTATTGGCACTGGTTTGAGGGCCATAAAACCATTTTTAATATTCAAACTTTGCCGCGAATTCTCAACACTGAGACACAGAGCTACACGGAGTTTCACAGAGATTTCACCGAAAACACCAAAATATATTAGACTCTGTGTAACTCTGTGATACTCTGTGAACAAAAATGACAAATCAGAAAATGTCCGGTACAAAGCTGTTCACTAATAAACTGTTCACTGAAAAACTGATCACAGAAAAAACTGATATGAACCGTTACATCATTTTGACGCTTGTCATCCTAATCACAGCATGCTCAACAGAAAATGACAATACCCAAGGTAGCTTGCAGCCCACTTCAATCACTGGCACGGCGATTTCCGCTCAAGACAACAAACCACGTTTTGCCTTGGTGATTGGCAACGGGAATTACCAAAACGTGCCATCGTTGCTTCATCCCATCAACGACGCTAACGACATAGCAACCGCGCTCAACAATTTAGGTTTTGATGTGACGTTGAAACTAAACGCCAACTACAAAACCCTGAAAAACGCAGCGCGTCACTTTGGGCAGCGTTTGCAAAACGGCGGTATTGGCTTATTTTATTTCTCTGGCTACAGCTTGCAAATTGATAACCGCAATTATTTGCTGCCGCTCCAAGCAGACATCAAAACCGACATGGATATCGAGTTTGAAAGCTTAGATACCCGCTTTGTCTTGCGACAAATGCAAGAAAACAATAGCGAAGGTGCCAATCTCATCATTTTAGAGGCCAGTCGGGATAATCCTTACAATAATATCAATAACTTAAAAAAAGGCTTGGCTGAAATGAATAGCCAAGGTTTTTTGATAGCATACCCTGTCGCGCCTAACACCGTCTCTTCTGAAAACAACGAAACGCTCAACAGCCTTTATACCAAACACTTATTGACGGCTTTGCGTGAAAAAGCCTTTATGGGCGTTTTCGACATTTTTGCGGAAATGACAAAACAAGTCAAGACTGAAACCAACGGAGCGCAAGTGCCTTGGCACTCAGACTTATTGACGCAACGATTTTGTTTTGGGAAATGTGGTGAGTCACTCGCCGCGGTTTCGCAACAGTTGCCCGAAAATGAGTCAACAGCCGATGTCTCGCCGGGCGAAGAAGCCGTAAGCCCGTTAGACACCAGCCCAATTGCCACCCCAACCGCCCTTAAGGACGATTTGGTACGTTTTGCGTTAGTGATTGGTAACGGCGACTACCAAAACGCGCCACTTGCTAATCCCGTTAACGACGCGAAAGATATGGCAAAGGCGCTCAAAGACTTAGGCTTTGAAGTTACCCTCGTGCTAAACGCCAACAAAAGAACCCTGAAAAAGGCCGTCCGAGACTTTGGGCAAAGTTTAGCGAATAGCAACATTGGCCTGTTTTATTATTCCGGCCATAATTTGCCGTTCAACAACCGCAATTATTTACTACCACTACAAGCGGACATCAAAAATGAGTCGGATATTGAGTTTGAAGGCTTAGAGGCCGACTATATCTTACAACAAATGGAAAAAAACCCTCATTACGGTGGCAACATCGTCATTCTTGACGCTTGTCGGGGCAATCTAAAAAACGGTGTGGCTGAAATGAACAACCCACCGGGTTTTTTAATTGCTTACGCCAATGCGCCCGGCTCGGCGTGTGATGGAAAAAGCAACGAACACAATAGTATTTATACTAAACACTTGCTAACCGCTTTGCGCGAAAAAGCCTTTCTGAATGCTATCGACTTGCTGACAGATGTAACGAGACTGGTAGAGCTTGAAACTAACGGAGCACGAGTGCCTTGGCACTCGGACACCTTAGCGCAACCCGTTTGTTTTGGCGTGTGTAGTGAACCGCAGCCCAAAAAACCAAATGTTTCGGCCCTGTTGCGCGAATGCAAAAGACATTTTGGGGCCAATCGTTTGACAAGCGGCAAAGGCGGAACGGCCTTATCGTGCTACCAAGAAGTGCTAGAAAAAGACCCGGTTAATGCTAAAGCCTTGGCTGGCCTGAGAAAAATTGAAGCGCGTTATGTGACATGGGCAAAAAGTGCCCTAGACAAAGGCCAACTAGACAAGGCCAAACGATATTTAGCGAGCTTACGCCAAGTCAATCCCAACTCACAGAAATTGGCTGAGTTTGAAGCGAGGTTGGATCCCTCTAGTCAGCCTTCAACCGTTACCTTCCAACAAGTACAACCTCCCGGCAACACTTTTGCATCCAGCAAATTATTCCGTGACAATTTACTCGACGGCAGTTTAGGCCCAGAAATGGTACGGATACCGGCGGGACGTTTTCGGATGGGAGACATTCAGGGCACCGGTAATGGTGATGAACAACCTGTCCGTTGGGTATCAGTCAAAGGCTTTGCGATGGGCCACTATGAAATCACTTTTGCGGAATACGACCACTTTGCAAAAGCCACCGGCCGATATAAGAAGCCAAAGAATGAAGACAGCGGCCAAGTCAAGCCAAAGGATGAAGACAGCAGCCAAGCCAAGCCAAAGGTTGAAGACAGCAGCCAAGCCAAGCCAAAGGTTGAAGACACCGGCCGCTATCCTGATGACGAAGGCTGGGGGCGTGCCAATCGCCCAGTCATCAATGTTTCTTGGGAAGACGCAACGGCCTATACACAATGGCTGAGTCAGCAAACCGGCCGACACTACCGCCTACCCACGGAAGCTGAATGGGAATATACCGCACGCGCTGGGACAACCACTGAATATTGGTGGGGCAATGAAATTGGCTCTAAACGAGCTAACTGTGCTGGCAGCGGTAGTCAATGGAGTGATGAAAAAACCGCCCCGGTAGGATCATTTGCCCCCAATCCTTTTGGAGTCTATGACACAACCGGCAACGTTTGGGAATGGCTATGTTCAGCGTATGAATCCCAATACCGTGGAGCCGAACAACGCTGCGCTGCCCAAAATGACACGAGAATACGATCACTTAGAGGCGGCTCATGGCTATTCCACCCCAAACTCTGTCGCACAACCCTTCGCAACGCGAGCCGATTAGACAAAACATATAACAACGTCGGTTTTCGAGTAGTCATTGCAGACAAGTAATCATTCTGTAGGGTGGGCAACGGTTTTTTGTTGCCCACCATCCTCAGCAACGGTTTTTTGTTGCCCACCATCCTCAGCAACGGTTTTTTGTTGCCCACCATCCACATTTAGTTATATAAGGAGAAAACATGGAAACCTTCACAGCAATCGAAACACGTCGTGCGGTTAAGCATTATGATCCTAAGCATCAGATGACAGAAGAGGAAATCAACCAATTAATGTCATCAGCGATGCTCTCACCAACCGCCTTCAACATTCAAAACTGGCGTTTCGTGCTAGCACGGGATCATGAACTGAGACAGAAAATCCGCGCGGCGGCTTGGGATCAAGCTCAAGTAACAGACGCTTCGCTATTAGTCATTCTCTGTGCTGATCTCAAAGCATGGGAAAAACAACCCGCTCGCTACTGGCGAAATGCTCCCAAAGAAGTACAAGACTTTATCCTTCCAGCCATCACTCAATATTATCAAGGGCGAGAACAAGTACAACGTGACGAAGCCATGCGCTCCTGCGGTATTGCCGCTCAAACGTTAATGTTAGCCGCTAAGTCGATGGGTTACGATTCTTGTCCTATGGACGGCTTTGATTTTGACGCGGTGGGTAAACTGATCAACTTGCCAGAAGACCATGCGATTAGTCTGTTTGTTGCTATTGGCAAAGCGATCAAGGAAAGTTCGCCGCGTGGTGGACAATTACCTCAGGAAGAAGTTGTGATCAATGACCATTTTTAGTCAAATAAGTTATCAACCCGTTTGTTTGTAGTAGGCGATTTATCGCCTCAAACCGGAGTCCAAACTAAAGTTTGGACTCCACTGCCAAACTAAAGTTTGGACTCCTTTACACTGAGCGATACTATGGATATTAAGGCCGCCGCGCTGCGATTCAGAAACAAGTTTTCATATTCTTTGCCGCTTCGCCTTATCCAAAAGCTTAAACATTTCCGGTACCAAGGCCCCAAAAAGCTCCCACCTGAGCAAATCGTTATTCTCAGTCCACGGGTTCGCAGAATAACCGCGGACAACTCTGGCGCATTCACCGGCCCTGGTACCAACACTTACCTCGTCGGACATGAGTCGGTAACTGTCATCGATCCCGGCCCACCCAGTCGGGCACATATCAAAGCCATTGAAAAAGCTTGCGCTGGCCGTTTAAAGAGGATTCTTGTCACCCATACCCACTGTGATCATTCGCCAGCGGCCAAATTGTTGAGCAAGCGAACTGGTGTCCCAGTGTGGGGTATGAAGGCCCCAAACACACCGTTCCAAGATACTTCCTTTGAGCCGGCACACGAACTTTGTGATGATGAACTTATTGTCGATGAGAATTATACACTACGGGTGGTGTACACGCCCGGTCATGCTTCTAATCACTTTTGCTTTATTCTGGAACAGGAGCGGATGATCTTTGCTGGAGATCAGATTATGAATGGTTCCACTGTAGTTATCGCGCCACCCGATGGTAATATGCGAGAGTATTTGGAATCGCTCAAACGCTTAAAGCAGTATCCGTTGGAAGTTATCGCGCCAGCCCATGGTGATCTGCTCGAAGAGCCAATGGCTGTTGTGGATTGGCTCATTAATCATAGAGGCAAACGAGAACAGAAGGTCATCAACGCGTTGAAATCGGTTGGGGAGGGAACATTGGATAAGTTGTTGACAAAGGTGTATGATGAAGTGGATAAGCGAGTATATATGTTCGCTAAATTGTCTCTCCAAGCTCATCTTATTAAACTGGTTGAGGAGGGACGGGTTGAGCTACAAGGCACTATTTACCGATGGAAGCAATAGATGATGTGGAGTACAACAGATGACGTGGAGTACAACGGATGACGTGGATAAACGGATTAACGGCAAGCTAGTACAACTTGATTACGCTTTCATCAAGTACAACTAATTACGCTTTCATCAAGTACAACTAATTACGCGGATAAAAGAATTAACGGCAACCTAGCTAGTACAACTGATTACGCTTTCATCAAGTACAACTAATTACGTACGCTACCGTCATCCTAATTCGTTGTACTTACCTACTTACCATCATAATTCGTTTATCCGCGTAATTCGTTGTACTTACCGTCATCGTAATTCGTTGTACTTACCTACTTACCATCACTCTTAATTCGTTTATCCGCGTAATTCGTTGTACTCACTCACTCACTTACCGACTGACTTACCTACCATCACTCTTAATTCGTTTATCCGCGTAATTCGTTGTACTTACCGTCATCCTAATTCGTTGTACTTACCTACTTACCATCATTCTTAATTCGTTTATCCGCGTAATTCGTTGTACTTACCGTCATCGTAATTCGTTGTACTTACCTACTTACCATCATTCTTAATTCGTTTATCCGCGTAATTCGTTGTACTCACTCACTTACCGACTGACTTACCATCCATCATTCTTAATTCGTTTATCCGCGTAATTCGTTGTACTTACCGTCAAATTCAATTCGTTGTACTTACCGTCATTTATCGCTTTTACATAACCACAACACTTATCGGTTGGCTCGCGTTAAACACAATAATACCATCATCCAAACGATAGCCAAAATAAATACGCAATCTCCCTACCGGCGTCAGTTTACTACTATAGATAGTCACGACTTTTGTATAAACTAAACTCTCAACACTTTCAAACGCTACCAAGTTAGCCAGACTCCCATCCCAAAGTTGCACGGCATGGTTACTATCAAGCATAAAAAACTTTTCCGCGGCATTAAAAGGCGCATAGCCTACCACCACTAGAATATCAGCAGATTGCTCCACATGAAGGCTATCTACTTTTATAACGCCTTTAATCAAAACAGAATCACCACTCGCTAACAGTCGTATCAACCTCATTCCAATCGTTGTCAGTAGCAGCGCCAAATCCCAAACTCGGCAAATTGGGAAGCGCCTCTGTGACTTGCACCGTCGTATTGGCTGTTACTGTCTCATTGGCTGCCAGTGTGGCAATAATGGTATAAATACCTTGACTATCGGTCGCTTCCAAGCGCGTCATCACTTTGCCATTGACATCGCTGGTAGCAAGCGTCGCGGAAAGGCCTTCATTGCTTATCTCACCTGCAGGTGTTTTTACTTTAAAATCAATAACTTGCCCAGTAACGCCATTATTAAAAGCATCGCTCAACTTAAAACGGATATTAGCGGAAGCTTTACCAGCAGAGAAGGTTTGGTTGCTGCCTTCAATCACAGCCAATTTGGCGGCGGTGCCGGCGACAACAACGACATTGGTGCCGGTAAACAACTTAGTATTCGTTGCCACCGTCGCGGTGATGGTGTAACTGCCAATGATGTCAGTGCCTTTGAAACGAGTAGACACTTGCCCATTCTCATGCGTTTCGGCCGCATAAGCTGTCAAACCTTCTTGAACAATGGAATTACCCATCGGATCGACTAAGCTAAAATTTACCTGAACGCCCTTACTTGGATTTCCGCCTTTATTGATCACTTTAAAGACAATATCGGCCGAATCCGAACCGGTTGGCACTTGTTGACTGCTCCCAGAAATCAGCGTGATAGCTACATTAGTCAAGACATCAAGAACAACCACCACGTCAGTGCTACCAGACAGGCTGTTATCCGTTGCCAACGTCGCGGTGATGGTATAGTTGCCAAGCGTCTCCATGCCCTTGAGACGGGTAGAAACTTGCCCAGTATCATCCGTCTCATCAGAAAAGGCTGACAAGCCCACAATAACGGCGCTACCGGTTGGATCAACCAAACTAAAATTCACCAGTGCCCCAACATTTGGTTTCCCATATTTATCAAGGAGGGTGAAAACAATCTCGGCCGAATCCGAACCCGCTGGCACCTCTTGATTGCCACCTGAATTGACCACAATCGCCGAAGCATCCACCATGACAGTCACTGTGGTGCTAACAGACTGGACACTATCCGTCGCCAACGTTGCGCTGATGGTATATTTGCCAAGAACCTCGGTACTTTTGAGACGAGTAGAAACTTGTCCCTTGTCGTCAGTCTTATCAGTAAACTTGGACAAGCCAACAATCACAGCGTTACCGGTTGGCTCGACCAAACTAAAATTCACTTGCACACCGACATTTGGTTTCCCATATTTATCAACAAGCGTAATAACAATATCCGCCGAATCCAACCCGGCGAACACTTCTTGATTACCGCCCGATATCACCGTGAAAGCGGTAGAATCTTTGAGAACACTAATGTGTGTGCTGACAGACTGCGTCGCATCTGTCGTCAATGTGGCAATGAGGGTATATTTGCCAAGCGTATCGGTGCTTTTGAGACGAGTAGAAACTTGGCCGTTTTCATCCGTCTTATCAGAAAAGTTTAATAAGCCAACCGTCACGGCATTGCCGGTTGGATTCAGTAAATTAAAATTTACCGGCACCCCAGTGGTGTTTGGATTGCCATGCTCATCAACCACGCTAAAAACGATAGCGGCCGAATCGGCACCGGCGAACACTTGTTGCTCGCCACCGGCTGTCACCGTGATAGCCGCAAAAGCGGGCTGCCACAAAGATAACACGCCGTAAACCAGTAGCAAGGCGGTACATTTAATATAGTTATTAAAACTCAACATGGTAAACTGCCTTATTATTGCGTTAATTGAACTATTAACAAGGTGCGTTGGAGTACAAAGCTTGCCGCTTTGTACGATTACTAACTCAAATTTGAACTCCTTGCCAAACTAAAGTTTGGACTCCGGAGTCCAAGATTTATCTTGGCAGTCGTCCAAGTTTTAACTTGGCTGCCAAACTAAAGTTTGGACGACTTGCCAAACGTTAGTTTGGACTCCGGAGTCATCGAGAAATCTTGGCAGGAGTCGGCCAGTTTTAACTTGGCTGCCAAACTAAAGTTTGGACGACTTGCCAAACGTTAGTTTGGACGACTTGCCAAGTTTGGAACGTCTGGTTTGAGGGCCATAAAATATTTTGGATGTTGTCAAATTAAAGTATGGCCCTATAACCATGCCTTCCTGTCTACGCAAAAGTTTCGCTCCGCGAAACTTTTGCGTAGACGTTTGGACTCCGAAGTCGGCCTGTTTTAACTTGGCTGCCAAACTAAAGTTTGGACGACTTGCCAAACTAAAGTTTGGACGACTTGCCAAACGTTAGTTTGGACGACGGAGTTTGGAGTCCTTGAAATTATTGAGCGTCTCCGTACACGACAAACGGTGCCCAATCGCACTTAATCTAATGTTTGTAGTAGTCGCTTTAGCGACTTAATCTATAGTTTGTAGTAGTCGCTTTAGCGACTTAATCTGGCTGGTTTTTCGTAGTCGCTTTAGCGAATTAAGGGAGGAGCGTGAAAATAATATATCCATAGAGAAACAAAGTTTTTTTAACGGTTTCATTTTGTGCGGGTATTTTATTTAGCCACAAATCCCTTAGTAGTGTTTGTAGTGTTTGTAGTGTTTGTAGTAGGCTTGTAATCGCCTTAACGAGATTAAGTCGCTAAAGCGACTACTACAAACTTATAAATTTCAGTCGCTAAAGCGACTACTACAAACATTAGACTACAAACTTATAAATTTCAGTCGCTAAAGCGACTACTACAAACGATTCAGACAATTCATTATCCATTATTTTAAAAATTGAGCGTCTCCGTACACGACAAACGGTGCCCAATAATACGGCCGTTTGTACTTTTGGCCTTCAGAGCCACGCAACATCCGCAATTTAATCGCACGGAGGGCCGCTGCGGGTTTTTGTATGTCATTGAATTGTTTAAAGAAACCGACACTGAGCGTTTTGGCCGAGTAAGATTCTACTGACCATAATGTCACCGCAATCGCCGGTGTGCCGGCGTACATAAATGCACGCGTTAATCCCATCACGCCTTCGCCGCGCACTTTTTTACCACCGCCGGTGTTGCAAGCGGAGAGGCTAACCAGTTTGGCGTTGAGTTGTAAGCCAAATACATCGGCCATGGTTAAATAGCCTTTGGTGTCTGGATGCGAGAGTACCAAAGCGGCTTGCGTCACGCGATCAACTTCACCGGGGAGGATGCCGTGCGTGGCAAAGAGAATAGTTTGATAGTCGTCCAAGCGTTTTTGATCGTTCAATTGAAAAACCGTCTGGCGCGAGGCGGCCTCGCCCAATTGTAGCGGTTCACTGTCTGTGGATGCGTTCAGTAGCGCGGCGATTTCTTTGGCTTCGTCCTCGGTTTCGGGCAACTCGGCAAACTCACCGCCTCGGATGGCGCGATAGGATTCGCTTCGCAACGCCAAGACTTCCGAGGTTTTGGAAACATCGGAAGTCTGTTCGGCCTCATAAACCGGATTGGCAAAGGCCAAAAACGGATAACGGGCCGTGTCTTGCCGACGTTGCTGTGCTTCGCGCAAGATTTTGAGCAACGAGGCTGATGATAAGTAAGCAATAGGCACATCTTCTATTAAATAGTGTATGTCCTTGGAATCGCTAGGCTTGTGAGTGACTAGCGTTTCAAAGGGCAACGCATATAACGGCCCCGTCGGTATCACATAAACGGTGTATGGTACCGCCAACAGAGGACGTACTTGCTCTGGAATGAGTTGGGTGTACAACTCATAACTGGCTTTGGCAAACGGATCGGCTTGGCGTTTACGATTGCTTCGGCGGCGAACTCTTGCGCCGCGCGTCTTATCGTCCGTTCCGATGAGTGCCCGTAGTTGCGCCACTTGTTTGGAAAGGGCCGATTCGCCCAGCGACAAGTCAAACATCTCAAAGGTTTGTTGGGCTATCGCCCATAATGTCGTGCTGTCTTTCATCACCGCATAAACCAGCATTAATTCACCATCTCGTAACACCTCTTTCTGGAGCGTGTCTAACTGCGCGGGTTGCGGGTATTTGAGCGCGTAGTAGTCGGGATATTCGGTGCGAATTTGTTCTTGCAGGGCATCCAATTCATTTTGCAGTTGTTGCCGACGTTGCTCCAAGGTTTTGATGAGGGCCTTATCTTGGACAACTTCGCCAGCAATAGCGGCAACGGGTTTAGCCTGTTCATCAGCTAATTGTTGATGAGTTTGAGCCAATTGTTTTTCTAAAGACAGCTCCCCTTCCAAAATCTCTTTGGGTAGGCCGACAAACAGCCGCGCACCACTTTGGCCCATTTCTTCCAAAAACACCCGCCCTTGTTTGCGTTCAAAGATTTCTAGGGCTTTGCGATCATAGCCTTTTTCCGGTTGGGTTAGGTGCAAGGATTGCAATAGGGCAATCAGTTCATCATAGACATACAGTTTGTCTTGCATGAAAGAGGTTTTGTGTTCTTTGGTGAGTGATGATCGTACTTTTTCAATATTATCAATGGCTTGCTCATAGTGTGTGATGGCGGCCTCGAATTGATTGAGTTTGGCTTCGACGAAGGCTAAACCGCGTTGTGCTTTCCACGTTTCTCCTGAGCCTATGGCTATCTTAATCGCCAGACTCTCTTGAAAAGCCTTTTTGGCTTTCTGATATTCGCCAAGGGTTTTGTACAGCACGCCGATGTTAGTCAAATCATGACCGATACCGCGTTTGTTGCCGATTTCTTTATCTATTGCCAAAGCTTGCTGATAAGCGTCCAAGGCTTTTGAGTATTGGCCCAAGTTTTTGTACACCACGCCGATGTTAGTCAAATTATTGCCTTGCCCGCGTTTTTCACCGAGTTCTTGATGTATTGCCAAAGCCTGCCGATAAGCGTCCAAGGCTTTTGGGTATTGGCCCAAACTATAGTACACCGCGCCGATGTTTATTAAATCATGAGCGATACCGCGTTTGTCACCGAGTTCTATATGTATTGCCAAAGCCTGCTGATAAGACTCCAAGGCTTTTGGAGCTTGGCCTAAATTCCGGTACACCACGCCGATGTTAGTCAAACTGTTCCCAATACCGTGTTTGTCACCGATTTCTTTTTTGATTGCCAAAGACTGCTTTAAAGAGTCTAGGGCTTTTGGGTATTGGCCCAAGTTATCGTACACTAGGCCAATGTTACTCAAATCCGCACCTTCCCCGCGTTTGTCACCGATTTCTTGATGTATTGCCAAAGCATGCTGATAAGAATCCAAGGCTTGATTATATTGGCCCAAGTGATCGTACACCACGCCGGTGTTAGTCAAATTGTTCCCAATACCGCGTTTGTCACCGAGTTCTTTTTTGATTGCCAAAGCCTGTTTTAAATAGTCCAGGGCTTTTGGGTATTGGCCCAAGTTATCGTACACCACGCCGATATTAGCCAAACTGTTCCCAATACCGCGTTTGTAACCGAGTTCTTGATATATTGCCAAAGCATGCTGATAAGCGTCCAAGGCTTTTGAGTATTGGCCCAAGTTGTTGTACACCACGCCGATGCCAGTCAAATCATGACCGATACCGCGTTTGTCACCGATTTCTTTAGCGATTGCCAAAGCATGCTGATAAGAGTCCAAGGCTTTTGGGTATTGTCCAAGTCGATTGTATACATGGCCGATGTCAGTGAAATCCTGACTGATAGCGCGTTTGTCACCGAGTTCTTTATCGATTGCCAAGGCTTGCTGATAAGCGTCCAAGGCTTTTGGGTATTGGCCTAAATTCAGGTATACTGCCCCGATGTTACCTAGAAATTGGCTGATGTAACTTTTATCACCAAGTTCTTGTGCTTTTTCCAAACCCAATTGCCATTTTTCTAAGGCGGTGGGGTAGTCGGCCGCGTAATAGGCTTCTTTACCTTCTTTTTGTAAACGATTTAGGGCCGAACTGTTGTCGTCTTCGTCGTCAGATAAGGCTTGGCGCATCTTTCCCACTAACCCTGCTAAAGCGCGGTATTGTTCAGCCCTTTTCCCCGTGCCTTTACCGAGAATTGTCAAGCTTTGTTGAAGTGCCTTGGCGGTGTTGGGGTTGTCTATGAACAGTTGCCCAATTTTTTCATAGTCTTGGGCTTGTAGGGCGGTGAAAAAATCATTCGCAAACGGCTCAAGCGACATTTCTTCCGCCCGCAGCCCCGTTACCGAAAAGATAATTAGCATTAATGCTAATGTGAGGGTTTTGAGTGTGTTCATGTTGTTCTCCGGTTAAACTTGTCATTGGTTAAAAATGAATTTGCTATGCGTATGCCTTCAATCAGTTGCTCGTTATTGTAATAAAGTTTGGACGACTTGCCAAACTAAAGTTTGGACTCTGGAGTCCAAGATTTATCTTGGCAGGACTCCAAGTTTTAACTTGGCTGGAACGTCCTGTTTGAGGGCCATAAAATATTTTTTTGGACGCCTTGCCAAACTAAAGTTTGGACTCTGGAGTCCAAGATTTATCTTGGCAGGACTCCAAGTTTTAACTTGGCTGGAACGTCCTGTTTGAGGGCCATAAAATATTTTTGCCAAACTAAAGTTTGGACGACTTGCCAAACTAAACTTATTGCGCTTTTAATGTTTCGTTCAAGAGTGCCTCATTCCCGAAACAACTTTATAAAAAATCCGTTTCGGAACGCGTATCCGTTGTACTATCAGTCTAATAAAGTTTGGATGCCTTGCCAAACTAAAGTTTGGACTCCGGCCAAACTAAAGTTTGGACTCCGGAGTCGGCCAGTTTAAACTTGGCTGCCAAACTAAAGTTTGGACGACTTGCCAAACGTTAGTTTGGACTACTTGCTGCAAACGGTTATAATTTAATTTTTTTACACCCCCCTCTCCAAAGGGAAATTAAACCCATTAAAAATCCGATTTGATCGTGCAAAGTATAATAACCCATTACCCATGCGAATATCTCGCGATCAAATGAAAAATGAAAAATGAACAAAGATGTCATTTAAACCTTATAAAATCACTTATCTGAAAGACGTTTTCCCATTATCCATTACCATCGAAAGGAGCCATTGTGTCATCACCCACGACATTTCAAGCACTTATTTTAGCACTGCAAGAATATTGGGCTAATCAAGGCTGCGTCTTGCAGCAACCTATTGATATGGAAGTCGGCGCTGGGACATTTCATCCGGCCACGTTTTTACGCGCCATCGGCCCGGAGCCTTGGAGCGCGGCCTACGTGCAACCCTCTCGCCGGCCCACCGATGGGCGCTATGGCGAAAATCCTAATCGCTTACAACACTATTATCAATACCAAGTCGTCATAAAACCCTCGCCGCTAGATATTCAAGAATTATATCTCGGCTCCCTAAAAATGCTCGGCCTCGATCCGTTAGTGCATGACATCCGCTTTGTTGAAGACAACTGGGAATCGCCAACACTCGGTGCCTGGGGACTCGGCTGGGAAGTCTGGCTCAATGGCATGGAAATCACGCAATTTACCTACTTTCAACAAGTGGGCGGTTTAGACTGCAAACCGGTCACAGGAGAAATCACTTACGGCTTAGAACGCATTGCCATGTACTTACAAGGCGTAGAAAGCGTTTATGACTTAGTATGGACAGAAGGGTCGCTCGGACGCATTAGTTATGGCGATATTTTTCATCAAAACGAAGTAGAAATGTCGGCCTACAACTTTGAACATGCGCCAGTGGATGAATTATTTCGATTGTTTGATGTTTATGAAAGCGAAAGCAAGTCATTGATTGACAAAGGTTTATCATTACCCGCTTATGAAATGATGCTCAAAAGCTCTCACACGTTTAATTTGCTAGACGCTCGTCACGCCATTTCCGTCACGGAACGGCAACGCTATATTCTGCGAGTGCGGACACTGGCGCGGGCGGTGGCACAAGCTTATTATGAACGCCGTGAAACCTTGAATTTTCCAATGTGCGTTTTTCAGTGATCATTGGAGTCCAAGATTTATCTTGGCAGGAGTCCAAGATTTCTCCGACAAGCAGCTAGGCAAAAATTTTTCGTAACTACTCAGCCTTGAGATAAATCTCAAGGCTAAAAGCTAAAGTTTGCTAAAACAAACTCTCTGAATCAGCAAGCCAAAATTTTTCGTAACTACTCAGCCTTGAGATAAATCTCAAGGCTAAAAGCTAAAGTTTGCTAAAGCAAACTCTCTGAATCATTTTTCGTAGCTACTCAGCCTTGAGATAAATCTCAAGGCTAAAAGCTAAAGTTTGCTAAAGCAAACTCTCTGAATCAGCAAGCTTTAGCGCGGCGTAGCTTTTAGTGCAGAGGAACCGCTACTGGCTAACGAAAAGGCTGAGCAGTTACAATTTGTCATGAAAAACTTTTGCCTAGAACTGATAACTGATCACATGATCAGATGATAACTGAAAAACTGATAACTGATCACTGATAATTGAAAAACTGAAAAACTGAAAATAACTGACATGTCTGAAATCCGCGATTTATTAATAGAAATTGGCACAGAAGAATTACCCCCGAAAGCTTTGCAAAGTTTATCGGAAGCTTTCTCATCGGGCATTTGTAAAGGCCTTGAACAACAACAATTGAGTTATGACAGTGCGACACCCTTTGCAACACCGCGCCGTTTAGCGGTATTGATAAAAGAAGTGGCGACTATGCTGGCCGATCGGCAAACTGAAAGACGCGGCCCCGCTATTGCCGCGGCCTTTGATAAAGAGGGACAACCGACGAAGGCCGCTTTAGGATTTGCGCGTTCCTGCTTCGTTCCTGTTACTGACTTAGGAAAACTCGAAACCGAAAAAGGCGCATGGTTAGTCCATCGCAGCACGCAACCCGGCAAAGCCACCGCTACTTTGATACCTGACATCATTAAAGCGGCCTTAGCCGCTTTGCCCATTCCTAAACGGATGCGTTGGGGTGATTTACCGTTTGAATTTGTGCGCCCGGTACATTGGGCGGTGATTTTATTCGGTGAGGAAGTGATTGAGGCCGAAATTCTCGGCGTGCGAAGTGGGCGCGAGACACTGGGGCATCGTTTTCATCATCCAGAGCCGATTGCCTTAGCGACGGCAAGCGAATACGCCCAGTTGTTAGAAGAACAAGGCCATGTCATGCCAAGCTTTGCCACTCGTCGTGAGCGAGTGCGCGAATGGGTTAAACAAGCCGCTGACGAGATAGGCGGCAAAGCGGTAATTGATGAGGCCTTGTTGAATGAAGTCACCAGTTTGGTAGAATGGCCTGTCGCTATAACGGGTACCTTTGACGATAAATTTCTCGAAGTGCCACCCGAAGCCTTGATTGCCACCATGAAAAACCATCAAAAATATTTTCATGTTGTCAACCAAGAAGGCGAATTATTGCCGCGTTTTATTGCCATCAGCAATATTGAGAGCCGACAACCAGAGATGGTGCTGGCCGGCAATGAACGAGTACTTCGGCCTCGCTTAAGCGATGCGGCCTTTTTCTGGCAACAGGATCGCAAAAACACCTTAGAAAATCGCTTAAATCAACTAAAAACCGTCATCTTCCAAAAGAAGTTAGGCAGTTTGTATGACAAATCCAAGCGAGTTGCCAAACTCTCTGGCACCATCGCCAAACAACTGGGGGAGGATGAGTTACAAGGCATTCGTGCCGCGCTGCTGTCCAAATGCGACTTAGTGACAAACATGGTGGGCGAGTTTCCAGAATTACAAGGCATCATGGGCGAATACTACGCTCACCATGATCAAGAAACCGATGGCGTAGCCACGGCGCTATGTGAACAATATCTGCCGCGTTTCTCCGGCGACGCGCTACCGGCCACCACACTCGGTCAAGCTTTATCCATTGCTGACAAACTAGACACCTTAGTAGGCATTTTCGGGATTGGTCAAACGCCGACGGGCGACAAAGATCCTTATGGCTTACGCCGCGCCGCCATCAGCGTCTTGCGGACGATGATTGAGTGTCGCTTACCTTTAGACACACGACAATTATTGGATAATGCACAAGCGGCCTACTCCGAAAATGGGCTAGACGCACAAGCCAGCGGCCAAGTCTTTGATTTTATTTTAGAACGCTTACGTGGTTATTACCAAGACAAAGGCGTGAACTATGATAGTATTGAGGTATTCGTAACATTTTGAGAAAGGCAGAAGACTCTTTTTCCTCGGAACCGGATCAGACTTATTTTAATCATGCTGCTGAAAGGCGGCTATATGATGAAATGGAGGCTGTCAGCGACAAAATAACGCCGTTGCTAAAACAGGGTGACTATCAAGCCGCCTTGCAACATCTAGCGAGTTTACGAGAAGCGGTGGATAACTTTTTTGATCACGTACTGGTGATGCACGAAGATCGTACAGTGCGGACAAACCGTTTGGCCTTTTTACAGAAAGTGCGTAATCTGTTTTTGCAGGTAGCGGACATTTCACAGTTATCAGTTCTCCGTGATCAGTGAACAGTGATCAGTTATCAGTTATAGTGACATTCCTATATTTTTAGTCTGTAGGGTGGGTAAGCGGGCACGAGTCACTTAAAATCTGCCACAATCTTTAAGCCCGCTTGCCCACCATCTAATACGGTTTGAGCTTCATCGAGATAAAATCGAGTACAAATGTATAGGAATCTCACTATATACAAATTTTTAGTTGCCGATTACGCCGGAGAGTTTGGCAGGTAGTTTGGCAGTGTTTGGCAGTGCCAAGTTAAAACTATGCAAAAGTTGGAGCGATGCCAAAATTTTTACCAAGAACTGATATAGTTATCCAGATAAATTTGACGACTTGAAAAATCCGATTTTTTTGAAAAATAGGATTTTTAGCCGGACAACTGATCACTGAAAAACGGTTCACTGAAAAAAAGATGCAAAAATTTGTGATACTTGATAGGGATGGGGTGATTAACTACGATTCTGATAAATACATCAAATCCCCCGACGAATGGGAACCGATTCCGGGCAGCCTTGAAGCAATTGTTCGCCTCAACCAAGCCGGCTTTAGGGTAGTTGTGATCACCAATCAATCTGGTATAGCGCGTGGCTTGTTTACCTTAGATGATCTCAATCAAATCCATAATAAAATGCACAAGCTGCTCTCTGAGATTGGTGGCACGATTGAAGCGATTTTCTTTTGCCCACACGGCAAGAAAGAGAACTGCAAATGTCGTAAACCGTGTCCTGGCTTGTTTCACGATTTTGCCGACCGCTTAGGTATTCGTTTAGCCGATGTGCCGGCGGTGGGAGACTCGCTGCGCGATTTACAAGCCGCGGCCGTTTCTGGCGCACAACAGATTTTAGTGCTGACGGGTAAAGGGCGACATGCATTGGATGGTGATATGGAAGGGCTTGATGGTGTACAGGTGTATGACGATTTGGCGACTTTCGTTGATTGTTTTTTGAAGAAAGTTAATTCGATTTAGCCCGAAGGGGGTGAATAGCCACAGGTGCAACCTGTGGGTTTTTGGCATTAGAAATACCTCAACCCTGAAGGGGTTGAATGTGAATAGCCACAGGTGCAACCTGTGGGTTTTTGGCATTAGAAATACCTCAACCCTGAAGGGGTTGAATGTGAATAGCCACAGGGGCATTAGAAATACCTCAACCCTGAAGGGGTTGAATGTGAATAGCCACAGGTGCAACCTGTGGAAAAGGTTCCGGACACACGCCAACCCTGAAGGGGTTGAATGTGAATAGCCACAGGTGCAACCTGTGGGTTTTTGGCATTAGAAATACCTCAACCCTGAAGGGGTTGAATGTGAATAGCCACAGGTAGAAATACGTCAACCCTTTTCGGGTTGAATGTGAATAGCCACAGGTGGAACCTGTGGAAAAGGTTCCGGACACACGTCAACCCTTTCCGGGTTGAATGTGAATAGCCACAGGTGGAACCTGTGGTAAAGGAGCCGGGCACACGCCACGTTGTTTGAATGTGAAAGAAAATCATTTCATCAAGAAGGTATTGAAGTTCCGTTTCGTCTATTAATCAACCTTAGTTTGATTGGCTTATGTGATTTGAATTGATCTAATTAATTGTCATAGGGCCCCCTTCGGGGTTGTTGGCTCTTTTCCACCGGTTCCACCAGCGGCTATTCCCCCTTCGGGGTTGTTGTGGTTGGTATTTTAAATACAATCGTACAAAGGCAAAACAACTCGTTCCGAGAAGGGAATTAGCAAAGCTTCCCTTCGGTTCGTCCTTCATTCCCGAAACAACCGGCAATTTTCACCTTCACCCCCACGAGTGAGGAGAAAGGATAGGATAAATTATGTTGTTTTTACGTTCTCTCTTGTTTTATATAGGATTGATTCCGGCGGGCTTGGTATTTAGCACTTTAGCCCTGCTGCTATTACCGTTGCCGTATCAATTACGTTACCAAGTGCTGATTCGGTTGGGACGCTTTGCGATATGGTGGCTAGAAAAAACATGCCAAGTGAGTTATCAAGTGCAAGGACTAGAAAATATCCCCACAACACCCGCAATTGTTTTGAGTAAGCATCAATCTGCATGGGAAACCATTGCTTGTCAACAAATTTTTCCTATGCAGGTTTGGCTGTTGAAACGTGAATTATTATGGCTACCCATGCTTGGTTGGCTCTTGGCAAGCCTGAAACCGATTGCCATTGAGCGCAAAAATCTCCGTCAATCTCTGCAACGAATTATTGAACAGGGCAAACAATGTTTAGCGCAAGGATTGTGGATAGTGATATTTCCCGAAGGGACACGGGTAGCGCCGGGCGAAAAAAAACGCTATGGCATAGGTGGGGCATTGTTAGCGGAGAAAAGTGGTTATCCGGTTGTACCGGTTGCCGTTAATTCTGGTCAATTCTGGCCGCCCAAAAGTTTTATCAAACGGCCGGGGACAATTCAGGTCATTATTGGCCCCGTGATTGAGTCAACGGGTAAAAGTTATAAAGAAATCAATGCTAAAGCAGAAAAGTGGATAGAAGAGACGATGCTGACTATCAGTGAACAGTGATCACTGAACAGTGAGAAGTTTAAGTAGTGAAACTTGGACGGGCGACGTGGCTAGGAGTAAGGTTTTTTACCTAGTTCTTTTTGCCGATTCATTTAGGTTAACAAAAGTTAACAATAGCACTCCTAAGAGTGGGTGAATCTACCTGCATGCTACCGAAAATTATCGATAGCCGCTTTATACAATCGGAATTCGCTTGGCTCTCGCAAATTGATAGATTGTAAGTCGACGGTTTTGCCCGTACTCCAGGATGAGTACTGAACCTGATACATGCCGCTTTATAACACTATAAATTATAAAAAAAACTCTCATCAAAGTCAATCATTTTTTTCAGCACCTGCCGAAGAATTGGTACTCATCGTTACGGTTTGTTAATAAATTGGGTCATAAGCATGAACCTTCCTTATGTTCCTTGTTCGCCCTTTCCGATTGCCCCTTTCTCTTTGCCCCGGATATATGGCTCAACATCTTCAGGTATCAAAGGCTTACTAAAATATCGCCCTTGCACTAAATCACAATGATGATAACGTAGGAAGGCTAATTGTTCTTCTGTTTCTACACCATCAGCAACCACTTTGATGCTCATCTCATGAGCCAGTGCGATAATCGCCTTGACAAGTATCGCATCGTAAGCTTCGATTGTGACATGATGAACAAAGTAGGGGTCAATTTTCAAGATATTGATGGGAAATTGCCTCAGAGAATGCAGGGAAGCGCCACCGCTACCAAAGTTGTCTATCGCTATCTGTACGCCTAGTTCGTCCAATTTGCATAAGGTGGTGACGGTTTCTGGTACGTTTTCAAGGAAAACGTCTTCAGTAATCTCAAGTACCAAAACATTGGGTGGAAGTCCGGTATCCTTCAACAGCTCAGTTATGGTATCAATAATAAGCGAGGTTCGGAGTTGATAAGCGGAAACCTTGACGGCCATATGTAAAAATGTCAAACCGGCCGTGTGCAACTTTTTAAGTTGGTGGGCGGCCGTCGTTAGGTACCATTGTCCAATAGGAATAATCAAACCCGTCTCCTCAGCTACAGAGAGAAACTGTTCGGGAAACTTATGATTGCCGACGGGCGGTATCCAGCGTAGGTGTGCTTCAACCCCAATAATCTGTTCTTTATGAAGGTCGATAACGGGTTGATAGTGCAATAGAAATTCATTACCTGCCAAAGCTTGGCGTAGTGCTTTTTATAGTCGCTGGTGTTCCGTGACTTGGGCGTTCATTTGCGCCGTGAAGAATCGGTAAGCATTACGTCCACTCTCCTTGGCTTGGTACATGGCGATGTCAGCATTTTTTAGCAAGGTTTCAGCATCCAGTCCATCCTCAGGAAAAAGGGCTATTCCGATACTTGCGGCAATGGAGGCCTCATGGTTATCAAGCGTAAATGGTTGAGATAAACTCTTCAGAACTCTTTGGGCAATGGTTTTGATGTCCAAAACGTTCTCGATTCGGATCATAATCACGGTAAATTCATCACCTCCCAACCGGGCCACCGTATCATATTTGCGGACACAGTGAGTCAACCGCTGGGCGGCTTCCTTGAGCAACTGGTCTCCCGCTTTGTGACCAAGGGTATCGTTAACCCATTTGAAGCGGTCTAAGTCAATAAACATCACTGCCAACTGCTCTTGTTGACGCTTTGCCGTTTGCACGGCCTGTGTCAGACGGTCAGCGAACAATGCCCGATTCGGCAGGTTGGTCAGAGCATCATAGTGAGCCTGATGCCATATGAGCTCTTCAGCTTGCTTACGTTTGGTGATGTCACTGAAAACAGCAACATATTGCACAATCTTATGACTTGAATCTCGAATCGCTGCAATAGATATCCACTCCACGTAGATTTCGCCATTCTTGCGCCGGTTGCATATCTCTCCCTGCCATTTTCCGGTTTCAACTAAAGTTTTCCACATCTTTTTAAAGAATTCTGCATTATGATGTCCAGAATTCAAGAGATTAGGCGTTTTCTTAACAACTTCATCAAGCGTGTAACCGGTAATGGTAGTGAAGGCCGGGTTGACCCTGATAATACGATTGTTAGCATCGGTGACGATAATGCCTTCGGTGGTTGTCTCAAATACCGTCGCTGCCAAACGCTGAGTTTCTTCAGCATGCCTTTGCTTGGTAACATCTTCCAGATTCCAGATATAACCCTTAGAGAGAGCCTTTGGATCAATCGCCTTGACTTTAACACGACACCAAAACTGCGTTCCTTGCTTGCGACGCATCTGATGTTCCATTTCATAAGTGGCGCCTTTTTTAATAAGAGGATAGCTATCTTGTCCTATGTTTTTATAGTCTTCGTAGGAAGAATATAATATTTTAGTTGTGTGGTCTTTCAGTTCTTCTTCCGTGTAGCCACACATTTCTTCTAGCTTGCGGTTGACTCGGACAAACTGCCGTCCTTCAGTTAGAAATGCAATACCTACCAGCGAGTTATCCAAAATGACCTGTTGCTCGGCCAATGTGCGAGCTAAAGCTTCCTCGGCTTGTTTCCGCTCAGTGATGTCGATACCGGTACCAATAACATACTCAACTTCATTTTTATCGTTTGAAAGAATGCCATGAGACCAGTCGATGAGGCGGCGTGTCTTATCTTTAGTTATCCAATAATTTTCATATCGCAGCACTGGGCGATTTGTCACGACTAGATTGTTGAAGTAATTTTGGCAGGCTTCAATATCTTCTGTGGACAGAAAAAAGTCCCAAATGTAGTGATCTTTAACTTCTTCAAAAGTATAACCGGTCAGTTTCTCACAAGTCCGATTGAAGCGTACAAAACGACCAAACCTGTCAAGAACGACTACTAAACTACCAGCGGCGTTGATAATCGTGTTGGTGAAATCACGCTCGCGTCGAAGGGCTTCTTCGGCCCGTTTACGCTCGGTGATGTCGCGGGAAACGACGGCAATGCGAGTAACCGAACCTGAGTCATCAAAAACCGGGTAAACACTGTGTTCAAACCAGACATTCTTACTTTCTTCGTCCTCAAACATCGTTGGCTGTTTAGTGCGAATGACCCAATCCACAATAGTCTGTCGATAGGCAGCCGTCTCTGGCGCTACCAGTTCACAAAGATGCCGACCGATAACCTCATTAACCGTGCGCCCCAACCTCGCCGCGCCAGCCGGATTGACGATGACACAAGTGGTGTCTAACTCAGTCATTACGATGGAATCGGTAGCAGCGTTAAGAATTGCGCTGAGCGTTTGGGTACTTTCGCGTAGTGCTTTTTCGACTTGTTTGCGTTCAGTGATGTCTTGCGCGGTACCGATGAAGCGGAGTGGTTTGTCATTGGTATCACGCACGATTTCGGCTATATTGTGTAAATAACGAATAGTTCCGTCTGGGCGGATGATGCGAAACTCAATGTCGTAAGGCGCGTTGGAATGAATTGTTTGAAAGGCGGCTTTTTGGGCGGCCTTGCGATCTTCTGGGTGGATAGCGTTGACGAATATCTCGTTACTGACGGGGTTGCTATCCGGCGGCCATCCAAATATCTTCAATGTTTCTTCAGATAATTGTTTCGTCTTAGTGATGATGTTCCATTCGCAATGTCCTAGATGTGCAATGCGTTGTGTTTTGGCAAGACGCGCTTCACTTTCCCGCAAGGCCTTGTTCATCTTATCGTGTCCAATGGCGGCGCCCAAGAGACTTGCGGCCGTCTTAAAAGCGTCAATTACTACCGGCGGCCATTCCCGTTCTTCTAGGCAGTCGTCGTATCCTATGAAGCCCCACCACTTTTTCCCCACAAACACCGGGACTATCGCAATGGAAAGAATATCTTGTGCCGCTAGGAACGATGCTTCTTGTTCTGGAAAATCCTTTACTAGGCCGCAGAGAGGTTGACCTTGACTGAGTATTTTTACCCAACGTGATAAAGTCTGTTCTAACGGAAAATTCTGCAATTCGGGATTGTCAATTTGGGGAGTGATGCCGTCGGCTACCCATTCGTAACGTTGGCTTGTCAACAAATTATCCCCTGGGGGGATTTGTTGAGAGTGATTCTCGAAAATATAGATGCGGCTGGCCGCTACAGCTTGTCCCAAACGCGCCAAGACTTCTTGGATAGGCGCAGTCCAATGGGTACAAGTGAGGAATTTTTCCGCGGCAAAGCTAACGGCTTCGAGAATGATATCACGAGAGTGCAAGGCCTCTTCGGCCCGCTGTTTTTCTATTATAAGTTGTTGTTTTTCTAACTCAGACTCAATCACGGTCGGCAACAGTTCAAGAAAATGGCTGTCCACATCCTTGACGAGGTAATCGCCGGCACCGAGTTTCATTGCTTCAACCGCCACCCGTTCATTACCCGCCCCGGTTACCATGATGGTCGGCACTTGAAATCGGCTTTCTGCCAAGTTCCGCAACACCTGTAAACCATTCATGCCTGGCAAATGGTAATCGACTGCAACGACATCATACGTCCTTTCCTTAAGCTGCCTCAGGCCGTCTTTGCCATCCATGGCGAGATCAACCACATAGCCATGTTGTTCCAATTGCATCTGAACGCAAGCGGCCGTGACGATATCGTCTTCTATATAGAGAATTCGGATGGGTTCGACATTGGACATGGCTTTTTTATCAGTTATCAGTTATCAGTTATTTGCGTAAACTACATCACTCGTAGGGGCAAACCTGCGTGTTTGCCCTTAAACCACCGTGTTTGCCCTTTTTTGTATTTCACATCAGCGAAAAATGCCTGATTGTAAGGATTTTGGGGAGACAAAAAATGATGGGGTTTTTCAGTCATAAAAAGGGCAAACACGCAGGTTTGCCCCTACAATAACCAGTGGAATCATGTAGGGGTTGACCTACGTGTCAACCCTTTTCGATGGGTCTCCCCAAAATCCGTTATAACCAGAAAAATGCTATAAGTGATCTCGCACAACGAATGACTTAACGAGCGAAGCGAGATCGAAGCTCAAGTTGTAACGGTGTTAAGTGTATTATTGTTACCAGTAATCAGTTATGAGTTATCAATCATTTATAAATTATCAATTATCACTGAAAAGCTGATCATTGATAACTGATAAACTGATAAACTGATAACTGATAACTGATCACTGATAACTGATCACTGATAACTGATAACTGATAACTGACAAACTGAGAACTACCAAGGGGTTGGCATCATATTGTTCAAGGCACCCAATGGACGTGATATATGGTGTGAGAGTCTCCCCATATCGTGCGACATCACGCCCAACTTTTGGCTCATCACGCCGGTGTGTATTTTCATATCATCTATATACACCACGATAATATCCAAATCTTCCACCACATGTTTAAAATTTTTGTGTATCTTTGCTGTGTCTCCAGACATCTGCTGTAGAGATTTCTGCATTTGAGCCATGTTTTGTGAGACTTGCGTCATGGATTCCTTCACATGTTCTATAGAATCGCGCATTTTGAAAATGGAGTCACTTATCTGCAGCGTGGTACGGCTCGTTTCTTGTATGGATTGGTTGGTAACAATCATCGACTTATTCATTGCCATCATTTGAGTCTTGATAGCGGGTATATCTTTTAGGAATTGATTCATTGCCATTATTTGAGTCTTGATGCCGGGTATATATTTTATGGACTGATTCATTGTTATTATCTCCTTGCGTATGCCGTGTATATCTTTGACGGACTGATTTATTGCCATCATTTCTTTATGTATGCCGTGTATATCTTTGGGCAAGGGCACAATTTGAGTGGCTATGGTATTGACGTAACGAGTCATGGCGTGCATATCTTTAGTTACCACATAAATCAGAAAAAACACATAAGCCGCTATAATAATCACTACGAGAGTCACGACAGAGAGGAGTTTTTCAAAAAACGGGTAACTACAGTGACGTTTCTCAAAATCCTTATGTAATGCTTCTAGCAAGGATTGCATATTTTGCATCAATTGTTGATCGCTTGCCGGGGTGGAAAGATGCTCCTTGTGATTTTCTGTCATGTTGAAAATATTCCGGTTGTTTGTGTCTATATTGGTTACGCGATGAAAAAGGAATCTTGAGTTTGTAAATGACTCATTTTATAAATAATTCAATCACTCACTTTTCTTGTAACCATTTTCACGGTTTTAAAGTACGTTCCGTATAAATCAATTAGTTACAAATTAAAGTGGAACATTGCGTTGATTGTATTATGTCATTATATATTATTAATATAATTTATTCTTCAGTTTATAGACGGAACGTACATCTGCGGGTTCACAGAAATGCATAAGACGGTAACGAAAATCCGGCTAAATATTTTCCAAGGGTACTCAAAATTGCTTAGAAAAATCCGTTTATTCCTAAAAGAAGTTGTACTCTCACTAGATTTTGCGGATTCGCGGCTCTTTTTGAAACGGGAGGGACTTGCTTTGTTTGGCTCAAAAAAATTGGGAATTGGGAATTGGTAATTGGTAATTGGTAATTGGTAATCGCCTTCTCTGTACCGGACAAAAATTTTATTGGTACTGTAACCTCTTGTTTTTACTTGGTGTATGAGTGAGAGGCCCAACCCTAAATCTTGCTTGTTACAAAGTTTTGTCCGGTACTAAGAATCGCCTGATGACTGGATGTCATATTCTCACCCATTATCCATTACCCATTACCCAGTCGGTGGGCGCTGCTCGGGTGTGATTCGATCTTGGGTTTTGAATCTCTTTGAGATGGGAACGATGAAAGGAAAATTTTTTTGGAAGGGAATTGGGGAAGAGTGACAAAACGGTGGTGCCCCAGAAGTGGCAATGAGCGGTTTTACGGTAAATGGTGAATGGTAAATGAATCAAATCCGTGTTTAACGGATTGGAAAAACACGCCATTAGTTGGACATTCTCATAACGAGAGGGCAGTACACATACCGCATCTAAAATCAGGAGTGTCCCACTTATCCTTTCAATTTGAGTTGTCTTTGAAAAATACTAAGGTGTCTTTTCAAAGCGGTTTTTGAGGGCCATGTTGGCGAATTGATTCTGTTGATTTGATTAATGGCCCTTTGACAACTGAAAAATGACAAATGACAAATGACAAATGACAAATGAAAAATGAAATTGACTAAGCCGTCTTTCCAAAGCGGTTTTTTGAGGGCCAGGTTGGCGAAATAAATGACAAATGAAAAATGAAATTGACTAAGCCGTCTTTCCAAAGCGGTTTTTTGAGGGCCAGGTTGGCGAATTGATTTGATTGATGGCCCTTTGAAAAATGAAAAATGAAACCTGAAAAACCCTAAAATCATTCTTCATTCTTCATTCTTCATTTTTCATTTTTCATTTTTTGAGGGCCATGTTGGCGAATTGATTTGATTGATGGCCCTATCGATAAAAACTTCTAAAAGACAAGTGGGACACAGCCTAAAATCATCCAGGCGAATTGAAGTGATCGTTATGCGAGGTAAAAAGGAAGGATAAAGGGATAAAGGGATAAGGGACAAGGAGAAAAGGGCACACAGGCATTACCAATTACCCATGACCAATAGATGGTGCCGGTGAGACGACTTGAACGTCCGACCTACCACTTACGAGGCGGTTGCTCTACCAACTGAGCTACACCGGCATTGAGGGCGAGCATTCTACAATGATTTATCATTTAAAGCAAACCGAATTTCATTCGGCGCGACAATAAGCGGTAAAACTTTCTCCGGGGGCTGATGCTTAGTATCCAATTTATTAACAAACATTAACAAAATCTACCAATTGCAATCAATCTTAAAACCCGCCTTCTCTGCATTGACTGATTGATGATGCTCTTTTCTTTTTGGAGCAAGTCTTTAGGCTAAAGTTTCGCTTCGCGAAACTTTAGCCTAAAATACTAATTTTATAAGTGCAGAAGCTCTCTTTTGGGTGTGGTTCTTTTGAGAATCGTTGGTTAGGTCAAATGGCGAGCGTAGGTGAGTAGCGTTGATGAAATAAAATCTTGTTGGATGTTCTTTCATACCGATGACCTTTTGTATAATAACATGATTTATGCGCCCCTTGTGAATTAGGGGCCTTGGGAGATACCCCCCTCACAAGACTTCGGTTTTGTGTGCATTAGTTAGCGATTGTTAACAATTGTTAATTAAAATGTATCGGCAATGTTCGCGTCAATAAATAAAAAATCGTCCGCAAAGTGGTATCGCTACTGGTGGCAAGATTGCTAACCAATATCGTCGCTTTCACGCTGCGCCGAGAAATTTTAACTTGTTGACCTAAGCAAAAATCGCGCTTATTAAAAATGCGCCGCAAAGTCAATATCGCCATACCCAAAGCCCACAAACAAAAACGACGGATACCTTTTTCATTAGGCGGGATCAATAGCGTGTAGCGCAAGGCATTATGCAAATGCGTATGGGCCACTGCGATTAATTCTGTCAAGCCATCGCCAAATGCCGGATCATAGTGCCCCGGCCTCAGATTTTTTAAGTCAAACCCCGCCCGTGCAAACACCTCTCGCGGTAGCCAACAGGCTCCACGTTGACGGTCTTCCCAAATATCTTTAAGAATATTAGTCATTTGCAACGATTGCCCAAATGAGACGGCCTGTGATTGTAATTGTGCCTTATGTTGGGCAATGTGCGGCGAGTAATCACAAAATAAGTCCGTGAGACATAATAGCAATAACGATCCATTTCCGGCAAATCTTTTAAGCCTTCAAGACTACTATTTTGTTGAAAGTCGGCCATCCCTTTTGCCATGATACGCACACAGCGGTGCAACGCGGCGCGTTGCGGTGGCGTAAAACGGTGAGTGAGACGAATCACGCGGGGCGTATTAAAAATCAACTCTTTTTCGGCCGCTGACGTGCTATCGGAAAGCAACGGAAATAGGGCTTGACTAAAGACTAAAGGATCGGATTCGCCGGCAAC
>NBMI01000158.1 GCA_002085445.1 Candidatus Parabeggiatoa sp. nov. 2
TCGCCTACTACAAACGTTAATTAATAAAAAAGTAGGCCCGAAAAAGGCGATGAATCGCCTACTACAAAACTACAAACTCCGTCAACTACAAAATAGGGCCATGAATTGAAATACCTTGAGTCATTATGCAAGATGGCCCCTGGTGTTGTGCGAGAATGCCATCCAAAACAAGAGGTTTTTTATGAATTATCTTTCAACAACGGGAAAACTTTCCCAGTTTACCCAACTCATTTGGGTGATGAGTTTAGCCTTTTTCTCATGTTGGTTTTCGTTGCCAGCCCAAGGCGCGTGGGATTGGAGCTATGCTCTACCGATTAACGCTGAAAATTACCCCCGTGCGTCGAATAGTGATAGCAGACATTCTACGGTTACCGATCCCAAATTTGATCTCAATCTGGGTAGTTTATCTGGTAACCTCCCGTTTATGAGAACAAGGTAGTTTTGTAGACATTAATGCCACCATTACCCCCGAACCTTATCATCAGGTTGTGGAAATCGTGGTGGTAGCCGCATTGGATGTGGAAGAAGAGATGAATTGGGACAAACTTTCAAACTGGGGTTGGTATCAAAAAATCAGTGATGCGGAGTGGAAACCTTGGCCACTTAACCTGTCAAAACTTTACATTGAGCCTTACGGGACGACTCGCTCTGGACAAGAAAGTTATCCCATTAATATTTTTACGGGTGAACTGACTTTGGACTCGGTAAAACGGCTACATTTATTTGTGGGTTACGGATTATGGGTGCCCAATCCTTCTAATCCTTCTCAAGGCGGATTCTCATATTTAGTAAGTCAGCCCGTTACATTGGAAATGACTCCTGTTCAGGTGGTTCCAGATGACTTGATTCATCGACGGTAACAGGAGTCCAAACTTTAGTTTGGCAGGAGTCCAAACTTTAGTTTGGCAGGAGTCAAACAATTAAAAGAGGTCTCAATAGGGCCATGAATTGAAATACCTTGAGTCATTATGCCATATGGCCCACAATTGACGGCCATCAGTCTGGGCGAATCTGTCGTGGTGCCACTCGGCGGTATTTGAGAATCGCCGGGCGATGAATCGCCTACTACAAAACTACAAACTTATTTGGGCGATGAATCGCCTACTACAAAACGACAAACTTATTTGGGCGATAAATCGCCTACTACAAACGTTAATTAATAAAAAAGTAAGCCCGAAAAAGGCGATGAATCGCCTACTACAAAACTACAAACTCCGTCAACTACAAAATAGGGCCATAAGTTGAAATACCTTAAGTCATTCTGCAAGATGGCCCCTAACAGGAAGAGAATACCATCCAAAACAAGAGGTTTTTTATGAATTATCTTTCAACAACGGGAAAACTTTCCCAGTTTACCCAACTCATCTGGGTGATGAGTTTAGCCTTTTTCTCATTTTCAATGCCAGCCCAAGGCGTGTGGGATTTGAAGTACACTCTACCGGTTAATGCTCAAAATTACCCCCGTGCGCCGGATGGCAAAGAGAAATTTTCCATCAATGCCGCCTACGAGGTTATGCAGGCTGTCTGGCAAAGGCAAACACTACGTTTTAAAGTCCTTATTCCACCGGGTACCTCAAAGGCTCAAATTTCGGCACAATCCCTTGCGTGGCAATGTGCCCCCGATATCAGCGACGGGCGTGGTAATATCATTGTGCCTCAATCAGAGCGTTGTCCCATTATGAGTGGGTTTGATCATGATCCTGGGGCGTTTTGCCCCAATAATCCGACTAACGCTAACCCAACGCCTTGTGGAGAAGGCGCGAAAGTCTATCCCAAGGATTTACATACCGTCACGGCAAGGTTACTGGATATCCTTTATCCTACCAAACCTGATTCTCCTGACGTGGTTACTCAACCACGCTATGCCTATTTTGTTTTGTACCAGCAACCGCAAGCGCTTGATAAATTTGCATTTACCAGTAACTTGGGTATTTCTTTTGGCATATCAGATGTTGGATTATACAATCAATGGGTTGATAGTGGACAGCCTGAAGTCTTTGGCAATACTAGGACGCTCACTGTTACGCCTACACCGACTGGCGGCACGGTGAACAGTAGTAAGAGGGGTATTAACTGCGGTAACGGCGGTGCCGCTTGTTCAGAAGACTATACGACTGGTGAATTAGCAACATTGACTGCAACACCCAAACCGGGTTTTAACTTTGACGGTTGGCGTGGTAATGGGGAATGCGAGAAGGGTGGCACAACCAATCCGCTATCCATCACTATGGATGCCGCCAAGAATTGCTCGGCCACCTTTTCGGCCATTCCCGTGGTTCTCACCGTGAAGGTTCAAGGCGAAGGGGCTGTTATCAATTATTTCCATAACGATAAAAAACGTATTTTATGCGGTCTCGTTTTTACCAATTGCACCGCAAACTACGCGCAAGGCGACAATGTGATACTGGTTGCCGTACCCAATCCCGGTTTTACGTTGGAACGTTGGGGCGACGATTGCGAACAAGAACCTGATAAAACCATGAGCTACATTTTTGTTGTGATGGACAGAAATAAGACTTGCTCAGCAATTATCAGTCAATGATCAGGAGTCCAAACTTTAGTTTGGCAGGAGTCCAAACTTTGCCGGAGTCCAAACTTTAGTTTGGCAGTCGTCCAAGCTTTAGCTTGGACGTGCCTTATTTAACGCTTTTATTTTATTATGGAAAAACTCTTTGCGTCATTAAATAGCTTTGTCACGCCCGATAATTGGCCGGGCGAATTGTTTTTGCTCCCCCAAGATGCGATGCGCTACATTTATCAATTTATTGTGGATAATAAGCTCCAATCTTGTATTGAATTAGGCACGGGTTTTGGTGCGACATCTTGTGTGATCGGCGCTGCGGTAAGAGAATTGGGTGGAGGCCAAGTGATTACGATAGATAAATATCTGCACCCGCATGTCAATGCCAAAGTGTTGATGCGTCATGTTGGCTTAAGTGACGATAGTATAGATGTGGTGGCTGAGATACTCGGCTATAATTGGTATTTAGCTGATTTGCTTCAAGAACAAACTCACAATGGCGTTTGTACTCCCCTTTTTGATTTTTGTTTACTTGATGGCGCACACGAGTGGGAGCCAGATGCGTTGGCTTTTTCGCTGGTTGCCAAGCTTTTGAAGCCGGGAGGTTGGATTGCTATCGATGACATTAATTTTTGCCTTCGCATGATTCCAACTTGGCAGAAAAGTCACGGGAATTATACGGATAGAGAACTTGATACTTTTCAGATGAGGATGGTTTACGAATTAGGGGTTCAACAACATCCCGATTTTGGTGATTTTCATTTGACGCATGAGGGTAGAATTGGTTGGGCTAGGAAAAAGCATATCGTCGCGGATCGAAAAACCTCCGTTGCTGAGCGAATTGTGACGCTTTTTTCGCGCTCGCACACCAAGACATAAATAGCCAAGTAATAATAACGGATTTTTTTTAACAGCATCTACAAGGATTCGTTATAATAACGGATGAAAGTTAAAAGCATCTACAAGGATTCGTTATAATAACGGATGAAAGACAAAAGCATCTACAAGGATTCGTTGTTTATCGAGCTACAAAACCATTCGGCAAAAAAACGGCTACTATGTGGATAAAACCCATTATATTCCACAATTGGAATCGGCCGGTGATTTTCTGTTTCTGATTCGTCCCAGACGATTCGGCAAATCGTCCCTATTGACGGTGTTAGAATGTTACTATGACATCGCTCGGCAAGAGGAATTTGATGAGTTGTTTGCCGGCACACACATCCATGCACATCCCACGCCGGAGAAAAACGCCTATCTCATTCTGAAATTCAACTTTTCCCAAGTCGATCCTGATATTGATCAGGTTGAAGCCTCATTTAATGGCCATGTCAGAAACAGCTTTTACTTTTTTGGGCAGAAGTATAAAGCTTTTCTTGATGAAAGCTATTTCAAAATGATGGCGAGTCATCAACAGCCTTACCAACAATTGGAATTTCTCCTTAACTATGCCGGCATCAAAGGACTCAAAGTGTATGTGCTGATTGATGAGTATGACAACTTCACCAATACCATTTTAACCACAGCCGGGCAGAGCCATTATCACGAATTGACGCATGGGGCCGGTTTTTTTAGATTTTTCTTTAGCATCTTGAAGGGGGCCGTTGATCAAGCGGATAGCGGTATTAGTCACATGTTCATTACCGGGGTTTCGCCAGTGACGATGGATGATGTTACCAGTGGTTTTAATATTGGACAAAATATTAGCCTAGATTCAACCTTCAATGAGCTATTGGGCTTCACAGAAGCCGATGTGCTTGGCATACTGCACTATTATCAAGCCAATGGGATTGCGTTAGCTGATGTGAATGAAATCATCGCGTTGTTGCGTACTTGGTATGATAACTATCGGTTTTCAAAACACGCGACAACCCATCTGTTCAATACCAATCTGGTGCTGTATTTTGTCAAACATCTTATCAGCAAAGGCGTTTTTCCGGATAACCTGATTGATCCAAACATTCGGATTGATTACGGCAAACTGCGTCACTTAGTTGTGCTTGATAGACGATTAAATGGCAACTTCAGTCACATAAAAAACATTACCGAAACCGGTGGCATTATCTCAGATATCGTCGATAGTTTCCCAGTGGAAGACTTAATCCGGCCGGAAAACTTCATTTCTTTGTTGTACTATTTTGGTTTATTAAGCTATAAAGCCAAAGATGAACTGATTATTCCCAATCGCACGGTGCAGAAATTGATGTACAGTTATCTGCGTGAGGGTTACAAAGATGTCGATGTTTTCAATATTGACTTGTGGCAATTTGCTAACTTGGTTCGGCAGATGGCTTACCAAGGAGAATGGCAACCGGTGTTTCAATTCTTAGCCGCTGAAGTGGAACAGCAAACCTCCATTCGGGATTATCTGACTGGGGAAAAGGTGGTTCAAACTTTTTTGTTGGCTTATTTGAATGTGACTGATTATTACATCACCCACACCGAAAAGGAAATGGGTAAAGGGTTTGTGGATTTATACCTTGAACCGTTTTTTTCCAAATATGAGGATATCAAGTCTAGTTATTTGATTGAACTGAAGTACATTAAGCGTAGTGATTTCACCGAAGCCTTGAAACAAGAACAGATTGAAGATGCCAAAACTCAATTGCAAAAGTATGCTACCGACGCGCGAGTCGTTCAAGCCAATCAAGGGGTGAATTTGATAGGTGTTATGTTGGTGTTTCGGGGTTGGGAGTTGGTGCATTATGAGGAAGTGGCTTTGGTGTGAGTTAAAAGCAACTACAAGGATTCGTTATAATAACGGATGAAAGTTAAAAGCATCTACAAGGATTCGTTATAATAACGGATGAAAGACAAAAGCATCTACAAGGATTCGTTATAATTTAGCTCCGCTGAACTTCGTTAGAAAAAAATCCTTTCTTATAACGAATCCTTGTAGTTGTTGTTAAAATACAAGGATTAGCTTCGCTGAGCTTCGTTTCGTTATAAATCCGTTATTATAACGAATCGGCCTGTAGTTGTTAAAAAAATGAGGTACGAATGGAGACACTTCAACCAAGTAACAATATTAACAACCGAAAAAAGGCATTATTTTATATCCTAATGCTTCTCATCACTCTTTTGCTATTGTTAGCAATTGGAGAATTAGTGGCGCGTTTTTTTGTGACACCGCAGCGTCTACCAGAGCCACCGCCTGTCAGTACGATAGATCCTTATCAAGCGAATCCCTACATCATCAAGGCGCGTCCTTATATTTATTTTCATATACCTAGTTCAAGTTATATACAGGCGCGTTCTTCCTATCAAGTCAATTACGAAATCAATTCGATGGGATTTCGTGGCCCTGAAATTGTTCATAAATCGCAGACGGGCCTTAAGCGATTGATTATTATAGGAGATTCTATCACCGAAGGGCATGGCAATAAGTTTACCGAAACTTTTTCTTATCTGCTTGGCGAAAATATTCGTCAATCGGGTTGGGAAGTGATTAATATGGGAGTGCAAGGGGGCAGTCCTATTTATTATGCGGCGAATTTGGAACGCTATTTGTCGGTGCAGCCGGATGCTGTGCTGATAGTGTTGTTTGAGAATGATATCTCGGATGATCGTACTGGGGAGTCGGTGTTTTTTAATTTGCCTTTTTTTGATGAGTTTGAGGCGTTGTTGATGAAAACCTCTACTGGCGCTTTTTTGTCTAAATCGCGGCTTTATACGTTGTTGCACAGAGGATGGCAACATTTTGTTCGTTCGCCGGTTGAGGACATCATTGTTTGGAATAGGGACATTATTTATACCAAGGAGGAACAAGAGGCTATTAAGGCGTTTGAAGAAGAACAGGCTGCGCTTCACACGTTAAAACCGAGGCCGAAGCATCTGGTGGCACCGGCCGTGTTTGACAAGCAGTGGTGGATGACGCAAGCTTATTTGGATTATATTGTGTCGGTGTGTCGCCAGCGCGGGATTTCGGTTATGTTTACTAACCTTTCGGTGACGGGGCAAGAGCCGGGCTTAAATAAAGCTTATCGTGAGCATGCTTCGTTATTGGATAAAAATGCTTCTCGGTGGGCAAAACAAGAAGGGTTGCCGTTTTTGTCGTTACTGCCGAGGATTTCTCGTGCGGTTACAGAACTTAAGCCGTTTGAGTCCCAAATTGTGATTGCATATGACGGCCATCCAACACCACAAATACATGCTATGATTGAGCGTACTTTGCGGCCTTGGGTGCTCAACAATTTAAATCGGCCCTAATATTAGTAGTTGTACTTATTTAGGCTTTAATTCGTTTATCCGCGTAATTCGTTGTACTTAGATTATCCGCGTAATTAGTTGTACTAACTTAGGCTTTAATTCGTTTATCCGCGTAATTCGTTGTACTTAGATTATCCGCATAATTAGTTGTACTAACTTAGGCTTTAATTCGTTTATCCGCGTAATTCGTTGTACTAACTTAGACTTTAATTCGATTATCCGCGTAATTAGTTGTACTTAGATTATCCGCGTAGCTGTAACTAACTTAGGCTTTAATTCGTTTATCCGCGTAATTAGTTGTACTTAGATTATCCGCGTAATTCGATTATCCGCGTCATTAGCTGTACTTGACTTTAATTCGATTATCCGCAACACTATTAATTGTACTTGGGCGCGATATAGAGCCATACTTTCATTTGAAAACATTCAAATTCTTTTATGGCCCTCAAACCAGATTATCCAATAACATTACAAAATTTATGGTTTTTTGTTCGACAGAGGGCCATACTTTCATTTGAAAACATTCAAAATATTTTATGGCCCTCAAATCAAAAGAAGTACAAACTTTAGTCCAACTCGTCCAAACCTAGGTTTGGACGACAGCGCGTCCAGCTTGTCCAAACCGAGTACTTTGTCAATGTTCTATTGACGGGTTTTAGTCGTCGGCCGGTTTTAACTTGGCACTCCTGCCAAACGTTAGTTTGGACGACTGGGCACTGCCAAACTCAAGTTTGGAGTCCTGCCAAAATTTGGAGTCCTGCCAAACGTTAGTTTGGACGACTACTGTACGCATATGACTTTAATTCCTTTAGGAGCAATATTAGTTATACTTAGATTATCCGCGCTTGTGTAGCTGTACTAACTTAGGCTTAAATTCGTTTATCGGCCCGTAATGAGTTGTACTCACTTAGGCTTAAATTCGATTATCCGCGTAATGAGTTGTACTAACTTAGATAATTCGTTTATCCGCGTAATTCGTTGTACTTAGTCCGCGTAATGAGTTGTACTAACTTAGATAATTCGTTTATCCTACTAACTTAGATAATTCGTTTATCCGCGTAATTAGTTGTACTTAGATTATCCGCGCTTGTGTAGCTGCTGTACTAACTTAGGCTTTAATTCGATTATCCGCGTAATAGGCGGGCCAAAACGGCGTTTCGTTGTACTAACTTAGACTTTAATTCAACCCTTAATTGTTAGTGTCTTTTAAGAAATTCAACCAGGAGATTATTCGTTATGCTTGAATCGCTAATGACTACAATTACGGAGATTATAGCAAACGACTGGACTCAAAGGATTGCGACTTTCATTGGAGGAATAGCTGTAGTCGTGGGCTTTTTATCTTTCCTCTTTAAAAAAGCCCGGAAAAATATTCCCTCTACAGAAGAAACGGCTACTAAACGCCGCTGGTTTTCTGGTTTTCAGCGCCGCTACAACCAACATATCATTTATGAGCACCGTGTTTTTAATGTACGTGGTTTGCGTACTCAGGGCACGTTTACGCTAAAGCTTGAAAAGGTGTTTGTTGAGTTACGCATAGCGCATTCTAATCCACAACAAGCCAATGTGAATCCGGTTTTGGCGAAAGAGTTAGCGGGTAATCGCCCCATTTGGGCGTTTTTTGCGTATTAACAGTGATCCTGATGAGACATTGGTATTGGCTGTTATCGGTGCGCCGGGCTGTGGTAAAACGACGTTGTTACAACATATTGCCCTGACTTTTGCCAGCAAACAACAGCGTCGCTATGGTTTGTCTGCTTATATACCGTTGTTGTTATTTTTGCGTCATCATGTCCAAACCATTGTCAATGAAGCGCCCGTATTGGCCGACTTGGCACATGCACATTTTAGCGAGACGACAAAATATCCTGAGTTGAATCCACCGCCGAATTGGTTTGCCCAACAATTAAACAACGGCAAGTGCATGATTTTATTGGATGGATTGGATGAAGTGGCCGATTTGGAACAGCGGCGAGCCGTGTCGGAGTGGGTTGATCAACAAATTATCAATTATCCGCGTTGCCGCTTTATTGTCACGTCACGGCCCCAAGGTTATCTGACGGCACCGGTGGAACGCGCCAATGTGTTAGAAGTACAGCCTTTTAGGGCCGAACAAGTGCGGCGTTTTGTTCATGCTTGGTATTTGGCGAATGAAGTGCTCAGTTTTGGGAGTGAGGATGACGGAGTACGCAATAAAGCCAAGCAAGAGGCGGAGGATTTACTGCAACGCCTCCGAAATAGGCCGACTTTAAGCGCACTCACGGTTAATCCGTTGTTACTCACGATGATTGCGATGGTACACCGCTATCGGGGGCAATTACCGGGGCGGCGGGTGGAATTGTATGCCGAGATTTGCGATGTGTTGCTTGGACACCGGCGACAAGCGATGGGCATACAGGATACCCTAACCGCCTTTCAAAAGCGTGTGGTTTTACAACCGCTGGCTGCTGAGATGATGATGCGCAAATGCCGTGACATTTGTACTGATGACGCGAGGCCAATCATTGAGGGGCCATTAAACAGTGTTGGGTTGGTAGATGAACCGGTTCAACAGTTTCTAAGCGATGTGCAAGCCAGTAGTGGTTTATTGTTAGAGAGTGAAGTGGGTGTCTGGCGTTTTGCCCATTTAACCTTTCAAGAATATCTGGCCGCGGCCCATTTTGTAGAACAGCAAACCGCATTGGATTGGAATGAAGTCGTCAATAACAGTTGGTGGCATGAAACCTTACGTCTTTATGCGGCCCAAAGTGATGCGACGCGATTAGCGCGATCCTGTCTTGATAATAACAGCGTCACCGCGTTAACACTGGCTGCCGATTGTTTAGAAGAAGCCCGTTCATTTTCAGATGTTACGGTGCGTAACGAAGTCAGAGCTCGTTTGATTGATGATCTGGAATCTGACGAGCCTCAACGTCGCCAATTGGCTGCTAAAGTGCGTTTAAGTCAACGTCTCAACTCATTACAACGCGTCGATGAACAGCGTGAAATTGGTTTGGAGTATATCAGTTGTGCGGAATATCAGCTATTTTTGGATGATAAACGTGCCGAAGGTGAGTATTATCAACCTGATCATTGGACGGAATATACGTTTCCCAACGGAACCGCCCAAGAACCGATACGCGGAGTACGCGCAGAAGATGCCGAGCTATTTTGTGAATGGCTCACGCAAAGACAGGGCGGTGAAATACATTATCGTTTGCCACGGCCTACTGAAATCAGGAATTATCCCAGCATAACCGTTGTGAATAACTTAGCTGCGTGGTGTCGAGAAAATAGTGAAAATGGTGATTATAGCTTGAATGGCTTGACAAAAAACGAGGAAGCCAACCTCCATGTCAAGCTGGAAGCAATTTCTGAGTTGCCATTTGATTTCCACCGAGCCCGCGGCCTCGCCCGCGCCTTCGCCCTTGCCCGCGACCTCGCCCTTGCCCGCGACTTCGCCCGCGCCCTCGACTTCGCCCATGACTTCGCCCGCGACCTCGCCCTTGTCGGCACCTATTTGAGTGACGACATTTATAGGGCAATAAAAGAAGGGAATTTACAAGCCGCAAAACAATTGGCTCAAGCTATACAAACGGAATCTAATCCTGAACAACAACGATTAGGTACGTGGCTCTATTTTTTGTTAGAGTGTGCCACTGCCACAACACCTTTGAAAGCACGGCAAGCATGGCGAAAATACTCCGCAAAAATCGCAGAGTACGCTTGGATTAGCTATAACGAATTGGAAAAACCCAAAAATAATCGTCCTTGGCGGCAACGTTGGCTGTCACGCCGCAGCAGGATCGATTACAATGAAGACAAACAAGATATCTTAAATCTTTATTGGTGGCTACAAATTGTCATGGCACGAGAAGAGGGCAAGTTGTCCGCGTGGGAAGGTATTCGTATTGTGCGGGAGCGGGAGTTATTGTAGTACTTTCGACGCGTCGCTGATAGGAAGAGTTTAGTGCAACTAATTGTCTAGTACAACTAATTACGCGGATAAGCGAATTGGTTGTTGCCGTTAGTACAACTCATTACGCGAGTACAACGAATGACGCGAGTACAACGGATGACGGGCCGATAAACGGATTGGTTGTTGCCGTTAGTACAACGCTTTAGCGCCTAAGTTTGTAGTAGGCGCTTTAGCGCCTAAGTTTATAGTAGGCGCTTTAGTGTATGTAACAAAATAACTTGAACAAATTTTATCAATTTGATTAAAACTTGCTCTACAAAAATGACTAGGTTATTTTATGACAAGCCCTTAGTACAACTAATTACGCGGATAAGCGAATTGGTTGCCGCGAGTACAACGAATTACGCGGATAAGCGAATTGGTTGTTGCCGTTAGTACCTGAAGGGCACTGCAAGAGGGTTAGTAGGCTTTAGCCTACTTTAGCTTTTAGGTTGGCTGAGGTGGTGGACAAACGAATTGTCTAGCTGCCTGTCGGATTGATTAATCCACTAACTCATTGATTATTAAACGGGTTATTTTCACTAACTATTTTTACAAAATCTCCGACAAGCAGCTAGTGGGCCTTAATTCGTTTATCCGCGTAATTAGTTGTACTTATATTATCCGCGTAGCTGTACTAACTTAGGCCTTAATTCGTTTATCCGCGTAATTCGTTGTACTTATATTATCCGCGTAATTAGTTGTACTTAGATTATCCGCGCTTGTGTAACTGCACTAACCTTGTGTAGCTGTACTAACTTAGGCTTAAATTTGATTATCCGCGTAATTAGTTGTACTAACTTAGGCTTAAATTCGATTATCCGCGTAATTCGTTGTAAGTACCCGTGCATATATTTTCAAAAAATAAACTTAATAAAAACAGTCGTTTTCGTTGTCAAACAAAATACTGACAAACTTTTGCACGGGTACTTACTTAGTCCGCGTAATTAGTTGTACTAACTTAGATAATTCGATTATCCGCGTAATTCGTTGTACTTAGTCCGCGTAATTAGTTGTACTAACTTAGATAATTCGATTATCCGCGTAATTAGCTGTACTTAGATTAGGAACAATGATTAACTTCACTAACCATCGGTTCATTACTCATGAAAAGTCTGAACTTTCATAAAAAACTCTACCAATAAAACAATGACTGATAACATGATTCAACCAACCCAACCTCATAACAATATAACACAAGAACTCACCTCTGATGGCAGAGCAAGCGGTATCGAAAGAGAAGAAAATACCAACAAACAATCTGACATGACGGCCCCTTTTAAGCCATCAGAAGTCGAAATAACGACTCGGCATCATACAGTTGATCTCTTGATGAATCGTATTGAGCGTCACGAAATTGACTTACAGCCCGGTTTTCAGCGTAAAGCCGGTGTTTGGGATTCGACGCAAAAAAGCCAATTTATTGAATCCTTGCTGTTACGCATTCCAATTGCGGCTTTTTACGTCGCAGCCGATCCAAACGATAATTGGATCATTGTAGATGGACTCCAACGTTTGCATACCTTGTATGGATTTACCCGTCTGCAACAATTTGTCCTAACCCATCTTGAATTTCTTCCCCAATTTAATGGCAAAACTTTTGCCCAATTACAACGCAATATACAAAGGCGAATCAGTGAAACCGAATTTGTGATTCATGTCATTCAACCGGGCGCACCTAAAGAAGTGACCTCTACGATTTTTAAACGTATTAATACCACCGGCTTACCACTCTCTCCCCAAGAAATTCGCCATGCCCTTTATCAAGGAAAATCGGTAGACTTTTTAAAACAATTAGCGGAAAGCAAGCCCTTTAAAGAAGCGACCAATGATGACATTATTGATGATCGAATGACGGATCAAGAATGTATTTTGCGATACGTGGCTTTTGTTATCAATCCGATAGCACATTATGCCAAGCACCGTGATATGGATGCGTTTTTATCACAAATCATGGCAACCCTTAACCAAGCGCCACCAACCCTTTTTGAGCAACTTCAACAGGATTTTGACAAATCCATGAGGGCCGCCTTCAATATTTTTGGGCCACTCGCCTTTCGCAAACGCTATAAAACGCGTCAGCATCGTATTCTTCCTATCAATCGGGGATTATTTGAAACATGGAGCGTTGCACTTAGCCAATGCAACAACAAACAGATTGCCACGTTAATTGAAAATAGTGCCGTGGTAAAAGAACGTTTTGTTCGGTTAATGAATGGAGACTATCTACCCACCGGGGTTAGAAAGGAAAAATTCACCTTCGATCAAGCGATTTCAGAACATACCTTTAACCGTGATCGAGTGTATTTTCGTTTTAAAGTGATTAGCCGCCTCATTCAGGATATTTTGAACAAAAATGACTCGTAAAATTCGTAAAGTCTGACAAAATACGATTCATTGAAATTGGTCCAAAGTTCACAAATCATTAATATAGACTGCACACGGTCAACTTTTCTGTTTTTTTGGTACCGAGCTTGCGCGTGTATGGCCCACAAACCTTATTTCGCATGTAGGGAAAATCCCTTGTGATTGCCCTCTTTAGTTTGTCGGGACTCTCGAAAATCCGAAATTTTGTCCGTTTGAAGTATATAGATGTTCAGATAATTAATTTAGTCTCCTTTAGGAGACAAACGCTCTCAGACAAATGCAGTAAATGCTTACGCGATATAACTCTCGTTCTTCGCTGTGCGAGATAACAGTAAAAAGCTGTTGGCTGCATATTTTTCTGAAAATCTATAGGTATTCATAAAAATTTGTGGTTCGTTGGCACTGGGGCCCTTGAATGGGAACGCTATAAAATCAATCTTTTACAATGAGCTTGGCAAAGGTTCTAAGTCATTGATTACTTGTTCATTGACGAATAACTTTTGTAAGGATTATCCCATTGAACGGCCCCAGTGCCGGTTCGTTCATGACGAATAAATTCCCGAAACGTTGGATTTTAATTTCTAGAATTATTTCTTCATGAACGAAATATCAATTATCAATGGCTTAATTCACAAAATACTCAAGGAATTGTTATGATTACAAAACTTTACCTTCATAATTTCAAATGTTTTCAGAAATTAGCGCTTGAATTCGCGCCATTAACGTTACTTTCTGGAATCAATAGTACGGGCAAAAGTTCTCTTTTACAATCTCTACTATTACTTCGTCAGTCCCATCAACATCCAGTCATTCGTTTGAAAGGTGAACTAACAGATGCTGGGCAAGCTTATGATGCCTTTTGTGCAGAGGCCGAAGATGAGAAGATGGTTTTTGAACTGCACACAAACGACCATGCTCCGTTGACATGGGAATATGCCTTTGAGTCTTCTGGAGACAAATCCGCTTTTGTGACTGTCTTAATGCCAGAACCAACAGAAGAACTTGCCTTGTTCAATCATCATTTTCACTACTTGAGTGCTGATCGTTGGGGGCCACGCCTGACTACCCCATTGTCCGATGACGCTATTCGTCAGGGAAATTTAGCGAAAGATGGCCGATACACGATCCATTATCTGATCGAAAATGGCAATCAACCGTTGCAAAATTCTGATATTCCGTTGCGAGAAGAACAAGCCGGTAAAACATTGTTGCGCCAAGTACAGTCTTGGCTAGGAGAAATTTCTCCGGGCACACGTATTGCCATACAAGCTATCAAAAACGCGGATATTGGAACAATAGGGTTTTCATTTGAAAGAGAAGGAAGCATCGATTCCCCCACCTTTAGAGCAACCCATGTCGGTTTTGGTTTAAGTTACACTTTGCCCATTATCGTGGCATTGTTATCCCTTCCTAAAGACGGGTTAGTTTTGCTGGAAAATCCAGAAGCGCATTTGCACCCCAAAGGACAAACCCAGATGGGAAAACTGATGGCACAAGTTGCCGCGGCAGGAACGCAGGTGATTGTAGAAACTCACAGCGATCATATACTTGAGGGTATACAATTGGCCGTTTTTGAGGGCCAACTTAAACCAGAACAAACCTGTTTCCATTACTTTGATTTTGATGAACAAGGTCTGGTTAAAAAGGCAACGCCAAAAATCAATGAACAAGGGCGTCTTGATAATTGGCCTTCTGGTTTTTTTGATGAATCGATCAATAATCTCGCGGCTTTAGCGTCGCGTCGTCGCCGAGAACGTAGAAAAGCCATGAGTGGAGGACAATAATGGAGGCGGAATTGGTTTTTAATGATCTGTCCATCACCACCGCGCCTTCTGAAGAAATCGCTAGAAAGTGGTTAACCGACATGATGGAAGCCGTTGCCGATTTGATTGATGAGGAAATTAATGGCAAGCCGATTTGCAACCGTGCGATAAGAACAAACCGAGATTTTTATGACATTGATCTGACCGAGGACTATGGTTATATTGAATGGTTGGAAGATGCTCAGGTTGATCAGGTTTTGCAACGACTGGCTCATCAGCTTGATGCGCGAAGTCCGGTTGAGCAAGACTTAAAAACCGAGGTTAAAGCGTATGATGAGTTCCTTGGTTCAGAATTTGTGTTAAAACAAACGCCTAAAATAGAAGCCACGGCCTTAGGCGTTGCATTGCTTCACGACGGTATTGCAATCAGTTTAGCTTCCGAACCGCGTTGGTGCCAATCCAAAATTGAGATAGTACAAAAGCTTTACGAAGAGGCGGACGCAGAAAAACCTCATAAAATCAATCATAAAGTCAGACAAGTTTCTCATCCAGATCAAGTGGATTTTGCGATTCGGGATTGGCAACACAGTTTAAGCCAAAAGATTAAGAATGTCAGCGAGCTGATTGAACAATGGGAAACGGTATTCAGTCATTTGGACTGGTGCGAAGAGTATGAACAAAAAATGTTGCCACATTTGCCTAACAAAAAAACACTACGCCCATTTATCCGATGAATGTTCGTCCTGAAAGTCGGCAAACAATGAAAAACAAACGACTGAAAGAAATGCGTCAAGCCACTTGTCCACACCATCCAAAAAAACAAGTATTTGAATGGCATTGCAATATTCAACCAGAGGGTTATCGGTTATACTGGTTAGTCAACAAAGACTTGTGCCGAATGACGATTTGTTATATAGGGCCGCATTTAGAAACAATCAATTTAAAGGGCCAATAAAGCTGTTTGCCTTCAACAAAACCAGCCAGTTTGGCAGGAGTCCAAACTTGAGTTTGGCAGACTATCGCATTTCCAGATTTGGTTAAATACTATTATACTTAGCACAGTCATAAATTGCGCTTTTTTTTAATTTAACAGCCAACAGCTATTCAGGCTAAAGTTTCGCTCCGCGAAACTTTAGCCTGAACAGTCGTCTGAAAGCGTTCAGGAACCTAAAGGTGACTAACCTCGGAGATTTTTCCAGGGGCAAAAGCGCAAATTGTAACGGTGGACACCCCTTTGGGGTTGAGGAATTGTTTGTTTATATTGAGTGTTATTGATTTGTATTTCAGTCAATCGGGAAATGCTATAAAGCGCAAAAATATCTCAACTAACTTAGGCTTTAATTCGTTTAGGAGCAATATGAGTTGTACTAACTTAGGCTTTAGGGAGTATTGGTAAATAAAATACCCACACAAAATGATCACACCCAAGTTTTTTTGAAAAACGTTATTTCTCAATGGGTATATTATTTATTTTCACGCTCCTTCCTTAATTCGATTATCCGCATAATTAGTTGTACTAACTTAGACTTTAATTCGTTTATCCGCGTAATTCGCTGTACTAACTTAGGCTTAAATTCGATTATCCGCGTAATTCCTTGTGCTAACCTAGGCTCTAATTCGTTTATCCGCGTAATTCGTTGTACTTAGATTATCCGCATAATTAGTAGTTGTACTTGGGCGCAATATAGGGCCATACTTTCATTTGAAAACATTCAAATTCGTTTATGGCCCCCAAATCAAACAGTTTAATAAGAAAGCCGAGTTTTTCAAAAAATCGGTTTCAATAAATGAGGAGAATACCAGATGTCCTCTCTGTCAGAATCAGATTTACAAAGGTTTTTTCAAAACCTAGAAAATCGGCCGTTAGAGCCAGATGATCTTTTTTATGAAGCGTATTTGGATAATAATCCTGATGATCCCATTAAGGAATTGGTGCGCGATATAACGTGGGCGAAGCAGGATAGTGTTAATTTGCTTTCCGGGCAACGGGGCAGTGGTAAAAGTACCGAACTACGCCGCTTGCGGCACTTATTGACGGAAAAAGGTTATGTGGTATTTTTTTGCGATATGCAAGGCTACATGAACTTTCACTTTCCGATAGAAATCACGGATTTTCTGATTTCCATTATGCTTGCTTTAAGTGAAGCCATCCGAGAAAAGTATGGCAAAAATTTCACTAAGCGGGGCTATGGTGAGCGTTTTAAGGATTTTATGACCCAAACCAAGATAGAGTTTGGCGGTATTGATTTCGCAGGTGGAAATGGAGAGGCTCCCATTAAGGTTGCACTTAAACAAGATCCGACTATTAAGCAGCGTTTGCAGAATGCGTTACGTGGACATGTCACTAAAATTGTGCAACAAGCCCACGAGTTTTCTCAAGACATGGTAAACTTTGTCAGGCAACAAACTGATGACAAGATAGTGCTATTGATTGATTCAGTTGAACAAATTCGCGGGGTAGGCGAAAACGCAAAAGCGGTGCATGACAGTGTGAGTAATTTGTTTGGTTATCATTCTGACAAATTGCACCTGACAAACTTCCATACAGTTTATACCGTTCCACCGTATTTGCCGCCGCTGGCGCCGGCTTTGGGAAGACTTTTGGACAGCACGATTATCCGTTCCATAGATAATGTGCATGTTTTCCATCGTGATGGTACACCTGATCCAACGGGTTTAGCCGTTATGGAGAATATTATTCAGCGGCGTTTTTCTCATTGGCAACAAATCTTTTCGCGTGAACAATTACGGAATATGATTTTAGCAACAGGTGGCGATTTGAGGGATTTTTTTAGACTCATCAGAAACATTTTGATTAAAGCGGCTCCTTTGAGAGAAGGCTTCAAACCGTTGTTACCGGTAGCGGATAACATTATTAATAACGCAAAAAATCATTTGCGTAGGGATATATTACCCATTGCTGAACAAGACATGGATTGGCTCATAAAAATTGCTGATACCAAAGAAGCTAAATTACCATCTATTGATGAATTACCGCGTTTGGCGCGTTTTTTCGATAATAATCTGGTACAGAATTATCGTAACGGGGATGATTGGTACGATCTTCATCCATTATTGAAAGATGTCATTACTGTCTAGAATTGGTTGTTGCCGTTAGTACAACGCTTTGGCGCCTAAGTTTGTAGTAGGCGCTTTAGCGCCTAAGTTTGTAGTAGGCACTTTAGCGCCTAAGTTTGTAGTAGGCGCTTTAGCGCCTAAGTTTGTAGTAGGCACTTTAGTGTCTGTAACAAAATAACTTGAAAAATTTTAATCAATTTGATTAGAATTTGCTCTACAAAAATGACTAGGTTATTTTATGACAAGCCTTTAGTACAACTAATTACGCGGATAAGCGAATTGGTTGCCGCTAGTACCCGAAGGGCACTGCAAGAGGTTAGTAGGCTTTAGCCTACTTTAGCTTTTAGATTGGCTGAGGTGGCGGATAAACGAATTGTCTAGCAGCCTGTCGGATTAATTAATCCACTAACTCATTGATTATTAAACTTGTTATTTACGGTAAATATTTTATAAAACAATAAATTAGTTGTATCAGACAGGCTGCTAGTGAGCCTTAATTCGATTATCCGCGTAATTAGTTGTACTTATTTAGACTTTAATTCGTTTATCCGCGTAATTAGTTGTACTAACTTAGGCTATAATTCGATTATCCGCGTAATTCGTTGTACTTAGACTATCCGCGTAGCTGTACTAACTTAGGCTATAATTCGTTTATCCGCGTAATTCGTTGTACTTAGATTAGGAGCAAAAAAGCTACTTAGATTATCCGCGCTTGTGTAGCTGCACTAACTTAGGCTCTAATTCGATTATCCGCGTAATTAGTTGTACTTATATTATCCGCGTAATTCGTTGTACTTATATTATCCTATCCGCGTAGCCGCACTAACTTAGGCTCTAATTCGATTATCCGCGTAATTAGTTGTACTTATATTATCCGCGTAGCTGCACTAACTTAGGCTCTAATTCGATTATCCGCGTAATTCGCTGTACTTAAACATAACTCAATTTTATGTCATTACTATCTAAATTAATAGCACAAAAATCTAACCTGACTCCTAAAGGCGAAGAATTCTGGCAAACCCTACTTCGTTATATTGAATGGAGCCAAGGTTTTTGTCTCATTTTTCTATTTTCTCCTAAACCAACGGGAGTCGATGTGTTTCGACAACGCTTGGCCGATCACTTTCGCCCATCGGCCGGGCAACTAGAACGTATTTCTCCTACATTCAGTCACTTATCTGAAGAAAGCTTAGTTTTGCAGATCAGAAAACGGCTTGACGAACTCTCTCAAACCGGCGAAGTCACCCATGCGCCGATATGGGTAGAATTGGATAGAGGCCTGTCGAGTAAACAAGCCGTTGATGTCATTTCTATTTTGTTTGCTCGTCTTAACGAGCGTAGAGAGTTATTACGTAATTATCTCCATCGCCCATTAATCTTTGTTCTGCCTAGTGGTTATCAACGACAATTAAGGGAAATTTCTCCTGATCTTTGGTCAATTCGTGATTATAGTTTCGAGCTTGGCGAGCTTGGTGAGATTGAAGCGGAAAATCCGGTTAAAACAATTCTTGGTAAATTAAAAGAACTCTTTTCTGGTTTTCAGCGCAGTTACAATCAGCATGTTATTTATGAACATCGTGTTTTTAATGTACGCGGATTACGGACTATGGGTACGTTTACGCTTGAATTGGAGCAAGTTTTTGTAGAATTACGCATTGCTCCGGCTGCTAATCCCAATCAACTCACAAATGATCTCGTTTCTGCTAAAGAATTAGCTGGCAATCGGCCGATTTGGGCGTTTTTGCGTTTTAATAACAAGTCTTATCATGATAAGACGCGGGTGTTCGCCGTTATCGGTGCGCCGGGCTGTGGTAAAACGACGCTGTTACAGCATATTGCGTTGAGCTTTGCCAGCCAGCAACATCGCCGCTATGGTTTGTCTGCTAATATACCCTTGTTGTTATTTTTGCGTCATCATGTCCAAACCATTGTGGAGCAAGCCCCGGCTTTGGCAGATTTGGCACACGCGCATTTTAGTGATATAGAAAAATATCCTAATTTGAATCCGCCGCCCGGTTGGTTTGCCCAACAATTAAAAAGTGGCAAGTGCTTGATTTTGTTAGATGGATTGGATGAAGTGGCCGATTTGGAACAGCGGCAAGCCGTGTCGCGGTGGGTTGAGCAACAAATTATCAATTATCCGCGTTGCCGCTTTATTCTCACGTCACGGCCCCAAGGCTATCTAACAGCACCGCTGGAACAAGCCAATGTGTTAGAGGTGCAGCCTTTTAAAGCTGAGCAAGTGCAACAGTTTGTCCACGCTTGGTATTTGGCGAATGAAGTGACTAGCTTCGGTGGCAAATTAGATGACGGTGTACGCAATAAAGCCAAGCAAGAGGCCGATGATTTATTACAACGCTTACGAAAAACGCCCACTTTGAGCGCACTCACGGTTAATCCGTTGTTGCTCACGATGATTGCGATGGTACACCGCTATCGTGGGCAATTACCGGGGCGGCGTGTGGAATTATATGCGGAGATTTGCGATGTGTTGCTAGGGCATTGGCGACAAGCGAAAGGTATACAAGATAACCTGACAGCGGCCCAAAAACGTGTTGTTTTGCAACCGCTGGCGAGGCAAATGATGTACAGCAATCTCCGTGATATTCCTATTAATGAGGCCATGCAAATCATCAATGGGCCGTTAAAGCGTGTTGGGTTGGTAGATGAAGAAGCGGCTCAGACTTTTCTAAGCGATGTGCAAGCCAGTAGTGGTTTATTATTAGAGAGTGAACAGGGTGTCTGGCGTTTTGCTCATTTAACCTTTCAAGAGTATCTTGCCGCGGCCCATTTTGTAGAACAACAAACCGCATTGGATTGGAATGAAGTCGTCAATAATAGTTGGTGGCATGAAACCTTACGCCTTTATGCAGCACAAGCTGATGCGACGCCATTAGTGCAAGCCTGTCTTGATAATAACCGCGTAACGGCTTTAACACTGGCCGCTGATTGTTTAGACGAAGCGCGTGAATTGGATGCGATGGTGCGTAGCCAAGTAGAAATTCATTTGATTGATAACCTTGAATCTGATGAACCTCAACGTCGCCAATTGGCGGCCGAAGTGCGTTTAAGTCAACGTCTCAAATCATTACAACGTGTCGATGAACACCGTGAAATTGATTTGGCGTATATCACTTGTGCGGAATATCAACTATTTTTGGATGAGAAACGTGCCGAAGGTGAGTATTATCAACCTGATCACTGGACGGAATATACGTTTCCTAACGGAACCGCCCAAGAACCGATACGCGGAGTACGCGACGAAGATGCTGAGGCATTTTGTAAATGGCTCTGTCAAAGACAAAGTGGCTGCCAAATACATTATCGTTTGCCATACCATGCTGAGATCAGAGATTATCCTTCTATCACCGTTGCGAATAACTTAGCAGCGTGGTGTCAAGAAGATGAGGGTTATAGCGTGAATGGCTTGACAAAAGCAGAAGAATCAAACATTTATGCCAGTCTGAAGACAATTTCAAATTTGCCATTTGAATTCTACCGGACTCGCGCTTGCTACCGTGACAGCGATCTTGCCGGCGAATTCGCCCTCATTCGCACTTCCGACTTCGAGAACAACATCGACAGTGCTTCCAACCGCGCCCGATACCTTCAGCGCGTCCGCAATCTAATCCGCAATCGCGCCTTCGCTCTCGATGTTGTCCATGATTTTGCTCTCGTCCGCATTGTCCACGATTTTGCCCGCGACTTCGCCCGCGACTTCGCCCGCGACTTCGCCCGCGCCATCCTCCGCGTCGATGTCCATGTCCTCGACCACCTTGATTATGATATCTCTAGGGCAATGGAAGAGAATAACTTCCAAGCGGCAAAACAACTTGCTCAAGCTATGCAAAATGAATCTAATCCGGCACAGCAACGATTAGGCGCGTTACTTTATAGGTTGTTAGTTTGTGCAACTGCTACAACCGCTTTGGAAGCACGGCAAGCCTGGCGAAAATATACCGCAAAACTCGCCGACTTTATTTGGATTGGTTATAATGAGCTAGAAAAAAAAATAACAAAGTCTGATTATGGTAAAAGCAGACAAGCCATCTTAAATCTCTATTGGTGGCTACAGATTGTCATGGCACGAGAAGAAGGACAATTGCCCGCGTGGGAAGGTATTCGTATTGTGCGGGAGCGGGAGTTATTGTGCTAAGTTTGTAGTAGGCGCTTTAGCGCCTTGCGTATGTAGTAGGCGCTTTAGCGCCTGAGTTTGTAGTAGGCGCTTTAGCGCCTTAATCTCGTTAAGGCGATTACAAGCCTACTAAGTACCTGTGCATAAATAATCGGGTATTCATAAACCCACAGTATTGTTTGAAAAAACGCCAGTGTCACCTCGAATAAAATACCTGGCAACACCCTAAATACAATGGTGATTTTTATGAAAAACTCTCGTAAAAAAAAGTTTCCTTCAACCGGCACCAATGTTCAGGTATTTCACTGATAACTGATCACTGACACTTTTCACTGTTCACTGAGCTTAACACCGCCGGGCTGCCCTCTTCCAATTGTATGACTTGGCGAGAGAGCGGTTCCAAGGTGTTCGCATCAGAAGACACGTAGAGAGCTTCTTCGCCTAAACCAATGGCAAGTGGATTACCTCGGCGTGCGGCGATTAACTGCTCTTCTTCACCGGCAAAGAGTGCTATCATCGCAAAAAAACCATGCAATCGTATAATAGTAACCGAAATCGCTTCCTTTGGCGATAGCCCTATGTCCAAATAACGGCCAAGAAGACGTAGGATAAGCTCACTGTCAGTTTTACTTTCAAACTCGTATCCGAGACTCATCAGTTCTTCTCTTAATTCAGGGTTGTTTTCGATAACGCCATTATGAACGATGGCAAGATGCTCCGTCGCGTAGAAACGGGCATACTGTACCTCTGATTCGTCTGGCAACCCTTAGAAGTGTAGGCAATGCCAAAACGACCGCCTGTGGACAGTTCTGGTAGCAAACTGTGCAAATCCTTCGCTTCTTGCCATTGTATACGCCCGTCTGCGACAGTAGCAACGCTAATAGCATCATAGCCCCCGTTTTCCATCCGCTGCAATCCTTGCAATAAGGTGGAATTCACATTCTTGTCGTTGAGAATACCAAAAATACCATACATAGCTCGTTCTCCTGTTTTAATTCCAGACTAATTTACTAAAGAATTAATCAAACGAAAGCAGAATATGGGCCAATTGAGTCAATTTATATATAAAGTATTGTTTTATATGATATTTAATCAATAATTTCCATAACGATTTTTGGGTTATAGAGCCAATTGCAAAGCGGTTTACAAAAGCTATTTGCATTTTGCAAATGGGATGAAGTTATGTCTAAGTTTGTAGTAGGCGCTTTAGCGCCTAAGTTTGTAGTAGGCGCTTTAGCGCCTTAATCTCGTTAAGGCGATTACAAGCCGACTATAAACACTACAAACAGTACTAAGGGAGTTGTGGCTAAATACCCACACCAAAAACTTTTTTTCTCTATGGGTATATTATTGGAACGCTCCTCCCTTAGTACAACTAATTACGCGGATAAGCGAATTGGTTGTTGCCGCTAGTACAACTAATTACGCGGATAAACGAATTGGTTGCCGCTAGTACAGCAGAAATCTCCAGACATCCAGCCCAGCCAACAGCTAAAGCCGTTGGCTGAGGTGGTATGGAAACTTCCGCTTTCCAGCACTCGTTATGAGTATTTTCACAGTAAAACCAAAACAACGTGAATTTATAATTGAAACCGCACGTCTTTTCCCGACAAACAACTGTGCCAAAAGTCTCGGCTGGATAAGCCAGAACTTACGATACCACGTAACTAATTGATTTTTTTTTTTAAAACTGTTAAAATAAAGGCTATGGTCTTTTTGAGGTAACTGATTGAATAGTCAATCAAATTATTTTTTCAATGCGTAAGTCCTATAAGCTTTCGACAAAGACTGGATTAGAGCAACCCACGTCAATTGAGGGCCATGTTAACGCTTGAAACCGTGCGTCTTTTCTCGACAAACAACTGCGCCAAATAATCAAGGAGCTTTATCCGTTTATCCGCGTCATTAGTTGTACTTGGCTTTAATTCGATTATCCGCGTAATTAGTTGTACTTAGGGCTTAATTCGTTTATCCGCGTAATTAGTTGTACTTAGGGCTTAATTCGTTTATCCGCGTCATTAGTTGTACTTGGCTTTAATTCGATTATCCGCGTAATTAGTTGTACTTAGGGCTTAATTCGATTATCCGCGTAATTAGTTGTACTTAGTAGGCCTTAATTCGTTTATCCGCGTAATTAGTTGTACTTGGCTTTAATTCGATTATCCACAATATGAGTAGTTGTACTTGGGCGCGTTATAGGGCCATACTTTCAGTTGAAAACATTCAAATTTTTTTATGGCCCTCAAATCAAAAAAAGTACAAACTTTAGTCCAACTCATCCAAACCTCTGTTTGGACGACAGCGCGTCCAGTTTGTCCAAACCGACTACTCTGTCAATGTTCTATTGACGGGTTTTAGTCGTCGGCCGACTTTAACTTGGCAGTGCCAAACCGTCTTTGGCACTGCCAAACCTGCCAAACGTTAGTTATAGTTTGGACGACTGGGCACTGCCAATTTGGAGTCCTGCCAAAGTTTGGAGTCCTGCCAAACGTTAATTTGGACGACAATTTGGACTCCTGCTGTACGCACGATGGCTTCAATTCGATTATCCGCAATATTAGTTGTACTTATTTCGGCTTTAATTCGATTATCCGCGTAATTAGTTGTACTAACTTAGGCTTTAATTCGTTTATCCGCGTAATTAGTTGTACTTAGGCTTTAATTCGTTTATCCGCGTAATTAGTTGTACTTAGGCTTTAATTCGTTTATCCGCGTGCGTAATTAGTTGTACTTAGGCTTTAATTCGTTTATCCGCGCAATTAGTTGTACTTATTTCGGCTTTAATTCGTTTATCCGCGTAATTAGTTGTACTAACTTAGGCTTTAATTCGATTATCCGCGTAATTAGTTGTACTAACTTAGGCTTTAATTCGATTATCCGCGTAATTCGTTGTACTAACTTAGGCCTTAATTCGATTATCCGCGTAACTAACTTAGGCTTTAATTCGATTATCCGCGTAATTAGTTGTACTGACTTAGGCCTTAATTCGATTATCCGCGTAATTAGTTGTACTAACTTAGGCTTTAATTCGATTATCCGCGTAATTCGTTGTACTAACTTAGGCCTTAATTCGATTATCCGCGTACACGATGGCCTTAATTGATTGTGGAATATTACATTTCTCGGTAAGAAACAACTACTGGTACTTTTTTAATTTGTAACTATGTTACGCATCAACATCAAAAATCAAGATTCCTTGTTGGAAGGCGATACCTATCAAGAAATCTTTCAGGAACTACATAATCGTTCCTACTGTCCTGAAGAGGATTTAAGAACATTTGTTGGAATATACCTTAAGCGGCTCCAAAAATTAGTGGATAAAGATGTGTCCACCTCTTTTTCTAGTTATGAAGAAGTTGTTAATGAACTGATTCGTGTAGGGATATTTGAAAAAGTGGACTGAATTTTACTGCAAACGGTTAGGCTCAGAAACGTATCACGCGCAAGCGAATGACTTCGTTTCGTTATCTCAGATCACTTTTTGCACACCCCCCTACCCTCAATGCCATTAAGTTAAGGAACTATTTGATTTTTATATATTTTTATTAAAAAACGAGCCGTCGTGCCATATTTTTATAGAGGGGTGGGGTCGTAAGTCATTGTTTTTATTGAAAGTAAAAAATCGGGTACCCCACCCTAATACACACAAAAAGTGATTAAAAATCAATAGGTTATATCTTAACTTAATGGCATTGCCCCCTACCCTCAATGCCATTAAGTTAAGCTTTTGGGTGAGGGCAACCATAAAGGATTGCCCCTACATTACATAACGGTTTGTAGGGGCAATCCCACGTGCAAAGCCCTTAAAAACTGATCCCGTTTTTATTCCGCATTGAAAAAAAATTATCTAAAAATAGTCACTTAAATAACCTATTTTCATTAACAATTCACAATTCACAATTCACAATTATTAACATTCAACCCCTACGGGGTTGGCGCGTTGGGGGCTCACATTCAACCCTTACAGGGTTGGCACTTTGATAAGGTATCAACAAAATCCGTTAGAATCAGCGATTATCCGCGTAATTAGTTGTACTAACTTAGGCTTTAATTCGATTATCCGCGTAATTAGTTGTACTAACTTAGGCTTTAATTCGATTATCCGCGTAATTAGCTGTACTTAGATTATCCGCGTAATTAGTTGTACTTAGATTATCCGCGTAATTAGTTGTACTTAGTTGTACTTGGGCGCGATATAGGGCCATACTTTCATTTGAAAACATTCAAAGTCTTTTATGGCCCTCAAACAGTGCCAAATAACCACATAAAAATAGAGGATAAGTTTGTAGTTTGTAGTTTGTAGTGTTTGTAGTAGGCGATTTATCGCCTCAGCTAAAGCAACTACTACAAACCACGTTGGAGTTACACGGCAGCCACCGATTGAGTTGAAGCCAGTTGCCCCAATTGATTATCGATCATAAACAGGCCGTCACCTTTACCACCTACCAACTTGATTTTATTGATAATTTCAGAAACCGTGGCTTCTTCCTCAATCTGTTCGGTGATAAACCACTGCAAGAAAATATGAGTGGCATGATCCTTTTCAGCCATCGCGATATCAACTAACTCATTGAACCGCTGAGTGACAGCTTGTTCATGCGCCAGCGTTTCCTCAAACATAGCCAATGGGCTGTCAAACGTTGAAGGGGGCTGTTTTATCGGTAACAGCGCGATTTGTGCGCCTTGATCAAGAATGTACTTGTAAACCCTCATCGCATGCTGCGTTTCTTCCTGATTTTTCATCAGAAACCAACTAGCAAAGCCTTTCAGTCCTAAAAAGTCACTGTAGGCGGACATGGATAAATAAAAGTAAGCGGAGTAGAACTCGCGGTTGACTTGTTTGTTGAGTTCTTCAGCGATATTTTTACCGATCATACTTAAGCTTTCCTCGTCTGAATTGAAATGAAGAAAAAAAAGGCATTTTATCGGTTTTGCTCGTTAGAGTCAACGCGAAAGTGGTAATGGGTAATGGGATTGTGGACGGATTTCTAAGAAATCATATTTTTCAAAAAAATCGGACAAATTGCGTTTTCTTCAACTACGCCACCACAATATCCAACAACTTAGTGGTATCATTACCTAAAATATCAATGACTTTGACTAACACGGTATACGTGCGTTTTTGTGAGTAATAATGGGCAACGCTTAA
>NBMI01000159.1 GCA_002085445.1 Candidatus Parabeggiatoa sp. nov. 2
TCAACGGGGCGGGGTTGTAAAATTGATAGTGTTCAATTTGGTTAATGGCCCACTTTCTGGGAAAGGTTAGGAGTGGCGCTAGGAGAGCGCCCGCGTAAGGCGATAAATCGCCTATTACAAACAGATTTAGTTTTAACTATTTGAGATAATATTGTGAAAGAGCCTCAATCACAACCAAACGACTGGCATTTAGCTTTTGCGGAAACCCTTGAGTGGGACTTGATACCCGTTGGTGTACACATTTCCCCCGAAAAAGCGGTGATGAGTAAGCCACCCCGAGTCGATGTGTTAATCCTTCGGCAACAAGAGACTGCCTGGGACGCAAAACAACTGGAACGATTACCCGATGGCATCCGACAAAGCACGGCTCGTCAGATTTTACTCGAATTTAAATACACCCAATCCATTGGTGATGATGCGATAATTCAAGCACTTGCTTATAATTTATTGTATATAAATTATAAAAAGTTGAAGACGGATGAAGTGCAAACGTTTTTAGTCAGTGCGATTAAACCACAACAAGACACGCGGAAACTTTATGGATATGACAACATGCTTTATCCGGGTGTGTACAACAGCCAAAATCAATTGGAAAAACGAATTCAATTAATTTCGTTAAACGAATTGGCGGATGAACCTTATAATGCGGTTTTCAAATTGTTTGCCACGCATCGAAAAGAAAAACAAAAAGCCTTTGAGCTTTTGAAACAGAGTCGGAATGTTGCATCAATCCCGCCGGGATTAAAATCCTTGTTATCGGGATTACTGACTTTAGGAGAACAAGACATGAATCAAGAATTAACCCCAGAACAAGTTCGGCAAATCGGGCAAATTTGGGGAAAAGCCTATCTTTCCACCGTACCACTTTCAGAACGCTTAGCCGGCGCAAATCCCGCTGATGTGATAACCCACTTGAAGCCCAAGCCAGGGGAAAGATTGGCCGGGTTATCCCCTGATGAAATTGAAGAACTTGAATTCCACCTCAAAAACTTCAAACACCAGAAACATTAGACATTATACCGATTTAACTTAATTCATCAGGAGTCCAAGATTTATCTTGGCAGGAGTCATTGATAAATCTTGGTGAGGCGATAAATCGCCTACTACAAACACATTTTATCTTGAAATTGAGAAATCATATTTTTCCAAAAACTCGGATTTCTGCGGATTTCTGGGTGGTATGGAAACCTCCGCTCTGCTGCGCGGCGCGTGAGGCGATAAATCGCCTACTACAAACGTGTGAGATGCAATCCTTGTAGTTATAAGTGGGCCATGTTGTGGGATTGTTCGAGTTGATTTTGTTAATGGCCCACTTTCTGGGAAAGGTTAGGAGTGGCGCTAGGAGAGCGCCCGCGTAAGGCGATTACAAGCCTACTACAAACGTGTAACAGCTGCAAAATGCAAATATTATGCTCTAATTTATTAGTAAATTAGTCTGGAATTAACCCTAGACAATGAGCTATACTACAAACGGTTATAATTTTGAATAAACACACCCCCCCCTTACTAATAATTAATAATTAATAATTAATTATTAACAATTAATTATTAACAATTAGTAACCCCCTCTATCGATGTGAATAAAACCGTGGCAAGTCGCCTCGATAGAGGGTATGCAAGGGGCAATGCCATTAAATTAAGAGCATGTAGGGTGGGTAGAACGAAGTGAAACCCACCAAATCCTTGAAAATGGTGGGTTTCGCGTAGCGAAGGGTGGCTACCCCAAGGTTTTTTGCTTAACTTAATGGCATTGATGCAAGGAGTGTGTTATTTTATCACCGATCCTTATGCAACAATTTCTATCTCATAAGATGTCCAAAGCTAAAGCGTCGGACGGAAAAGCGAGGCAGCTTCCGTCCAAACCTTTAGGTTTGGACTTTTTGACAATTTTGAAAAAAAATCAGGCCCTAACTGAAAACAGTTATGGAATGGACTATAATAAAATAAAGAGGCGTGAGTAAACTGATAAGGCACTGGCTCAAGTCACGGCCTCTCAATGAATTAGTCATTAGTCATTATAAAAATTGAATTAGCAATTTATATTCTGGCATAAGAGGATACTTGGTATTGAACGAGTAGAAACTATTTTTTCGCCCGGTACGATTATCCGCTAATATCTGTCTTTCTTATGCTCTTTAAGCAAGCAGCATTGGCGCTCAATAAAAACAGTGATTAAGCTAGGGGTTAAAAACTGGAGAATAATGACATGAATCTTTAGTTTGGCCTAGAAATTTTTCAGCATATAGGTATAAAAGTTTTAATCCTCTTGATTAGGAGATTTAATGATGAACAACTACTCAACTACAGAGACTCAATCCTTTTTGTCGATGAGTACTCTTAAAAAACAGGCTATAGGGCTAAGCCTCTTAGCGGTTTTCAATCTCAATGTTTCTCAAAGTGTGGCGAAAGAAGCGAAGATCACTGATAGCTTACTAGAGACATTTGAGGCCACCGTTGAAGCCGCCATGCAAACCTACGGTGTGCCGGGGGCCGCCATTGCCATTGTGGAAGGTGACGAAATTGTCTATGTCAATGGTTTTGGTTGGCGTAACGTTGAAAACGCAGAACCCGTCACGCCTGACACTCGGTTTCTTACCGGTTCAATCGGTAAGTCCATGACTTCCATGATGGTTGCCGCCTTGGTTGACGAGGGTTTACTGGACTGGAAGCAACCGGTGGTTGAAATCTGGCCGTTTTTTACCCTGCCTACCCAAGAACTGACGCAGAACATCCAAGTGCGTCACTTGATGCAGTTTAACGCCGGTTTAGGTGAAGATTTAATCAAAGGCTTTTACGACACGAAGATCGGCAGCTTTTCGGCCGAAGATCAACTTGATTCATTGGTCGGCCTTCCGGTCGTGGCAGAGTTGGGTAAGACGTTTACTCCCAACAGCAACGTCTTTGCAGCAGCGGGTTTTATTGCCGCCTTAGCAGAAGATGAGGCCGCGTATGGTGACTTGTTCAACCGCTATGAACAGTTGATGCAAGAACGTCTTTTCAACCCCATTGGCATGGACTCGGCCCTGTTAAACGTTGACTTGCCAACGGTTGGTGGTGACTATGCCACCGGTTATGCCTTCAATATGGTGACAAATACGCTTGAACCTTTGCAGGCTTCTAACAATCAGAGTTATCAGGGTTATGCCCCTTCTGGCGCGGTTTCTGCTCATGTGAAAGACATGGCACGCTACGTCATCACCCAACTTAATAAGGGTATTGCAGCCGATGGCACCCGTGTTGTTTCCGTCAAAAACTTGAGAAAAACACAGCAGCCTAAAACGGAGATAGTAGACAGCATCGTCTTCTCCACCGTGTACCCGTTGGCTCAATCAATTCACTACGGCACCGGTTGGGTTATTGTTGAACAACCCAATGGGGTTAAGGTGATAGGACATAGCGGCGGAATGGAAGGTTTTGTTTCGGATATGGCCTTTATTCCAGATGCTGATGTTGGGATCGCCATCCTCACCAATCGAAATTTTTTTGATGGCTTTCTCAGTGGTACTAACTTTATAGGTGTGGTTCGGGACAGTTTATTTGAATTGATTTACAACCTAGAACCCACGGTTGCCCAACAACGTGCCGAACAATACCAACAGGCAATCACACAACTCGCCATACTTCAGGCCATCACACAGGCGACGTTTACCCCTGACATCGTGGCTCCGTACCTTGGTAACTACCAAAACGGTTGGCGAGTTGAACTGCGCGATGATGGCACCTTGTGGGTGGTATTACAAGATGCACATGAATATCAACTTGTTTTATTACCAGACGGTACTTTCATGGTCAGTAACAACGCGTTGCTTGGGACTGGTATCATCTTCTCAGTCAGTGACAACGGTATCATCGCTATGACGGTGGCCACGACATCGTTAACGACATCCGCCGTTGTAACCGATACCGTTATCAAGCTTGACTAAATCCCTGGCCTTTTTCAAAGGTAAATCCCCCCTACCCCTCTTTTTCAAAGGGGGGAACCAGATAGAAATACTTGTTTATTCTTGCACAGGTACTTATTAACAGGTTAGGCAAATCAATCAGCAGCCCTTTGCAACAAGCAAAGGGCTTTTTTTATTATGGGGGGTGTCTGTCCTTTTATAGTTTTTCATAAAAATAATTTCTTTGGCAGCAAGCCAAGAGTTAGCTATTCACATTCAACCCCTACGGGGTTGGGGCCCTCCACGGCCCTTCCCCAGGTTTCACCTCAATGCCATTAAGTTAACAAATAAACGACAAAGAGCCAACGGCTAAAGCCGTTGTCTCAAAGCTAAAGTCCCCTAAAGGGGACTGGTAAATTCATTATTTTTTCTAAGCAAACGATATGGCATTGAGTCTTCAGTGCCCTTTAGGGCACTTCAGCTATTAGACGACGGCTTTAGCCGTTGGCGGGGGGGGGTTATTTGTTTCTAATTCCTTAACTTAATGGCATTGAGGTTTCACCTTTTCAGGCAAAAGTTTCGCTCCGCGAAACTTTTGCCTGAAAGGCTATTATCTCGCTCCGCTCGTTCGATAGGGCCTTCAATCAAATCAACAGAATCAATTCGCCAACCTGGCCCCCAAAAATTAAAAACAATCATTTAAATATCATTTAAATCATTAATCATTAATCATTAATCATTAATCATTAATCATTAATCATTAATCATTAATTATTTTCACCACCCCAGGTTCCACCTCAATGCCATTAAGTTAAGCTTTTTCGTGAGGGCAACCACAAGGGATTGCCCCTACGAACCGTCATGTTATGTAGGGGCAATCCTTTATGGTTGCCCTTTCGAGGTTCAAGTTTTTCTAGAAAAACTTGAACCTCGAAAACTTAATAAAGCCCCAAGGCTCAGCAGCCAAGAGGCTTTTTCAAGTTGCGCTATCGTTTTAGTTCGACACCTTCCCAGACAGACATTATTTGGAACGGCAATACTGTACAGCGCCGGACTGAAGCATGTTTTGTACAATACCCAGACTCTTGTTAGCGCCTCCGATGATGGCTAAGAGTTCCGCCGTGATGTACTCAACCTTCGCCGTGGGCCATTGACACGACTTGGCCTGTCCGATTAGATCATAATAACAGGTGGAATCCTTGACCGACACATTCTTTACATCGTGCGTCGCATGCGGATACTGCACTTTTTGCATGATTGCATGCACAACAGCCACCGTGCGGCATGCACCAACAGGATCTGCGTTGACTTGCAGCGGCGTGATGAACGGGATGAGCAAGAATAGCGCGGCGAACGCGTTGCTTGATAGACGGATGTGTTGAGTTATCATTAGCTATTTCCTTTATTTAAAAATATATCTGTAAAATTTTCCTAAGTACTTAGCCAACGGCTAAAGCCGTTGTCTAAAAGCTTAAGTACCCTAAAGGGCACTAAGTACTGAAGCAGAAATTTTCTGGTATTTATCGATACGCCAATATCGAATTGGTTCCTGCAAAATACCTGATAATATGTGCTTCGGTACTTATAAGAGAGTTAGTAGGCTTTAGCCTACTTGAGCTTTTAGCTGATGTGGTATCGAAACTTCCGCTTTCCGGCACTAGTACCTTGTCAGCTATGTCTGGTAATTTTCGTTCGCTGTGGTGGGTTTCGTTCCACTCTGGGTGGCTACAACCAGACAAAATAAAATTGACAGACTACTAGTGCAGGAGAGCGGAAATACCCAAACCACCCGGCAGGGATGGTAGCGAGAGCCTCATGGCGGGTGGTACGAATATTTTTTCTCTCCGCCAATATGACATTATTGCATAATGGCCCAAGGGATTTCAACTCATGGCCCTGTTCAAACCTCTTTTAATTGTAGTTGACGGAGTTTGTAGTTTGGCATTTTGCAAATACCAGACACGCCCCAATGGAGCGTGTGGTATTTTTGGCACTTCCATGACAAGGCAACCGTTTTGCAAGACTTAACCAAGCGTCATTCAGAGCGAAAAATTAAGCAAGCGTCATTCAGAGCGACGAATAATAACTTTTTTTCCGTTGATTTGCAAGAGCGATTCTTCGAGCGCAGTGAAAACGCTAACCAAAAGTAGAAATCTTGGACTTCTGCCAAGATAAATCTGGCCGACTCCTATCCTGCCAAGATAAATCACTGATAACTGATAACTGATAACTGATAACTGATCACTGTTCAGTGATAACTGATCACTGATCAGTGATAAACACCCTCTGCCCTTAACAAGGATGCCAATTCCTGCTCCTTCAACATCTGCTGAAATAGCGGTACACAATAACGATAAAATCGTCCTTCCCGCCGAATAATAAACGCTAATTCAAGACGAGCCAGTGATTGTTTAAGTTGTTCAGCCGTATAAGTACAATTACACAGTTCAAGTTTATCCATGACTTCAGCCAAGGTAAAGCCTTCCTTTTTGCCGCTGCCCCACAAGTTTGAAAGCGCACGAGACAAGGGCTTTACAAATTTCATCACGCCCTTTTGGAGCACAATCCTCTGATCCACGGTGGTATAAATAATAAGACGATCCAAACGGGCCGCTTGTTCATCATTGGTTAATTTTGCATAACCCACTAATCCCCCATCCACCTCACGACTCTGCAAAGCTTGTGTGACATCCTCTTGGTTGATTTCCGTGCGTTGCTCATTTGCCAACCTTTTCAACATATGATCACACACGGTGGCAATCAGATTCGCTCGCTGTCCCGTCTGTTCTAAAATGTGTTCGACTAAATCGGAAGAGGTGTAATTAAGACCTAACATTGCCATCGGTTTTGTGGCTAAATCTCGACACCCCTCAACTTCCAACTCACCCACAAATACCGGTTCACCAAAGTTCCTAATGGGTGACAAGAAATCCAACAGGGTGGCTTCATATAAATTCCAAAACCCCGCGAAGATAAAATGGCAACGTCCTTCTCCACTCAGGGCGCGAAAATGCCTTAACATCGGATAGTCTTGTTCCATTTCGTGACGGATAAATAAATCCGCTTCATCAATTAAGAATAAACGACGTTGTCCTTCAGAAACATTAGCTAAGTTTTCAAGCAGCACCGATAATTCCGTGTCTACTGGTAAATTCAACGCTTTGGCTAAGTGTGGTTGCAAATTGTGGTCATATAACTCCATGTAATGACAGTCTACTTTGGAATGAGTTATATAATGCCGCTCTATGTATTTGAGTAGACTCGATTTACCCAATTGTCGGCCACCAATAAGCAGATAATTTGTAGGGGAACGACCCAGAATGTGCGCTAACAGTTGGGTACGTCCAAAAAACATCATATTACTCTGGATGGCTCCGGCCGTTTGATAAGGAGAAATGTGGGTTATTTTGAGTTGTGCCGCCAGTCGTTTTATGAAAAAGGCTATCGGTTCCTCTGACAATAATAAGGTAATCAGTTCGTCAATATTGGGCACTACCCATAATGTTGTCGCATTTTCCCCATAAGGCCGTAATGCCATCTGCTGGGCAGGTTCCAAACTAATGACAACAATCACATCAAATGCGATTTGATCCTGCTGCAAGTGCGTCACAACTTCTTGAACAGACCAATCGACGGGCGGAAAATATAAGCGGCAATTGGGCAAATGAACTGGAAAACGTTCATTAAAGCGCAACTTGAAGAGATTAGGATCATCGGTAGCCGTTTCCGTTGCCCCCAGTCTTTTTTCCAAAACGCTACAACGCTCGGCGTTTGATATATTAACAAAATTGGCTCGCCGTTCTAGCTCCGCCAATTCTTGTTCTAACTCTAACAAACTGTTCTTGCGCCCAGCCTGTGTTTTGTCGGGTTCTTCAGTGCTTAATTCGGTGAGTAACTGAGTCAGTTGTGTAGAACTCACTCGCAATGCGGCACGTAATTTTTGAGTCAGCGCCTTTAATCGTTCTGCTCTTTGTTCAGGTGTTTCTTGTGACATGGTTTTAATTAATTCCTTCAAATTGGTTGCAGGAGTCCAAACGACGCTAAAGTTTCGCTCCGCGAAACTTTAGCGTCGTTTTTAGTTTGGCAGGAGTCCAAACTTTAGTTTGGCAATCTGACGATATCCTCTCAGCCAACAGTTGTCTGAAAGCTAAAGTACCCTAAAGGGCACTGGAATTCAGTCGGCTTTAGCCTACTTTCGCTTTTAGACAACGGCTTTAGCCGTTGGCGTTGGGGGTGATATCGAAACTTCCGCTCTCCTGCACTAGGCTCACTTGCCCCCATGATGGAGGCGATTGCGGAAAGAATAAAGTGGGCGTGACAAATAAGATACAAATGGGTTGCATAAGCGATATCCTCCCTAGGTTTTCCTTAAGCTATTATCTCGCGTAGCGAGTTACTGCGTTTCACATTTTCAGGCTAAAGTTTCGCGGAGCGAAACTTTAGCCTGAAAACCCCTATCGGGGTTGACGCGATTTACCCCTTCGGGGTAATAAAGTGAGCGAGAAAATAGAAATGCGCCCAGCCAAACTAAAGTTTGGACTCCTGACATCTGCCAAACTAAAGTTTGGACTCCTGCCAAACTAAAAACGACGCTAAAGTTTCGCTCCGCGAAACTTTAGCGTCGTTTGGACTCCTGTTGGTTAATAACTGACTCACTTTTAACTTAAGTGATTGAATTTTCGACTTGTGGGTAAAGGTAAGTTTTGAAAAAGGGAAGTTAGGAGGAATTTAAAATATTCTTCCCGGCTATCCGCAAAGCTTCACATCGCCAACAGAGGCGTTGTTTCCCGCCGAATTCGCGTTCTACCAATAAATTTTTCCAATATAACTGACGCAACAATGGGTGAAGAATATAAGGTTGCGCGTCGCTCACGTCTTCTCGTTGCAACCATTCTAGTATTTGTTGCTTAGCGGATGTGTCGAGATTGTGCTGCAGTTGCGTAAAGAGCTGCCAAACATAGTCACGTTGGCTTAACTCTTTGGGATAATCATCTAATGACAACTCAGGTTTTTCCTTTCTGAGTTCTAAACAATCATTCAAGAGTTGTGGATGGGCGCCGCTGATGGTTAAGAATTGATCTATTACATTATGTAACTGCAACTCTTTAAAACGATAGTCACGCAAAGCATAGATTTCAGGGAAACCCAATTCCGGCCAATGTTCAACTTTTGCGTGATTTAACAAAGACATATCACCGTTCTGATATTTCATATCGGCCAATTTTTCACCACCGCAGAGTATGACATGAAAACGATTGGCATACGTTTCACTCATGCTGCGTAGCAGCCTCGCCAAGTTTTCGCGTACTGATTGACTTCCTTGTTCAAAACGACTGACTAAGAAAAACAACTGTTCAGTCTGTTTTAAACGTCCTCGAAGTGCCTGCTCAAAATGAGATACCTCGTTCACCTCATTAAATCCACACTGTTCGCCAAATTCAGAGAAATAGTCATCGAGATTGTTACTTGAGCTATAAAGGTGGATATGTAACACGTTGTTAGGCGAATAGTATTTTTTCGCTTGTGTTAACAGGGCTTCACGATAAGGCGGTTCATCCCAATTCGCTTGGGTGAGTAACAATATAACCGGATAGGGGCGAATTTGCCTTATTTTGGCAAACAAATCCCTGATAAATTCTGTAAAAATCGCTTCGGGAAAATCCACATATTCTTTAGTGAAACCCGCGGCGAGAAGATATTCATTCGTTTCTCGCTCGGTGAGCCCCAAATAGTGAGCGCAAGCGAGCACCTTGTCACGGTGATTTTTATCCGGCATGGATTTGCCGTTTTTCCAATTTAATATCGCTTGGCGAGTGATACCACCTATCTCCTTTTCCATTTTATTCGCACTGATTTTGGGTTTGGCATCATCCATATAATGGGCAAGCAGTTCTGCGAATGTCTGCATGGTTGAGTCCTTTTATTCAAGTTTGTCCACACAGAAGAAAAAGAATGTGCAACACTTTATATTTATCAGATTTTATATCTGAAAAAGGATTTGGAAAGTCCAACGCTAACGCGTCGGCGGAAACGTAAGTAACAACCGGTTGAAAAAGAAAATTGCACATTGGGTAGATTTCTTTCTTGACAACTTGACTCGTTTAGGGATTTTTTGAAAAGGTGCTGAAAATCAACACTTGACTGCTGAAAATCAACACATATGAAATAACTGGCTTATATTCCTAAGAAATTCTTTCAACAACTGACTGCTGAAAATCAGCAGTCTAGCGTTTTCAACAATTTGTCAATTAAGGCGTGGGCTTTTATCAAGTTAAAACTTAAATCTTGTCAACTGAAAAACCCATTCTGTCAAGTGAAAAATTGGCCTTGTCAAGTTAACAGATTTCGTTTGTCAATTAACCTGTCAAGTAAAATCTTAATTTAATCAAATAGTTGTTGGCATAGTCTCTGCTATATCTATGGGCACAGTCGTTTAAAACAAGCGTGGGTAAAAACAAAACCCACACAAAAGGAGATATGCCATGAAAACGTCTTATGTGCCCAGTTTCTTTAAACGCGCTTGGCTCGTTGTTTTGATCATCGCGTGCCTTAATTCTGTCCAAGTTTTCTTGGCGGCTGACGCTCAAACCGAGGCGGCTAACATTGTGACGGCTTTTGATAAAACCAAGGTTGTTGATTCTAAAACAAAGGATGACGGTTGGCTAAAAACATTAATAATTGTGATTGAAGGAGGCGACTCGTTCTAGTTTGTCAGATTCAATATAACCCATTGATTTCAAAAGAATGGCCCCCAACGGCCCTCTATAGAAATAGTAGAACTCGTTGGTATCATCGTTCAGAGTAATTCACCAAATTTATACAAAGGAAATCTTCTATGAAAACGTCTTATATGCCCAGTTTCTTTAAACGCGCTGGTATCGTCGCTTTGATTATCGCGTGTCTGTTTTTTGTCCAAGTTTTCTTGGCGGCTGACGCTCAAACCGAGGCGGCTAACATTGTGGCGGCTTTTGATAAAACCAAGGTGGCTAACTTTGAAACACAGGATGATGGTTGGCTAAAAACATTAATAATCGTGATCGAAGGAAGCGACTAGTTGGTATCATCGTTCAGAGTAATATCTTCTTTATAAACATACAAAGGAAATCTTCCATGAAAACGTTTTATGTGCCCTGTTTCTTTAAACGCGCTTGGCTCGTTGTAACGATAATTATGTGCCTGTGTTATTCCCAAGTTATTATGGTAGCTGAAAACAAAAAAACAGAAGATGATGGCTTTATAAAAACACTGATAGTGTGATCTGCGGGAACGGATAGTCAGATAATGCGAATTTTAAATTTAGAAATCATATTTTCCCAAAGATTTCTTGGCTCCTTTGAGAAATCCGATTTTCCAAAAAACTCGGATTTCTTGGCTCCTTTCTTGGTTCTCAAATTAGCGGCAAACTGCGAATGCGCTTACCTGTCGCTGCAAAAATCGCGTTGGTGACGGCAGGCACTATCGGTGGCGTACCCGGTTCGCCAACCCCACCCGGTTTGTCTTCGCTAGGAATGATATGCACATCAACTTGTGGCATCTCTGCCATTGGCAATACCGGAAAGTCGTGAAAATTGCTTTGCTCAACGCGCCCATTTTTCAGGGTGATGGCTTCTTTGAGTGCGCTTAATCCGAAAACGATAGCACTTTCCATTTGTGCTTTTATCGTGCTGGGATTCACTGCGATACCACAGTCTACCACGCATACGACACGATGCACTGTCACGTCGCCTCTATCATTCACGGAAATTTCCGCCACTTCTCCAACAATGCTGCCAAACGAGTTGTGAATCGCCATGCCGCGATAGCGGCCTTTTGCGGCCGGTTTTTCCCAAGCGGATTTGTCGGCCAGCGTCTCTAACACTTTGATAAAGCGCGGTTTTTTACTGAGTAAGGCGCGACGCAACTGGTAAGGATTTTTGCCGCTGCTGTGAGCCATTTCATCTATGAAACTTTCCACAAAAAACGCATTATGCGAATGCCCCACCGAGCGCCAAAAGCCAACCGGTACGTGAGTTTTTTTCATCACGTAATCTGTGTATTGATTGGGAATATCATAGCCCAGTTCAGCAATGCCTTCTACCGCCGCAGGGTCTAAACCGTTTTTCACCATTCCCGGAAAAACCCGCTGGAAAACAGACTGCCCGACAATACGCGCTTTAAAGGCCGTTGGCATGCCGTTGTTATCTAAGCCCGCTGTGAATTTGGTTATCATGGCGGGACGATAAAAATCATGCTGAGTATCTTCTTCGCGCGACCATACAAGTTTTATGGGTTGTCCAACCGCTTTGGACAGTAAAACCGCTTGGGCGACAAAATCTGACTCAGTGCGTCGTCCAAAACCGCCGCCTAAATAGGTGGTATGCACCGCTATTTTTTCCTTGGGTAATCCCGTCACTTTAGCGGCCACTTGTTGCGCCCCATCTTGGATTTGCGTCCCTACCCATACCTCACAACTGTCTTTTCTGACATCGGCAGTACAATTCATTGGTTCCATCGTGGCATGCGCCAAAAATGGTACGCTGTATTCGGCCTCCAGCGTTGTTTTAGCGGCTTTCAGCGCGGCTTGAACATCGCCACTGCTATGCGCCACCGCGCCCTTTTCTGTTAAGCCTTGCTGCAATACTTTGGTAATGCTGGCCGTATCGATATTATCAGACTCAGTCTCGGCAAAACGGACGTTGAGTGCGTCTAGGCCTTTTTTGGCTTGCCAATAATTCTCGGCAACCACTGCCACGCCGTTGGGAATTTCCACTACCGCTTTGACACCTTTGATGGTTTTCGCGGCCGCCTCATTGTAGTGTTTGACTTTGCCACCAAACACGGGAGATTGTTTGAGGGTGGCAATTAGCATATTCGGTACTTTGACATCAATCCCAAACTGGGCACTGCCATCAACTTTAGCGGGCGTGTCTAGGCGTTTGGTGGGTTTACCAATGATTTTAAATTCGCTCGGCGATTTGAGTTTGGGCGAATCGGGTGGGGCGAGTTGGGCGGCCGCTTCGGCAAGTTGCCCATAACTGAGCGTTTTGCCGCTGGCGCTGTGTATGACTTTGCTATTCGCAGCATGACAGTCTTCCTGTTTGACTTGCCATTGCTTAGCAGCCGCTTCAATTAACAGTTCTCGTGCAGCGGCACCGGCAATGCGTAACATTTGCCAGCGACTCCGCACACTGGTACTGCCACCCGTGACTTGCATACCGAGCAGCGGGTTTTTGTAAACGCCACCGATGGGCGACGTTTCTATTTGTATTTTGCTCCAATCGGCTTCAAGCTCTTCGGCGACTAACATTGGCAAAGCTGTGTACACGCCTTGCCCCATTTCTGAGTGCGCTATCATTACGGTGATGCTGTCATCCGTGCCAATGCGTAGCCAGGCGTTGATAGATGCCTCCGATGTTTCGGAGGCTGGCGTCAAACGAGTGTTGCGGGGCCAAAAATAAAAACCTATGATAAGTCCGCCAGTGACGGCGGCGCTGGATATTAAAAAGTTTCTACGACTAACGTTCAAAGTGTCCAAAGTTATTCTCCTTATCAGCTTTCAGTTATCAGTTATATTCAGCATGGGAACAAATTAAACTTTTTGAGAAACAGAAATCACTCAATAACTCTTTGAATTAAAATAAAAAACGCAGTTTTTCTCTGTGTTACTCAGTGTTACTCTGTGCCTTCTGTGTGTATATCAGTTTTCCGATTGAGAACCAAGTCCTGTGGTGTATCTATGTCCCAATGGATGCCAGCATCGCTACTGGGAAAGAGTGTTAACAATGTCCGCTCCTTGACGTAATAAGGTTGTCAGTTTTTGTATTGTAACTGATTGAATAAACGGCATATCTGCTAAAGCAATCAGCCATGCTTGCGCTTCTGGGCTGGCTTTTGCGCCACAGGCGATACTTGCGCCCATGCCGGCTTGTGCCTCTGCACAGGTGATAATTTGTAAGCCTTCGTTATGCAGCAAGTCGGCTAATTCTGTCGATTCCGGGCGCACTACGGCTAGTGTTTTGTCTACCGCTACTAATAGTTTCCGCGCTGCGGCTATGGCAACGGGTGTTCCGTCGGTAAGTGGGTGTAATAGTTTATCGCTGCCAAAACGGTGGCTGTAGCCGGCTGCTAATAAAATACCGGTGATGGACATAATGCGAATTAAGAATTAAAAATGAAAAATGAAGAATGAAGAAATACTTTTTCCAAAGCTAAAGCAAGCTTTCCAAAGCTAAAACTTTGGGCGGTTTCCAAAGCTAAAGCTTTGGACTCCAAATTGGAGTCTTGTTCCGCACGGCCGTCATTTCGGCTAATATTGCTATCGCAATTTCGGGCGGTGTGCGGCTGCCAATCGGTAAGCCGATGGGGGCATGTAAACGTGCTAGGGCTTTTTCCGAAATACCTAAATCCGTTAAGCGTTTGCGCCGTTTTTCATTATTGCTCTTAGAGCCAAGTGCGCCGATGTAAAATGCCTGCAAATTCAACGCTTCTAATAAAGCCATGTCATCTAATTTAGGATCATGGGTTAATGCAACGACAGCACTGCGTTTGTCTTGTATCAGTGCTTTTACCGCGTCATCCGGCATACGGTTGTCTAAGCGTGTGCCTTCAGTTTGCCAAGTCGCTGCGTATTCTTGGCGTGGATCGCAAATGGTGACTTGATAATTCAAAGCCAGCGCAAATTCAGATAAATAACGGGAAATTTGTCCAGCGCCAATGATAAGTAATTGCCAAATAGGACCATAAACGATAATTAATTGTTGGCCGTTATAGCGTAAAGTTTGCTCTGTAGGGGCCGTTTGCCAAGTGATTTGTCCACTGACAATATTGAGTTGTCGTGCTATTAATTGGCGTTGCTCTAAGGCGGTGACGGCCGGTTTGATAGTGTCAATATCGGTTAAAGGCTCTGATAGTAATTCTATCGTGCCAGCTTCTTTTTTCTTAGTCATACTTACTCACCTATCACCAAAAAGGTAACTAAATAATGTCAAGAATCAAGATAATTCACTTTCCGTTGATAACTTCTGGAGTTGCAACTGGACTTCGGGATGGGCTGTCTCATCCGGCCGGCGATAACGTTCAAGCAAAATCTGCTTCACCTTCGTGAAGGGAAGCCACCGATGTAGCTCATTATCATATAACCTCGCTAGAACATTGACCGCTGCATTCAAAGGAGCGATCATAACCGCCCCGCACCCGGAGGCACAGTGAAATGTGTCCCCAGTGCGTTTGCCGAAGCATCCGCACTTTGAACAAATTTGAGAAGTATACGCCGCATTGACTTGAACGACCCTAGAACCTCTTCGGGAAGCCACTATATCAATGGCAGATGCCATCAAACCTTTCACCCAACCGCTTAATCGACGATTGGCGTTCTTTCCATAACTTTTGGACTTAAATGTTTTGGTTAAATCCTCACAAACAATAGTCTTTGCCTTATCAACGACACGATTAACTGCTGTAAAAACAATCGTTTTGACCTTGGCTTGGTGCCTCTGTTTGCGCCGATTGAGTTTTTTTCTGCCCAAGTTGTGCTTTATAATTCTTTTGGCTTTCTTGGGATTCTTTTGTTCAACCTTATTCAAAACCGCTTTGATCTTATTGCGCCTTTGGTATTTTTTCTTCAATGAGTCCGATTCTTTTGATAAGACTTCACCTAATTCTTTACCATAAAAATCACCTTCAGAATCAACAAAAGCTTCGGTATAACCTTTATCTATACCAATTTCTTCAGAACCACAAACACGCTCGTCAGTATTGTTTATCGTGTAATGAATTTCTACTTGACCTTCACGCAGAATTAACCTAATTTGTCCGGTTATGGAATAATTGGTTCCGACGGGAATCGCAATGCGTTTGCCTCTTTTTAAGCTAATGACTTCAATATAATTTTTACCATGATACGAAAAACACTTATAGCTGCCAGGTTCCAAGACAATTTGATTAAAAGTATGATTTATTCCATGTTTCCAATATTTCCGCATGAGGCGGCGCAAATAGGGATCATTAACCCAAACAGAATCATTTTTTAGCTTTTTAAATAACTCTTTACGTTTATCCTTATCATCTATATTTATGAAAATATGACGAATAACTTTTTCTTTAGCCGCTTCTCGATTGGCTTTGATATCATCTAACGTATCTGATAAAGTCACACGCCATATCCGTTGCGGTAATCTCGATACGTGTTTATCGGCTATCCACCCATCACGCACCGGACGGAACTTAGCACCAAGTCCACCAATAGAACCATATAAAAGAAAATAGACCAGTTTCTTAAATTTAAGATTTTAATTATGCTTACTTATAAAATAATGTCAAGCTTTTTTATTATATTTTTTAATTCCAAAATTTATTGGCTAAAAGGGTAAGAATGGTTAGGGGTGATTAAGAAATAAAGTGCTAGACGCTGCACCACAGGGTAAGCCAACACGTTGGCTTTGTTCTGTTGTCACGCCATAAGTTAGTACCGTCGGGTGCTTGATTTCACCGGCTCGCACGCGCTGAGCTATATCTTCTTCAACGCATCCGCCTGATACGGAGCCAACAAGAATACCGTCTTCACGTACCGCTAGTAGTGCGCCGACGGGGCGTGGTGCTGTTCCCCAGGTTTTGACGACGGTGACTAATATAACCTGTTTGCCTTGTTCTAACCAATGTAGCGTTTTTGAAAGGACTTCAAATTCAGTGTTGTGCATTTTTACCGTCATAATTCGGTGCAAAGCTTTGGCTTTGGAGTTTTAAAGCGGTTTTGCTCTTGTTAAATCTGAGAGAGACGGCTAATAGGAGTCGGGAGTTTGGACTCCTTGTGGACGACTGCCAAACTAAAGTTTGGACTCCTTGCCAACAAAAAGTAGAAATAATGAAGCGCGATTGGGGGCCATAATTTAATTTGAAAGCATCCAACGCATTTTATGGCCCTCAAAGTGTTCAAATAACCTTTAAAAATATAGGTCATTAACGAGGGCCCGCGTCTCGCTGCTCTGCCAAACTAAAGTTTGGACGATTGCCAAACTAAAGTTTGGACTCAGTTTGGACTCCTTGTGGACGACTGCCAAACTAAAGTTTGGACTCCTTGCCAACAAAAAGTAGAAATAATGAAGCGCGATTGGGGGCCATAATTTAATTTGAAAACATCCAAAGCATTTTATGGCCCTCAAAGTGTCCAAATAACCTTAAAAAATATAGGTAATTAACTGGAACCCGCGTATCGCTACTCTGCCAAACTAAAGTTTGGACGATTGCCAAACTAAAGTTTGGACTCCTTGCCAACAAAAAGTAGAAATAATGAAGCGCGATTGGGGGCCATAACTTAATTTGAATACATCCAAAGCATTTTATGGCCCTCAAAGTGTCCAAATAACCTTAAAAAATATAGGTAAATAACAAGGCCCGCGTATCGCTACTCTGCCAAACCTTGAAGTTTGGAGTCCTTGTAGATTTATTTGAACACGATTTTGAGAAGGGCTTTTTTTATAAGGTATTATTGGCAGCGCGTTGGATGGCTTTGCGGATTCCTGAATAAGTGCCGCATCGACAAATATTAGTCATTGTTTGATTAATCTCGGCATCGCTGGGGTTTGGGTTTTTATCCAAGAGTGCGGCAGCCGACATGATCATTCCCGATTGACAATAGCCACATTGTGGCACGTCTTCTTCTATCCAAGCTTGTTGCAGCGGATGATTGCGATCCGGGGATAAGCCTTCGATGGTGGTGATTTTTTTCCCAACCGCGGCAATGACTGGCAAGATACAGGAACGCATCGCTTCACCATCAAGATGGACGGTGCAAGCCCCACATTGAGCCATGCCGCAACCGAATTTAGTCCCCGTCATGCCCAGTGTGTCGCGTAATACCCATAATAAGGGCGTGTCGGGAGTGACATCGGCCTTTTGTTCTTTTCCGTTGATCATCAGTGTTATCATGTATTTATTCCTAAATATAACTACAAGGATTGTATTTTTACAAGGATTGTATATAAAAAAGGATTTTTTTGCTTAAGTAACTGAATGCTAAACTATAGCTATATGGATTGTATACTTTTACAAGGATTGTATTTTTACAAGGATTGTATATAAAAAAGGATTTTTTTGCTTAGATAACTGAATGCTAAACTATATCTATATCTACAAGGATTGTTTATAAAAACGGATTTTTTCGTTAATGTTATTTTAAAACGCTTTCCGGTATGAAGTTTATAAAATCCCTTATTATATACAATCCTTGTAGTTGATATACAATCCTTGTAGTTATAATTGCGTTTCGATCTATGTATTAGAGTTGATTTTTTGGACTGAAGCCGGTATAGTGCCGCCTTCAATTTTTCTTTAGGATAATTTTATGTACAAGAAATTTGTTTTTCTTATTGCGTTTCTTGCGTTTCTTCCCGCCCTCGTGCAGAGTGCGCCCCTTTCGGAGCCGGCGTCGTTGAGAGAAACCCTTTCTCTCGATGCAGTCAGCTATATTCGCATTCCTAGTCCATGGGGCATGTTTTCGGCTCCTAAAGGAAATGTGTTAAATGGAGTATTGGAAAGTGAGCAACAAAGCCAACAAATCAAACAGTTGGAGGCTTCGTTTTACCAAAATGTGTTGAAAAAAGGCGAAGCGTTTATACATCCGGCGCTGACGCTGTTTTTTCATCATTTGCGCTCACCGGTAGAGGCGGTTGTTTTACTCCCGAAAGGTGCGTCGCCGCTTTTTGCTAACGTACTCGTTTCAGCCAAGCTGAATTTCACCTCTGTTGAGGAGTTTAAGGGCTTTCTGAAAGAACTGGTTGCCAAAACGCCACCCTTGAGCATTGTTAGTGAGGTTTCGGCGGATGGTTATGGGACGTTAATGGCTGGAGTCCCGGTTTTTCTCCATTATGATGTTAATACCTATCGGTTAAGCCTGATGGGTGGACTCGCTGCCAACCAAGCTGTTTTTAAGCAAGCTTTGTCGCAGAAAACCCCGGTTAAACAACATCCCATGTATGAGTTGGAAAATCGGATCGATGCCAGTCGTCAAGGCTTTTTTAAATGGGTTAATCTCCAAAAGATTTTACCTTTGTTACTACAAATGGGTATGCCGCCGCCCGAAGTCGCGGAAAAATGGCAAAAATGGGGATTGATGAGTGTCCGTGGTGTCGCGCTTGGTTTGGGAATTAGGGATGGCAAGGGCCGTTTGAGTTTGGTGATTGATGCGCCAAAAGCCGGTTACCGTGAATTTTTTCCCGCTATTTCCAATAATTTCTCTCTCACGGCTTCGGGAAAGCCGGGGGTAGTCTTTTCTGTCTCTCTCCCAGCGTTTGAATTGCTGAAGGGTTTTGAGCAAGTTCTCCTGAAAGAACTGAAACCTGAAGATTTGCTCTTCTACCAAAATTTAAAAGAAGCGTTCAAAACCGAATTGGGTTTTTCGATTGAAGACGTACTTCAGGCCTTCGGCCCAGAGGCGCTCTTTTTCTCCGATGAGATTGGTGAATTTGCGGCCGTCAAAATTGGCAACAAAAATTTGGTGCAGAAAATCCTCGCGGCCCTCGTGAAAAAATACGGGTTTCCTTATGAAACACGACAACGCGATGGTAAGGAGTATCACCATATGGCAACGCCGACCTTATCAACAGAAGATTTACCGGTGCCCGAAAGCCAGGCTGGGGCATTTTGGGTGGAATTAGCCTTAAAATTCAACTCTCACTCTTATTGGGTGGAAGAGGAAGGCTATTTGATTTTTGCTAATGTGCCTCAGGTGTTGTTCGATAGACAAAAACACAAGGCGCGCGTCCACATTCAACAATGGCTGAAACAAGAGCAGCGCCAAGATATTCAGTCATCGTTGTTCGTGGCTTCAACCAGTATTTCCAATATACCACGTCGGCTTTATTACGCGTATTTGCAAATGTTGAATGGGTTAGCGGATGTCGCCAGCACCAAGGTCGATCTTTTTACGCTACCAACGGCGTTGGAGCTCAACTTGCCAAAAAGCGGCACTTATGGAATGCATCTGGATTTGTCGGATTCGCAGTTGGCTCTGGAATTGGTCTTTGAAAACAATCCGCTAGAGTTTATGCTGGCTCCGAGTGCGATGACTACGGTAGTGGTAGGTGTTTTAGCGGGCGTGGCTACTTATGCCTACGCAGACTATCTCAAAAAGGCCGAAGGCGCTCAAGCAGAGGCGATGGTATCCGAAAGTGAGCGAGTCGCCGAGGCTGTCGCGTTATTGGAGGAATTTAAAGCCCCAGCGGCCACGTTTTTTGCCATTTTCAATCGTTTTCCAGAAGCCGAAGAGGTTAAAGAAATTTGGGAGATCACCGGGGGTGAAGATTTTGAGATTCGCTTGTTAGACAGCAAAGACGGTTATTCGGCCGGGTTTAAAGATTCGGCCATTTCGGGCAAAGTGATAATCCGTTACGATGCCAAGTCCGATAGTTGGACGTGTACGCATGACGGCCTCTCAGAAGAATCTTTGCCAAGTCACTGCAAGTAATGTTGCGGATGTAGTACAGCGAATTGCGCGGATAAACGAATTAGTACAGCGAATTACGCGGATAAACGAATTGGTTTAGGATTGACGCTGTCAGGCAACTAACCATTTTATTGAAATCGCTTAACAAATAACGGCCTCGGCCTTTTATCGGTAACTTACTGAATACTCTATAAATAATTCTATTATCTGCGTAATTAGCCTGGGGATCAATCCCCAGGCTAAAAGCTAAAGTCTGCTAAAGCAGACTACCCCCCAGCGTGGTTTTTCGTAGTGTAATTAGCCTGGGGATCAATCCCCAGGCTAAAAGCTCAATGCCATTAAGTTAAGGGCTTTGCACGTGGGATTGCCCCTACAAACCGTTATGTAATGTAGGGGCAATCTGCTAAAGCAGACTACCCCCCAGCGTGGTTTTTCGTAGTGTAATTAGCCTGGGGATCTCAAACCGGTTAAACGATTTATTTGATAATTTGTAGTGGACAAGACATCTTCGTCTTGCCCACTAACCACAAACCAACCTGATAAAGAGGTGATTTATGGGCAGTAATATTGTAGCTCATTTCAATCCTAATGGGATACCCGATTATCTCAAACAGCGCCCCCAATGGGTCGTTTGGGGAAAGCGGACAAGACAATATCAAGATGCGTAGACGGCAAATTAAACAAAATTCCTTTTAACCCTCGTACTGGTGAGGTTGCTAAAAGCAATGATCCGAACACTTGGGGAACCTTTGCTGATGCTCTCCGTGCATACCAAAGCGGGTGGTACAACGGGGTTGGGTTTATGTTTGCTGATGATGGTCTTGTTGGCATTGATATCGATCATTGTTTTTTTGTCGGCACAAAAACATTAATACCCGAAGCCAAGCAAATTGTAGCACGTTTTGACGCTACCTTTGCAGAAATTTCACCAAGTGGTAATGGACTTCACATTTACTGCTTAGGCCTCGCTTTGCATTGTGGCAAAGGCGAACATGCGAAGTGGATCGAGCTGTACGGTAAAGATATTACTGGGCGCCGTTCCAATCGCTACTTTTGTGTCACCGG
>NBMI01000010.1 GCA_002085445.1 Candidatus Parabeggiatoa sp. nov. 2
TTACCCAGTGCGAGCAGTCATTGGCGTAGCGCAAAAGAACCTAAGCACGCATTAACGCTGACGGAAAATCTTAACTTTGACAACATCAAGGAAAATAAGCTAAAGTCCGCTTTGCTAACCACTAGAGGCGGTGCTTTTCGAGATATTGATGACTTAGACGAAGCGGAAACCTGTGCGCGACAAGCCATTAAATACCAACCCAGTAGTCATCACCCTTACACGCTGATGGGCGCTATTTGTTTTGAACGGGGAGAATACGACGAGGGAAATCGCTGGTTTAATAAGGCGATTAAACGCGGTGCTTCACCCAGAGATCAAGATGCTGAAATTAAGCGAGGAATGCTGATGAGGAGAAACGCCGGGAAGTCGTGGAATATCTGCTGGAAAAAGATCCGGTGCGGTATAAGTGGGCGAAGAAATACCTTGTCGATAAACAGCCTCCGTCCAAACTTTAGTTTGGACGACTTTATGGGCGAACAGACATGTTCGCCCTAGCTTAACTTAATGGCATTGAGCCCCAACCGGCAGAAAGGGAAGTCAAACCGTGGCAAGTCCTTTCTGGAGACTAATCTTTACCCACAAGTCGGTATGTTATTGAAAATAAGTCAATTTGTTAGGTTAAGTGTGAGTGGTTAATGAATGACTCACTTTTTAGTTAAGTGATTGTTTTAATATAATAATAAATAGCTTATGTCATGATTAATGATTAATGATTAATGATTAATGATTAATGATTAATGATTAATTTTGGACACTTGTGGGTAAAGGTAAGCTTTCTGGAGAGGGGATGCAAGGGATGTGTCGTGATTCTCAAACGAGCGAAGCGAGATCATTTTTAACGGTACAAAGTCTACTCCTAAATTGGTACGGATTTTTTTAACGAAAACGAACTGAGATAAACGTTTGATATGGAAAAAAGTCGGATATTAACTTTTTAAGCAAGCGCAAAATGGATGAGACGATTGCGCTCGCTGTTGACAAATACGTCGAGATTTTGAAGTCCGAGGTTGAGTCTGGCGCTCTGTTGTCTAGTGAGGCTGATACTGACGGTGACGGGCAGAAACAGAATGGGGGTGAAAACACTGAGACGGTTACCCCAGCCCCAGAAGAACAGTTTGCTTCTCTGAAGTCCAAGTATGGTGTTTCGGATTATCCAGATGAGTCACCTTCGAGCCCGTTATATGCTATTTTGCAACAACTGGAGCAAGGAGAACGACTGGATCCCACCGATATAGCTTGGCTAGATGAGAATCATATTAAAACTCGTTGGGATGAACCGAAACTGTTTTCTGGCAAGATTTTGAAGGCTTACCACAAAATCGAAGCCACTTTTTATGAACAGGAGTACAAACGTACTGGCAATAAATGGGATTTACCCAGTGCGAGCAGTCATTGGCGTGGCGCAAAGAAACCGGAACATGCATTAACGCTGACGGCGCATCTGAACTTGGAGGAAATCAAGGAAGATAAGCTCAAGTCAGCTTTGTTAACCACGAGAGGCGGTGCTTTCCGGGATATTCATGACTTAGACGAAGCTGAACAATGTGCGCGACAAGCCATTGAGCATCAGCCCGATAGTCATCATCCTTACACGCTGATGGGCGCTATTTGTTATGAGCGTCATGAACGGAGTAAGTATTCTGAGGGTGATGGCTGGTTTAAGGAGGCGATTAAACGCGGCGCTTCTCCCAATGATCATGATGCTGAAATTAAGCGAGTGATCAAGAGTGCTGATAAGAAAAAACGTCATGAAGTCGCGGAGCATCTGCTGGGAAAAGATCCTGTGCATTATGAGTGGGCGAAAGAGTACCTTATCGATAAAGCTTCTCCCAAAGATCAGGATGCTGAAATTAGCGAGTGATCAAGAATGCTGATAATAAAAAACGTCATGAAGTCGCGGAGTATCATATGGAAAAATATCCGGTGCATTAAGTACTGAAGCATAAAGTTTCTGGTATTTATCGATAAGCCAATATCGAAGGGGCAACCATAAAGGATTGCCCCTACATGACACGACGGCCCCTTCGGTATGTATTATTAAAGCCAGGGGCAACGCCCCTGGAAATCCGATGTCTTGAAGACATCTGATTTTTGTTTTGATTATTTTTTTGCCCATGGCTCATAAACATTATAAAATTTGTTTTTTTTGAAGCCGTTATCGTCATAATTCATTATGAATAGTTTATTAGCTCCCCTAAAAGCTTTAAGTTTTCTTGGGCGACAGCCGGTGACGTTGCCGATTGAACCGCGCCCCGCTGCGCCCAATTATCGCGGTTTTCATGTTAATGATTGGGAACTGTGTATTGGTTGTGGTACGTGCGCCACAATTTGTGATAATCAGGCTATTCGCATGATGGATATTAAGGATTTGCCTAGCGATCCGATAAAGGGCATTAAGCCACGCCGCCCGGCGATGGATTATGGGCGTTGTTGCTGGTGTGCCTTGTGTGTCGATGTTTGTCCTACCGGTTCGTTGGCTTTGTCACGCGAATATGTGCATGTCAGCCTTGATTTGAATACGTTTTTTATTTTACCTGATGAAAAGGGTATGCACGGCTTTGGTTTTCCTAAAGGTTGGGCAAAGTCTAGCGATTCTGATTTGCTTGATTTGAAGCGGCAGGGTATGTCTGAGTTGAAGGCTGAGGCGCGGCAAGATTCGTTTGTTGAAATTGTCCAAGGCTTTGATGATCAGACGGCCTTGTTGGAAGCGTCGCGTTGCATTCAGTGTGGGATGTGCCATGATGCGTGTCCGACTAATATGCATGCGCCCGAATATATTCGGGCCATTTGGGCCGGCGATATGGAGGAGGCGGTGCGTCAGATTTATCGGACGAATCCGTTGGCTAATGTGTGTGGGCGCGTTTGTACGCATCGTTGTGAAGCGGCCTGTTCGATTGGGCGGCGCGGTGAGCCGGTTAGTATTCGTTGGTTAAAACGGTATGCGATGGATAAGGTTTCCCATGAGCGTATTAAGCAAATGGCTAAAGAAGGCCTGACAAGCACTGCTACTGGTAAAAAGGTGGCGATTGTTGGTTCGGGGCCGGCCGGCCTGACGGTGGCCTACGATTTGGCGCGTCAAGGCCATGCTGTGACGGTTTTTGAGGCTTTGGATAAAGCGGGCGGTATGATGCGTTATGGTATTCCGGAATATCGTCTGCCTTATGATAAGTTGGATGAGGATATTGATGTGATTCAGTCAATGGGGGTTGAGATTCGTTGCAATACTCGTGTCGATATCGATATGACGATGGCGGATTTGGAAAAGGATTTTGATGCCACGTTGGTTGCTATTGGATCACATGGAGGGCGCTCAACGCGAGTGCCTGGCGCTGATCATCCGCAAGTTTATTCGGCTATTGATTTGTTGCGGCGGATTACTTTAAATGAGGCGATTGATGTCCGTCAGAAAATTGCGGTCATTGGCGGTGGTAATGTCGCGTTTGATATTGCTCGTAGCCTTGCTCGTTTGCAGCGTAATAAGTTTGGTGAAGTGAATATGGTGGTGGTTGTTTTGGAGGCGCGTGAGAGTATGCTTGCCGATGAGAGCGAAGTGAGAGAGGCGGATGATGAAGGTATACAGTTGTTTACTAGCCGAGGGCCGCGTCGTTGTGTTGTGAAAAAGGGAACTTTGACGGGCTTGGAAACTGTGCGTTGTATTTCTATCTTTGATGAACAGGGCCGTTTTCATCCTATGTATGATGACGGTGATGTGATGTTCCATGAGGCGGATATGGTTGTAGAGGCGATTGGGCAAGCGCCGCAATTAGAATTCCTCGGTGATGTTCTGACGGAGCGGTTGGAATGGGATAAGCGAGGCCGTCCAGTTATTGATGCTGAAGGCCGTACTTCAGAAGCGTGGCTTTGGGCGGCCGGGGATGTGGTAGAAGGCCCTGATGTGATTCATGCTATCGCAGCTGGGCATCGTGTGGCGAGTAGTATTCATCAAGAGATCACACCGGCCTAATTATTCTTCGAGCCGGGGTTTCTGTTTTTTAGCTGGCTTTTAGTTTACCCCGAAGGGGTAATGCGAATATCTCGCGATCAAATGAAAAATGAAGAATGAACAAAGATGTCATTTCGTTTCGATTTCGACGAGAGGATAAATATTGAGAAAGCTTGAGAAAGCTTGAGAAATATTGAGAAATATTGAGAAACCTTGAGAAACCTTATAAAATAAGTTTCAATCAAGACGTTTTTGCTCAAAAAACCTTTCTTCTAGGTTGCAAATCCAAAACCACGCTGGCTTCTAGCAAAAGAGTGCTATCCCTAATCCGTTGTACTAAGGGCGGTGGTATGAAATTTGAGGGCCATAAAATACTTTGGATGCTTTCAAATTAGGTTATGGCCCTCTGTCGCGCTGTTATACTTTTTGTAGGTGTTTTGTTGCTTAACTTAATGGCATTGAGGTTCCACCAGTGGCTCTTCACATTCAAACAACGTGGCGTGTTGATAAGCTATCAACTTTCATCCGTTATAATCAGGAATTTCTCTAAACGCGGCTTAAACTGCCACCGTTGCTTTGATATGTGGGTGGGCTTGATAGTCAATTATTTCAAAGTCTTCATGTTGATACTCGAAGATAGAAGCCGGTTTGCGTTTGATAACCAACTTTGGTAGCGGATAGGGTGTTCTTGTCAATTGCAGTCGTGTTTGTTCTAAATGATTTAGGTAGAGATGAACATCGCCGCCTGTCCAAACAAAATCTCCTACGGCTAAATCAGTTTGTTGCGCTACCAGATGTGTTAATAACGCGTAACTGGCGATATTGAAAGGAAGGCCGATAAAACAATCGGCGCTGCGTTGATATAGTTGGCAGGAGAGTTTGTCCGCTGCCACATAAAATTGAAATAGGATATGACAGGGTGGCAAAGCCATTTTATCAATGTCTGCAACATTCCACGCTGAGACAAGATGTCGCCGCGAATTGGGATTGTTTTTGAGTTGCGCGATAAGGTGGCTTATCTGATCAATGGGTTGCCCGTTTGGTGTCGGCCAACTTCGCCATTGATAACCGTAGATAGGCCCCAATTCGCCATTTTCATCGGCCCACGCATCCCAAATATGTACTTTATTGTCAAGAAGATATTTGGTGTTGGTTTGGCCTTTGAGAAACCATAACAGTTCGTAAAAGATACTGCGAACATGTAGCTTTTTGGTTGTCAGCAACGGGAAACCGTGGGACAAGTCAAAGCGTAATTGCCGCCCAAAAACGGACAAGGTGCCCGTTCCAGTCCTGTCGTCTTTTTGGATACCTTGATCCAGTATGTCTTGCATTAAGTCTAAATATTGTTTCATTCTGAGTACAACTAAGTCTCTGAGTAGTACAACTAATTACGCGGATAAACGAATTAACAAACCTCTGAGTACAACTAAGTCTCTGAGGAGTACAACTAATTACGCGGATAAACGAATTTGCCTCTGAGTATAACTAAGCCTCTGAGTACAACGAATTGCGCGGATAAACGAATTAACAAACCATTGAGTGCAGTACAATGCGGATAAACGAGTTAACCACTGACTACAAACAGTGACTATGATAAACGAAATGAAGAAAATATTCACGTCTTTAGCTTTGTGTGCGTTTATCTCAATAAGTTATGCAGATGAAGTTCCTACCTTGACGGTTGATGATGAGGGTCATTTCGTCTTAACAATCCCTTATCTTGAATTTGAAACGGTAAAAGGGAAACAGGCTTTTAGGGCAAAACTCTATTCGTCTACGGTGACGATGTTTGAGGTTGATTTTGAGTCCGTTCAATCAGTCGTTCTTCAGGAGAATGATTCTGGTGATGAGCTTCCAACTGCTTTTGTCGAATGCGAAGTGGTAAGCATTTATGATGGCGATACGATGACTTTGCTGTGTTCTGAAAACTCGGAAAAAACGAAAGTGCGTTTGTATTGCATCGATACACCAGAAATGGATCAGATAGCTTGGGGCACGGAAGCACGCGATCATTTGCGTTCTCTCACCGGAAAAACGGTGAAGTTGGTCGAAATTGATGAGGACATTTATGGGCGGACGGTGGGAGAAGTGTATAGTAATAATATTAACTTAAATCTTGCCCAAGTCAAAGCGGGAAAAGCGGCCGTTTATGATGCTTTTTGTGAGAAGCCAGATTATAAAGCGGCCGAACAAGAAGCAAAAGAGGCCCAATTGGGAATTTGGGCAGAACCCGGCCTTCATCAAACGCCTTGGGAGTGGCGTAAACAGTAAAGGGAGGCTTGATGCTGAAAAACACTGCCCTTGCCCTCTTGCAACATGTAGGGTGGGCAAGGTGTTTTTTCTTGCCCACCATGCCGACTTCTCATTCATGTCAGCCAATTCTTGCTAATCAAAGCGAGTGTTTAAATTCAATCACTTATCGGTACTTATTGTGATCTGTTTCAGCCTCACCCTGGCCCTCAAGAGACAAGGATTTTTTGAACTGGGAAAAGAAATCCTTTTGAAAAATCGGATTTCTAACAAGGCTAACTGATCATTGATAACTGAGTACAACGAATTACGCGGATAAACGAATTAACAAACCTCTGAGTACAACGAATTGCGTGGATAAACGAATGAGCCATGGAGTGAATGAGCTTTAGCTTTGGACGGCTTTCATTGAGGGCCATTATTCCAAATTGATTGAACGCTTCCCAACAACTGATAACTGATAACTGATAACTGATAACTGATAGCTGATAACTGATAACTGATAACTGATAACTGAGTACAACGAATTGCGCGGATAAACGAATTGGCCTCTGAGTACAACGAATTGCGTGGATAAACGAATTTGCCGGCCTCTGAGTACAACGAATTGCGCGGATAAACGAATGAGCCATGGAGTGAATGAGCTTTAGCTTTGGACGGCTTTCATTGAGGGCCATTATTCCAAATTGATTGAACGCCTCCCAACAACTGATAACTGACAACTGAGTACAACTAATTACGCGGATAAACGAATTAGCCTCTGAGTACAACGAATTGCGCGGATAAACGACTGAGCCATGGAGTGAATGAGCTTTAGCTTTGGACGGCTTTCATTGAAGGCCATTATTCCAAATTGATTGAGCGCTTTCCATCAACTGATAACTGATAACTGAGTACAACGAATTTTGTTCCCAAACGAATACGAGGACTCCAACGTTTTAGCTTTGGACAAGGCCGCCTTAATAGGATCGTCCTGTGTGTTCTCCCCGTGTGTTCTCCCTGTGTGTTTGCCCTACACCTGCGTGTTCGCCCTACATGTTCTTCCCTTAAAACGCTTTTCCTCTTTCATCCATTATAACGAGCAAAATTCAAACGCAAAAAGTATATAGTAAACTACTATGTCAAATACATTACCCAATCCTGTTCAACAAAAAAATATTGAGCGTTTCAGAAATAAAATACCTTCAAATGCGAAGGAAAATATTGGAATATACATTCTTCCTAATGGCAGTGTCGCAGTGCAAGCGACATCACCGGGTAAAGTACCGGGTTCAAAAGCCGTTTATGAAAAGCAGATTGATGTCAATGGTAAAACGATTCAGTATACGAAAACCACGTATGATCCACAGGATGAGATTGTCCACGTTAAAGACAAAATCAATATTAGAACATATCCTTAGACTGAGGTGAACATGATGAACAGCAGAAAGCAGGTATTGCACACATTAGTTACTTTTGAAAAGCCCCTAGAACTGATTGCCAAAGAATTAAGCCGGTTTGAATGGGATTATGAGGGTGAACCTGTTATCATAGAACCCATTCATGTTGTCAGTGTTCTTAATCGCTTTTTGTCTGGTGATTTTAATGCTAAACAGGTTGAAGATTGGGCAAATCTGATCGAGTGTCGAGAAGATTTGGATTATAACGAATCCAACCAAGAACAAATGGAGCAAGTGATTTATGAACTTGCCAATCCAGAATTGGAAGGGAGATTAACGATTGAACGATGTAATGGGATTTTTTTTGTTTTATCGCTTCCACACAAGAGTAATCAGGATTACACAAAAAAACTGGGTTTAGTCCTAGAAGAGATACTTAGTCACTACAGAATGAGTGGTGTTTTAGTCAATCCATCATAAAGTTGGTTGATCCTCCCAAGGCTTTGTCTCGAAATACTGCTTACCCTGAGATATCTGTGTCACAAATCACGTCTGCAAGTCGATAACGGATGAACGCTGGGCTACATGGTTTGTTTGCTTATGTGCTTATGAAGGGATTGATTGGATTGAAAATCCTATTGAAGGAACAAATCGGATTTCTTGAGACGTAGGGTGGGTAGAACTATGCTACACTCACCACTTCTCATTCATGTCAGACAATTCTTGCCAATCAAGGCGAGTGTTTAAAATCAATCACTTATCGGTAGTTTGTCGTGTTTGTAGTAGGCGATTTATCGCCTTAACGAGATTAAGTCGCTGAAGCGACTACTACAAACTTATACTACAAACTTATACTACAAACTTATACTACAAACTTATAAGTTCATCACATCAATCACAGAAATGTGGAGCTATTGGTTGAAGGCGTAGAAGGGCAGCAAGAGACAGTAAGAACCGGTTGGCTTGTACATAAGGAAGCGAAAGAAGCACATTTAGTAACACTATATGTTCTGAAATAAAAGCGAAAGAAGCACATTTAGTAACACTATATGTTCTGAAATAAGAGGTCAATAAAATGCCAGAGATAGGTGATATAGTTGAAATGACAGTCGATATGCCAGAACGAAATTTACGTGTTGGCGCGAAAGGCACAATTGTTCATTGTCACAGTAACAATGCTTACGAAGTTGAGTTTACCAATGAAGAGGGAGAAACGCTTGATTTTATGCCCCTGAGCCCAGAACAATTTATCGTTGTTTGGCGGGTTGAAACCCAAGAATGGGTAACCGTTGCAGAACAAGCCGCTGCAATCGTCAAGAATTTACCTGACAACACGGCAAAGGAAGTCTTAGATTTTGCTCGTTTTTTTATCGGTAAAACATCATTTAGCAAACTAGACGCTGAAGATACCGAAGCAGCTTCTTTTGGAAAAACTCTGGGATGAAAAGCATGAACTGAGCGATTTGCTGATCAAATTATTTTACCAGTTTCCCATCGGAATGAATAAACCGTCGTTGGCGTAGCGAACATCGGTTTTCTCTCGTTCCGTTGTTCTTTCTATCAAGCAAGCGTAGGGTGGGTAGACATGTAGGGTGGGCAAGGTGTTTTTTCTTGCCCACCATGCCGACGACGATGGTGGGCAACTACGTTGCCGGCTGATAAGTACTTAGGAGACGCGTTCCGAAACGGATAAAAAGGCTACTCGCCGAGTTAATTGTAGGGTGGGTAGCAAGCGTAGGGTGGGTAGAGCTATGCTGGGGTGATGAAAATTATTAATGATTAATGATTAATGATTAATGATTAATGAATTAAAGAATACTTAAATTATTGTTTTTAAAATAATAAAACTGAATCTAAATAAAAACGGGATCAAGTTTTAGAACCCGTTGGAACCTCCTTTTCATCACCCCACCCCCAGAGCTATGCTACACCCACCACTTCTCATTCATGTCAGACAATTCTTGCTAATCAAGGCGAGTGTTTAAATTCAATCACTTATTGGTACTTATTGTGATCTGTTTCAGCCTCGCCCTGGCCCCCAAGAGAAGAGGGTTGGTTGGAAAGGGGGGTAGGAAAAACTGGGGATGCTTATAGATTCAGTCGCTAAAGCGACTACTACAAACTTGTACTACAAACTTATACTTTCAAAATGACTAACCTAGTTTTTTCCAAAGAGAAAAATATTTTTACATTCAACCCCTTCGGGGTTGGGGCATACCAAATACCTTTTCCACAGGTTTCACCTGTGGCTATTCACATTCAACCCCTTCAGGGTTGGCGCTATTCACTATTGGCTTTTTTGAAATTATTTTTCTGAACATCTATAGCAAGAAAAACTTTGTGGGAGGTAAATCATGCCAACACCTTTTCCGGGCATGGATCCGTATTTAGAACGTCCTAGTTTGTGGGTACAAGTTCATGCCAGTTTAATTGTTGATATACAAAGATTTTTAACACCGTTACTCCGCCCTCGTTATAATGTGGCTATTGAGCAGCATACTTATCTCACCTTTTTGCCGCCAAATGAGCAACGTAGCGGTATTCCAGATATCTTATTGGCTTCGCCGATAGATGAAGCTGATGAGGATATCGCGGTTGCGACGGTGCCAATGGTGACTCGCCCTTTAGTTAGCGAGTTGCCGATGCCAAAAGTGGTGACTGAGGTTTTTTTGGAAGTGCGGGATGCTGTCAATCAGGAAGTGATTACCGTCATAGAGATTTTATCACCTGCTAATAAAATAGGGCGTGAAGGACGTAGTCAATATGAACGTAAGCGACTAAAAGTGTTAGCGAGTTTCACAAACTTGGTTGAAATTGATTTAATTCGTGCGGGTAAGCCTTTTCCAATGAAAGTCAAACAAGCCAGTGATTATCGGATAGTTGTTAGTCGGGGTTGGCAGCGTCCAAAGGCGGATATTTACTTGTTTGGGGTACGCGAGAAAATACCGGATTTTCCTATTCCGCTCCAAGAAGATGAAACTGAGCCTGTTTTACCTTTGAATAAGATTTTACATGAACTTTATGATTTAGGGGGTTATGATTTAGCCATTAACTATCGCCAAAAGCCGGAACCTGCCTTGGCGGGTGAGGATGCGAAATGGGCAACGCAGATTTTGGGACATTAAGGATTTAATGCGCCTCTTAGTACAACGACATAAGCGCGGATATACGAATTTGTCTGCCTCTGAGTACAACGAATTGCGCGGATAAACGAATTAGCTTGCCTCTGAGTACAACGAATTGCGCGGATAAACGAATTAATAAACCTCTGAGTACAACGAATTGCGCGGATAAACGAATTAACAAACCTCTCAGTACAACGAATTACGCGGATAAACGAATTGGCCTCTTAGTACAACTAAGCCTCTTAGTACAACTAATTACGCGGATAAACGAATACAAGGAATGCGGATTAAGGGTTGAATTAATTATTATGAAATCAAGGATTTTAACGCACGCTAGTGACGCATGCATGCGCCGCGTTTATTTGGTTGTCTCTTGCGTGCGTGCGTTTATTTCGCCACCACATCTATCTCATTCATGTCAGACAATTCTTGCCAATCAAGGCGAGTGTTTAAATTCAATCACTTATCGGTATCTTTTCTGATCTGTTTCAGCCTCACCCTGGCCCCCAACAGAAAAGGGTTTGTTTGTTGGAAAGGGGGTAGGAAAAACTGGGAATGGTTGCGAGGGTGGGCAGCGGAATACTGATATAAAGTGCGGCCCACTTGTCTGCCCTTATTGAGATTATTTGAGTAATTATCGAATAGTTATAAAAAGAGTGGCCGCCATTAGATAATTTTTTCGTTTAGGCCTGTTGACATTAAGGCATGATGTAACGATAATACGGCACTTTTTTTGAGGGAGTTGTTTTGCGTTGGCGAGCGTCGTTGCCAGCCAAAGATTTGATGCGACGGCGAATTGGGCCGGGTTTGCAAATCGCAAAATACACTTGACTTTTTTTCTTATAATAAAATCGGAGTCGGCTACGAGAAATCTTGGATTTCATTCATAATATCTGAAAAGCGATACTTTGCACCGTCACAAATTGCGCTTTTGTCGTGTCTTTTGAGCGAAAAATCTTACGCCCCGTTACGGAGATTTCGTCTCTGTCGAAATGACAAAAAAGCTCAATTTATAACAGTGTTTAGTCTATATCCCGGCTTTGATGTAATCCTTGTCGTTTTTTGAGGAGCAAACGTAGGGTGGGTAGAGCGACTTTGATCCCCACCACATCTCATTCATGTCAGCAATGCCGGAAAGATTAGCGTTCGCACATGACTTAATTAGGTTTTGCGGGAAAAGCATTTATTAAATATCGACAACAATATACGGTTTTCGTTCAAGCATTTCGTTCATCCCAACTGACGAGTTTTGATATTATGCCCATTGATTATGCTCATTGTTTACGACAACGTTTTACCGAGAATATTTTAATGTCTTTATTAGATGCGACTTCGGTGAATGTGGTGGTACCGAAAATAGGTGAAGAAGCCGATAGGTTGGTGGCTGATGTTAAGGCTTGTCAGTTGCAGAATGCCCGGGTGTTGGCGGTGAATATGCGTTTTTGTCGTGGGAGTTACCAGCAGTTTTTATTGGATTTGTGGCGGCAGTATCATCAGCAGCCTGCACAGGAATGCCCTGATTTATCGGCCATTTTAGCGGATTTGGAGAAGCAACCGAAACAAAATTTTATCATTGTATTAAATCAGTTGGATGCGATGTGTGCCAATGATGTTGATGAGCAATTTGATCACTATTTTTATGTCAATTTGAATAGTTTGAAGAATTATCGCAATGTGGCATTGTTGGTAATCACTGAAAGCAGCAGTTATCATGGCTTGTTGTTTAATATCGGTGGGGTGTTTAAAACTTCTAAATTGGATATTCAGCAAATTGAATATTTGCCAGCTTTAACGAGAGATGAGGCGCGGTATGAGTTGAGTCGGCGGCATCCAGAGTTGTCAACCGTACATATTTCTCATTTATTGCAACAAGGACAACATCGAACGCTTGGTTATGATTATGCGCTGTTGGATTATTTGTCCCGCCAATTAAGTCATTCTACTCAGTTTTGGGATGATGATATGGCGAGTTTTATTCGGCAATTAAAGAATTGGCACAAGCGATATAAACAGCAATCCAAACAAGCAGAGTATCATGCCAAAAAAATCGTCGAGGCTGTTGATAAGGTTTCAACCATTTTCAATGTGAAAGCTTTGTTTAAAAAATTATTTCTGGTTTTAAAGGTGATATTGGCTGATCCGATTCTGGCTTTGATTGAGCTTTTTAAAGATTGGTTGAAGAAAAAATCTAAGGACTAATTAACTAAGTCGATACGCATAAATCCTTTAACTATGTTAACCCATAATCAAGGATTTGATGCCTTATTCGTTTATCCACGCTTGTGTCGTTGTACTTAACCGTGAAAGTGGGAGTAGTGCGCCCACGCTAACTAATGAAACAATCCTTGTCGTTCAGCTAAAGAGTCGTCAATTATGCCCAATCCATTTGACAAACCCACTACCCCGAAAAGCAGTCTGCAACTTTTGCAGTGGTTGATTTTTGAACCGGTTTTATTTAAGCGGTATGAAAACACCTTAAGTAAATTCCAAACCGCGAGAATCGTGTTAAAGGCTATTGTCGTCAATTTCTTTGTCGTTATTATTCCGTTGACGTTGGTGCTTTATGCTATTGGTGTGTTTATTATTGCCGTTTTTGATTTACCGCTAATTTTTCCGCCGGATGCTCCGAAAAATCTAGAGGCCAACAAAGTTTTTGTTCAACAATGGCAAACCTATTCTACATGGTGGGAAAAAGCTTACCTTTTTGCCAGTTTTGATAATTATAGAAGTTTGATAGTTTTAGCAGTCGGTTTAGCACTCGGTTTAGCACTCGGTTTAGCACTCGGTTTAGCATTCGGTTTAGCATTCGGTTTAGCACTCAGTTTAGCACTCAGTTTAGCACTCAGTTTAGCACTCGGTTTAGCACTCGGTTTAGCACTCGGTTTAGCAGGAGGTTTAACAGGAGGTTTAGCAGTCGGTTTAGCATTCCTGCTATTTTTTTACCTCAGTTATTTCCGTCTTTGGCTATATCCTTGGCATTTCCTAAAATCGCTGGTGAGTGTTAATTTGACCAACAACCCGTACATTGGTGATGGTGCGATTTGGCTACCGATTTGGGGTATGACTCGTAAACTGACTGCTAAAGCGCAACAAAACCCAGAAACCGGCTTGGCGTTGGTCAAGTTTCTCCAAGAATACCGCCCGTTACAAACACAATTGGCTATGCACATCGCCCACGCGGCCACTGCCGGCAACTGGCAACACCATCCTTTAGAAAAACAATACCTGTTGCCACCGCCCTTAATTCAAGAAACGCCGCGCTTGACACCCTCGGAATCGTGGCTCAATCAAATTGATAAACTCAAAGGGCAATTTGTTGCTTACACGGAAGAACATCAGATCACTCTAAAAAAGGCACAGTTTGAAACCTTTTGCACACAACTCGACAAGTTTAGAGCGTTAACCACGTATGAAGCCTATCGCTGGCATCACTACTACCTGCCGGCACTTGAGCAATGGCAAAGCGCGGCCAAACAAGAACTTGATAAACTGGCTCAAGAGGCACAGAACCAAGAACCGATTACTCATAATATTTACCGTTTTGGCGAGATTTTATATCCTGAAAAAGACCAGAGTATTTTCTTAGGTAGAGAGGATATTAAAGTCGAATTAAAGCAACAAATCCTTACCGCCCGCACGATGCCAATGTTTCTCTGTTACGGACAACGTCGGGTTGGCAAAAGCAGTCTCCTAAGATTTTTACCCCGACTGTTAGGCAGCCGTTTCCAAGTGATTTATCAAGACTGCCAACATGCCGATGTTAATAGTCTGTCTAATTGGTTAAAAAACTTACAACAATGCTTGGACAAGCGTTGGAAATTAGCCGAAATCGACTGGCAACCTACTGAGAATTGGCTAGAAGCTTGGGGAAAAATGCAGCGCCAGTTAGAAATGCTCAGTCGCCAACAGGAAGAAAAAATCATTCTGGCTTTTGACGAATACGAATCCTTGCAGGAACGCATTTTTATGAGTAATCCAAGACAAGGCAAGATGTTGTTAGAAGCCATGCGGAGTTTTTCTCAACAGCAAAATCAAATCGTTTTTTTATTTGTGGGAGCGGCCCAATTCGCTGACTTAACGCAGCCTAATTGGGACCGATGTTTTATTCACGCCATGCCACTGCAAGTAGATTACCTATGTTATGAAGACGCAACGCGCTTGATTACCGAACCCGTTGATTTGAATTACCCAACAGCAGTGATTGAACGTATGTGGACTGTGACTCAAGGCCATCCCGCCCTGTTACAAATGCTATGCCGTTACTTGGTCAACATTGCGAATACCGAAAGCCGCAAAGACATGACGCTGGCTGATTTAGAACAAGTCATCAGCCAAAAAATTGTACACCGCAACACTTACGCCTTAAGTAGTTTCTGGAGCGAATTTTGTTCCCAGCACTAATGCCATTCTACGGTCGAGGAAATTCTTGATAATCAACCGATTACCGACAAACAGAACCGATTGAAATTGGAAGACTACGGCTATATTATCCCCGACGGCAAAAGCTGGAAACTGCGGGTGCCGTTATTATAAATGTGGTTACGGCGCTATCGGTAAGGATTTTCTCGGTTGTCAGATAGTTTCGCCAGTGGCTCTTAACATTCAACCCCTTCGGGGTTGGCGCGTCGGGAGCACATTTCCCACAGGTTTTCCTTAAGGCTATTATCTCGCGGAGCGAATTACTGCGTTTCACATTTGCAAAACTCTTTTCGGTAATGAAAAAAGGTTTTCAAAGTAGTACAACCAATTGCACGGATAAACGAATTAACAAACCTCTGAGTACAACGAATTACGCGGATAAACGAATTGGTCTGCCTCTGAGTACAACGAATTGCGCGGATAAACGAATTAACAAACCTCTGAGCACAACGAATTACGCGGATAAACGAATTAGCCTCTTAGTATTGAGAAATCCGATTTTTTGAAAAATCTGATTTCTTTGCCCTGAACTGAGTACAACGAATTACGCGGATAAACGAATTAACAAACCTCTGAGTACAACGAATTACGCGGATAAACGAATTAGCCTCTTAGTATTGAGAAATCCGATTTTTTGAAAAATCTGATTTCTTTGCCCTGAACTGAGTACAACGAATTGCGCGGATAAACGAATTGGCCTGCCTCTGAGTACAACGAATTACGCGGATAAACGAATTTGTCTCTTAGTACAACGAATTGCGCGGATAAACGAATTTGTCTGCCTCTGAGTACAACGAATTGCGCGGATAAACGAATTGGCTTGCCTCTGAGTACAACGAATTGCGTGGATAAACGAATTGGCCTCTTAGTACAACTAATATTGCTCCTAAACGAATTAGCCAAGGAGTGAATGAGCTTTAGCTTTGGACAACTTTCATTGAGGGCCATTATTGCAAATTGATTGAACGCCTCCCAACAACTGATAACTGATAACTGAGCAAGCGTAGGCTGAGTAAAGCGACTTTGATCTCCACCATATTTATTTCATTCATGTCAGCCAATTCTTGCTAATCAAAGCGAGTGTTTAAAATCAATCACTTATCGGTATCTTTTCTGATCTGTTTCAGCCTTACCCTGGCCCTCAAGAGAAGAGGGTTGGTTGGGAAGGGGATAGAAAAAACTGGGAATGCTTATAGATTCAGTCGCTAAAGCGACTACTACAAACTTATACTACAAACTTATACTACAAACAAGCAAGATTCAGTCGCTAAAGCGACTACTACAAACTTATACTACAAACTTATACTACAAACTTATATTACAAACTTATACTACAAACTTATACTACAAACTCTTATAGGTTAAGTCGCTGAAGCGATAAGAAAGGATTTCTTAGCAATGATAAGAGAATGAAAAAAATTCGATAATATGCTCTAAACTAAAATCCCTTATTATATACAATCCTTGTGGTTGTAGGTTAATCAAAAAACCTTTCCACCTCCAACTGAATATCCACCGCCTTATCGGAACACCTTACCTGATATTTTTTTTCAGGTTTGCCATAAACATTGATTTTTTGGTGAGTTGTGATTAACGAATTTTCTTGAATGTAGTCTGTTTGATTAAACAGGATTTGTTCGACTTCTGCTGACGTAAACTGTTGAACATACGGCTTTATTTCATTATCGTTCAGAATTGTGTCAAGCCGTTGGAGTTGCGCTAAGCCTTCATCAATGTCTGGGAGGATTAGAACTAAATAATCTTTGGCGCGGCTAATGGCAACGTTTAAAATATTCTGGTTATTTAAGAAAATGTTTGGACTAATTATTGGTGGTGCATTGAGTAGATTTAAAATCATGTCAAATTCGTCGCCTTGGAAACTGTGTACCTTGTTTCTTGAAACAACGGTGTTTTTTTCCAACGACGACAGTGCGGCTATCATTTTTTCTACCAACGTGGCTTGTGCTAAGTAAGGGCAAACTATGCCGATTTTCCATTCGGCTTGACTGTGCTTTTTGAGGTGTTTGGCTAAAAAAAGCGCCAATTCAACGGTAAAAATGGCAGAATAAATCTGATAGGCACCGCCTCCGTCTAACCGTTGTGAACGATAAAGGCTGTCAAATCGGTCAATTTGGCTGGCAGGAAACTTAATGATCGTGATTTCTTTTAAGTCAAAACGCTCTATGTTAAGCGATTTTTTATCGGCAAGCTTGCGATGATGCGTTAAAATACCGTCATAGCTAAATTGACTGACTAATGCGCCTAAAGGTGGAATACTTCTATATTGTGTCGTCAAGTGAGTGATTGGGAAATCATGCGGAACGGTTTTCGGTGCTTGAAAGCGATTTAATCCTACCAACGTATAGATATTTTCCGTTCTCCATTCTTTTGCCCTTACCACTGGCTGAATTTGAAACGGATCGCCTCCAATAATAAAATAACAATGGGTTTGTTGATAAAGTACATAAACTATTTGTGCCAACATAATCATAGAGGCTTCATCAAACACGATGACATCCCAATCATACGCCTTAAGAAGCGTGTTTTTGAAACCATCATATAAAAAACGAGCAACAGTGGTGACAACCACACATTGTGTTAAGCGGGTTATCTCAAACGATTTATCTTTCAATAGCCCAGCCTTTTCAATCTCACTATCTCCAGTGACACCAAACCGAATTAACGGGTTTTGGTCACTGTTATCCGTTGACGGGGCCGTTTCTGGTTGAAATGGGGCCATTTCCCCATTTGACAAAGGGCGGTTAGCCGGCATTTCTGCCATGATTTTTTTGACTAACACATCTGCGACTTTATTCGTTGGTGTCAGTACCAATACTTTAGGTGAAGATTCAGCAACCTGGTTCTTTGGAAAGCTTATTCCAGTTAGCAACGGAATGATTCTTTCTTTGACTAAATAAGTTGTTTTACCGGTACCAGGTGGGCCCAAAATAAACTCAATTTTTGTGGGTAATTTGGCTTGTAAGTTGTCATTGTTTGAGCAACGTAATTGCCAAAAGGCTTCTTTGAGTTTTTCTAACATAAAGGCGATATTTTTAATCTCAAGAATAGCACTTTGTATTTGGTTTAAGTCGATTTCTTTGAGCTTAGCCGCTGACTTAAGCCGAGCGCGAAGCGTTAATTCCTTCACGCTCACCACTTCTATTAAAACGGTTTTGGTTTCAGTGCCAAGACTCAATTGTAAAGATAAGTCAGCCATATCTTCTATAATAGATGGAATGGCGCGAGAAGGATTTTTAAGGAAAATCATTTTGTCTGAAAACGTGTCTGTTTCTATCTGACTAAATTTGATAATGATTGGTTTGTCCATACTGTCGTGACTCTGCTGGTATTCTAATTCTAATAACGCCTTAAACCAGTCAACGCGATATTTTTCAGTTTTTTTAATCCGTGATTTAAGGGCTTCAATTTTCGTCATTTCGTCAATTTGTTCGGCGAATTGTTTTTCTAATTGCGCTCGTTTTTTTTCAACGGTTTTGGCAGTCGGCGTTAGAAAATTCTCTTTCTTTTCCAAGGTGGGGAAGTCATTGGTAAAGACGGATTGATGTTGGTTTGGGTATTCGTATTGTTGAGTATGAGTCAATTGTTCTTTATTTTCTAACGGAGGCACTTCTTCGGCAATAATGAGTTTACTGAGGTATTTATCTTGTTTGGTATCAGTGACTTTGGTAGGTGTTTTTTCAGTTGAGCCAACAATGCTTTCTTTTGGTAAAGGGCGGTTTTTTTTACGTTTAACTAAAAAATGCCTCAACTTTTCTAATACTTCAGTTGGCTCTTTTCCGCTTGCCTTTGCCAACTTAAACAGTGCTTCTCCAAACACATATTTATCTCGTTGTTCCTCGGTAAAATCTGGGAGTTTTTCGGTTGGAATCTGTAGCTTTTCAATTAATATTTTAGCTGCATAGTTTTCGGTTTCATAATTATTGGCTGCCAATTCGGGCACTATCGCGTCAGCCGGTTTGACGCAGTTGCCGTGACTGTTATAAAGCCAGGCGGTTTGTCGCAGTGTGATTAAAAACTTGGCATCAAAATGGTGGTATCTTTCGCGCCGGTAAAACCAGTTGTATTGCCCTTTAAAAATTTCTTGCCCTAAGTTTTCTTCAATCAGTTTGAGTAAAAACTGCCATAACCTTTTTGAGTTGTCTGGGTTTATGTGAGCCAGAAAGGCTTCCAAGCCTTCAATGTCATAATCATACGTGTATTGAGAAAAGTGATAATAATCTTGGGTATATTGCCCTTTGGTAATCGCTTCCCTTTGTTGCGTTGATAATGTGGCTTTTATTTTAATACGCCTGGGTTTGTCTTCTATGCCTAAGGCTTTAAAAAACGGGGTTAACGCGTCTTTGCCAAATTCTTTATAAAAGGGCGCGTAAAATTCGTTGTCTAAAAAATAAACGGTGGAATAGTGACTAAAGTAGTTTTTTAAGTTGTCTGTCTTGAAATAAATCAGTTGGGGTGGCAAACGCGCTATTGAATTGTCGACAAGATAACGAGCGCGACAGAAATGAATTTCTTTGAGTATTTTTATATATTCGGCTTGTTGTTGCCAAGGGCATCTTAAAAAATAATTGACTAGTTTTCTGAAATCTCTTGACATCACGGTAGGCGCAATTTCAGCGTCGGTGTTTTTATATCTTGGTAGTATATAATACTTAATCTCTTCGTATGCTTTTGGTTTATCTAAGCCGAGTGCCAGCATAAATTGCAATGATTTATCATGTTTAACAAAACAGGCTTTGATGGTGGGATATTCTGATTCCGATTCTGTTGGCAAATAGACTTGTATTTTGCCGGCGCGGTTGTAGGCGGAAACGATTTTATTGTCGGTTAACCGCAAAATCTGTTTTGTCTGAAGGATTTCATTTTTATATTTCCAGAGATAACGGGCTTTTTCTAATAAATAAGTATAGAGTTGCATTAACCATTTATCGCTTTGCTTTTGGATGAACTCTTGGGTGATACGTCGCGCCAATTTATCCGAATTCAGTTCTTGATTAACTAAATGATGTCTTACATAATCCCATAACAGTTTGTTATGATGCGTCGTTTGTGGAAACACCCATTGTGCTTGTTCATTTTTTACAAACTCACTTAATTGTTCAGCAGATAATAAATTCATTAATTCTGGATTCTCGGCTAAATAGGCTTTATTCCGTTTAGTATAGCTACCGGTTTGGGTGGGCAATAATGCTTCCTTGGATTGTAATTGGGTTAAAACGGCGTCATAAATCACTCTAAATAAATGCTCAGTCGGAAAATCTTGCTCATTAATGGGTAACACATTAAAAAACTCATCACTCAATAAACCCATTTTTTTTATGAGTCTTAAACTCTCTGCTGTCAGTAAAGCCAGTGCTTCAATGAGTTGCCGATTCCATCTGTCACCGTGCTTAATACCTTCCCGGCTATCGGTTAATAAAAAGGGCGCTTGCACAATAAAGTGAAGATGGGTAGTTTCTTTGGTAGGAAAAAAGCAATAAGCTGGAAAGCTTTGTTGATAGGCGACTTGGGGCGGTGCTTGCCCTTCAGAAGGCTTCAACAAGTAGGCAATGTTAACTTCGTTAACCGATTCTGAATCGGAAGACTGCATTGGGCGAGTAAAGACTAAGAAACGGTTCTCTACTGGGTTGTTATTCAACAGTTGTTGTGTCACAATTAAATTGACTTGATAGGAATGATTAAAACACGCTGTTTTTTGAAAAAACGGCGGTTCTTCTAATCGACAGGTTTTCGTATAACTTCCTTGACTGCCCTTAGTATAATTCCAGCTAATTTTAGTCAGATGTCTTAAAAACAGCAGTGGATAGGTAAGATTCTGTAATTTTGCTAAAATGGTTTGAAACGCATGGCTCGGAGAACTATCGGGATTATCGAATGGAAAATAAAATAGGGTTTCTTCTGGTTGTCTGTCAGGATGATCTTTGTTAAGCAAGATGGGAACAATGAACTTTTCTATTTTAAAGCAAAAAGGTGGATCATAAATTTCTGGCGTGTTGGTATATTGAAAAACGGCCTTAAAACCGACGCCAAATTTGCCGATTTGTGCTTCATACTTATTGGAATTGCCAATCGAGGTAATGGCGTTAATATGCCCTAGTCGTTGATTTTGAGTATCAATGTCTTCGGTGTCGGGAGCCGTGATAGAGAAATGAATGGTGCCGTTATGTGCGAAGAGGATGCCGGTGGGATTGAGCACCAGTCGGGCATAGGTGGCTTTGGCATCATCGGCATTTTGTAGCAGTTCATAGATAAATTGGGCCGATTCTGAGTATTTTTCGATGACGCGCAGTTTTACGCCTCGCATCGAGCGTTTTTCTAGCACTTCGGCACTTTGTTGACGATCTGTTGAGAGTTGTTCAAATTGGGTTTGTTGTTGTTTGGTTAAAGTGGACATGGATGATGTTCTCTTTCTAAAAATGATAGACTTGTCCAGATAAGTTTTGTCCATTCGGGCGCATTCCCATTTTCACGGTTCGGTTAAGTAAGTAGTACAACGGATGACGGGCCGATAAACGGATAAAGCATAGACTTGTCCAGATAAGTTTTGTCCATTCGGGCGCATTCCCGTTTTCACGGTTCGGTTAGGTAAGTAGTACAACGGATGACGGGCCGATAAACGGATTGATTGTTTATGGCTAGGTAGTACAACTGATGACGGGCCGATAAACGGATTGAGTACAACTAATTACGCGGATAAACGAATTTAGTAGCAACTATACTTTGCACCGTCACAAACTGCGCTTTTTTCCGTTTTCGATGGTTAGTGTCAAGTATCGCCTGGGGATAAATCCCCAGGCTAAAAGCTAAAGTCTGCTAAAGCAGACTGCCCCCTGCGTGCGAGTGCTCTTATGCGTACTTACAGTAGTTCTAAACTGTTCATGACAAGAAAAGCTCAATTTATGGCGGTGCTTAGTATAATTAGCGGATAAACGAATTAAAAACGCGGATAAACTTCCTCAAATTTCTGTGGCACCGCCAGCACTATAATCTTCTAAATCGGGTGCAATGGCAATGTAAGCGTTGTCTTCATCAGTCCAAAATACGGTAAATGGATAGCGTTGCATGTTAAGCCTCATTCGTATTTGTCCAACATTTTAATTAATTGGTAGGCTTGATAAGGATAAATATAACCGTCTTTGGTAATTCAAGATATCTTGTGTATTTTCTTTAGTAAAACACCTAAGCTGTACTGGTTCATTCCAGTTGATGGCCCACAAATCAGGGTTATTCACGTATTAATGCTAAGGGTATCTCCAGAAATAAAAATGTATTTTTAATCAATTAATTGTAATCAACTATTTGATTAACATAATATTTATATAACTTATTGAAAAGTCGAACTCACGTTAGTATAAACAGTGTGAGAACTTCGCCCACCTGTTTCTGTGAAACCTACCATCTCAGCAGCTTTGCAAGCATCATTAAAACGCACCGCCTGTGGATTATTACGAATAGCCGCTAAAAGTTTTTCACGTTTATACTTTGCACCGTCACAAATTGCGCTGAAAGTCATTTCGACTTAGTGAGAAATCTTATTACTTAGACTCAATCGAAGTCGTTATTTGGCCCCAATTTGACCATAAAATTTGTACGGCTATTAGACCCAATTTGGGGGCCATAAAATCGTTTGACACATTTCAAGTTTGGATTTGTTCGGTTATAAAAGAATCAGACATCCAAACTTGAGTTCGGCAAGCATCCAAACTCCAGTTTGGACAAGAACAAATCCCAACTTAGGCTCAATCGAAGTCGTTAGACTTTGTACCGTCACAAATTGTGCTTTTCGTCATTTCGACTTAAGGAGAAATCTTATGACTTAGACTCAATCGAAGTCGTTATTTGGCTCCAATTTTACCATTATTTTTGTACGGCTATTAGAGCCAATTTGGGGGCCATAAACTCGTTTGAGACAGTTTGGATTTGTTCGGTTATAAAAGAATCAGACATCCAATGTTGAGTTCGGCATGCATTCAAGCTCTAGTTTGGACAAGAACAAATCCCAAAATCCGTTACAATTGAGTACAACTAATTACGCGGATAAACGAATTGTTTCTTCAATAGGACGTGTTTTGTAGGTAGTAGTACTTAGGATGACGTGGATTAACGGATTTATGGCTAGGTAGTACAACGGATGACGGGCCGATAAACGGATAAAGCATAGACTTGTCCAGATAAGTTTTGTCCATTCGGGCGCATTGCCATTTTCACGGTTCGGTTAGGTAAGTAGTACAACGGATGACGGGCAGATAAACGGATTCTTTTTGAAAGACGTCCCGATAAGTTTTGTCTATTCTTGCTTGATGAGTACAACGAATTAGGAAATAAACGAATAAAAATTAGGAATTAAACGAATAAAGCAAGCATAGATCGTTTTTCTAGCACTTCGGCACTTTGTTGACGATCTGTTGAGAGTTGTTCAAATTGGGTTTTTTGGTGAGGAGTTTAGATGGGCATTGGTTATCTTTTATCAACAATTTCAGGATTGTTGTCGATTAGTCTCTTAGTACATCTAATTACGCGGATAAACGAATTGTTCTGAGTTTTCCCTAGGTTCGTTCCACCAGTTGATCTTTCACATTCAACACCTTCGGGGTTGGCACTATTCACTAGGGCGCATTCCCATTTTCCGGGTACGAAAGTTAATTTAGATGGCGATTATGCTTAATATAAGGATTGATAAAAGTCAATTTTTATCAAGAGTACGTTTATCCGCGTTTTTATACTGCACACGGCTTAGATTTGGACTTTTAGGTTTCCAGAATTCCAGCATCATTCCCTTCACCCCGGTGAAGAAAAAAGTCTAAATTTCACCCGTTCACAGTATAATTCGTTTAGTAGCAATATAGGCGTTCCGCCACTGCGTTTGGCGTTCCGCCACGGCGTTTCGTTATACTAAATTCGTTTATCCGCGTAATTCGTTGTACTAAATTCGTTTATCCGCGTAATTCGTTGTACTTACTTAACCGTGAAAACGGGAATGCGCCCTATTCACTATTGGCTTTTTTGAAATCTTTTTTCTGAGCATCTATAGTAGCACTTTTTGGGTTAAAAATAGGAGAAGGTGTCACCAGTTCAATTTTTTTAATCGCGTCCAAAATATCCGCCTTAACATCACCGGTGGCTTTTGATAGTCCTTGATTTAAATGGGCTAACGCAACGGATTGGGCCGTTTCGGTTTGTGGTTTCTGGTTATCTTTTTGAAAAATAAGGATATCTTCTTTAATCGCGTTGCCAAATTTGTTAGTAAACGTTCTTTCTAACGTGTGCAGTTCAATAAATCCGCCCATCGTTTGAATGAGTTGAGCAATCATTTGTCCAGCGTACCTTTGATTCTCGCCCCATCACCAGTATCATTTTTCCAGCAGGTTTTAAGGCGAGCCAAAAACTTTCGATAGCTTTGCTCATATCAAGACAATATTGCACCACCGTTTTAAATCTGTTGCTTCGATGTTTTCTATTGGCACCAAATTCGCTTTGTGCTACACGGAGAATATCAATATTCAAGCTTTCAATGATGGCGCGGTAGTTTTGGTGATAGTTAAATACATTGATGTAGGGTGGACTGGTAAAAATCAAATCGGCCGTTTCTGGTAACTCTTGGCCGACTTTTCGGGCATCGTTAAGATTAGCCTTAATTAGATTTTCTCTTACTTAAAAACGCCAAAACCACCAAATAGGGGTTCGGTTATGTTTAAGGAGTAAGCTTCCTGGGGTGATAAAACTTCTATCACCTTAGTCAAAAAACGAATCAAAATATTTCTTGCACCATGTATATCTCGGTTCACTCTTTTGCCTTGGAAAAGAATTGAAGCTTTCCCGCCCAAGTTATTTAGAACAGAACCATCCCACAAGGTTTTGGAAGTATAAGATTCATTAACATCTATGACGGTTTTACCGTATTTTTTTGCCATCCACTTCAAGGTTTGCTTGAACTTATAATGGGCCAACCCAAGCATGCTTCTAACCGTTTTGCGTCTAATAAATCGTTTGCGCGTCTCATGTTTTTTTTGCACCATTTTTAAAATTTCAAAAGTGGGCAATAAAATGACATCATAATTTGAAACCAAATCATAAGCAACCCTTCTATGCAAATCGGTAACTAAGTTTTGTTGTCTGACTCTGATTTGATGAATTCGATTGTTAAGATTTTTCAATCGTTCTTTAACCCATTGTTTTGATTTATCTTCTTGTTTTAATTTCTCACGCGTTGATAAAAGGCTATCAAGTGCCAACATTAAAGGAACCAATTTGGTTTCAATAAACTTTTCGCCATATTGTGTTGCATCTTGTGGACTAAAAGCCGTTTGAAACGTTCTAACTCCAGGGTCAAGTGAGACAATGGACAATTCTTTTGTTTTAGTTTGGGTAACAGATTGTTCAAATTTTACACTTGCAAACCATTGTCCATTGGTATAAGTGACTATAGTCGTTTTACCCACAGCCTCATTGGGGGCCGTTTCGGTCCAAGCACATTCACCTAATATTCTAGGAAATATTTGCTTGTTTGCCGATAATCTCTGAACAACAAAATATTGTTGAGGTGCATTTCTTGACATAAAAGACATGGAAGCCTTTTCACCTTTCATTCTGTTTTTAATCACGGCTGAACGTGTCTCACAAGCTTTTCGATAAGCCGCTTGAACTAGGTTGCTATTGTAACGGGTCTCATTTTGTTCGCATTCAACTATGCACCAATCACATATTTGGGTTCTGAAATCGCTATGAGGTTTACGCCCTTTTCGCATGAATTCAATTGTCAGATTATACGCACGACGAAAAAGGTTTAAGGCATCAAACCACAATTTTTCATTTTGAGGATAAATCCTTATTTTCTTGCTTGTGATTGCGACGCTTTGTTTTGTTTCCATAATGGGAATTGATAAACTTCGTTCTGAAAGCAATGAGGGCCGGGGTAAAGAATTGTTCGGTATTATTTGGCTCTTCCAAAAGTTCGACTCGCCCTTTTGATAATTCAATAATCCATTTGATGAGTGGGAAGGAGGGAAGGGTGATTCTATCCGATGTGGTTGCCACAAGGTGCAATGGATTGCCGTTGATAGCGAGTTCCAAAAAGGCTTTATATCCACGTCTATTTTGGTTAAATCCTGAGGCGATATCAGAGATGAATCGGGCGAAAGGGTATTGGCTTTTGAGCAATTATCGAAGTTTATCAAGGGAGCTTTTGAGCAATGAACTTCCGACTCTGGCGTAGAGAATAATGGTAATGGGTTCATTGACCCAAACCCGGTAATGTCCTCCTTTGTTTTTTTTTGACTTTATCAAATTTTCCCTCCAATATTTGCGTTTTGGATTGTTTCGTTTGTAACTTGAATATTCTTTTGCCAAATAACAGGTTGATTTATACATAACCTAAAATGACCGTTTTGTGTTTTTGGCAATTTTAGTGTTTTTGGTTTAAAATTTTAGCTGTATAGGGTAGGCTCAACAGCGATTTTTATAGGTAATAAAAGGATTTGGTTAAAGACTCTTTCAGCCCTAGCTTTTTATCATGTTCAGATAGAAATAACAGGTTCAGGGCCAGTATTTGTTGTTCTTGATCTAATAGATTAGAAAATAACAGTTTAGCAAGATGAATCAGATTCTGGTAACTGTCTCGATAATTGGGCTTTTTGACATAAACGGGCAAGCCTTCAAATGGGAGCAAAGCGGCTTTCAGTTTTATCGCAACGGCGGTGATTATTTAGAAATCCGATTTCTTAAAGAAATCGGATTTCTTCGATTTCAGGGCGGAGTTCATCATCAGACTTGGTGTCAATACTTATCTGCTGTTTTAGCCGTGACGATTGAGATAAAAATACCCATTATTTTGGAAACATTGGAGATAGGGTATTCATCAATATCTATCCAAACGGTGTCGTCATGTAATTTCAGAAATCGCCACAAACTGCCGGTTGTGACAACGCCATAGATATTTGGAATAGATTTTTGTTTGCTGTCATTACAGAGCTTGGAAGCAAACATTTCAGCAATATATTGTCCCATCCCAGAATTGATTCGATCATTTTTAGCTTCAACAATCGCTATGATTGGGACATCCAAAAATAACTGTTCCTTTGATAAGCTCAACATGTAGTCACAAGTACCATTCAAGCCTTTTGTTTTATCCACATTAAATTCAATTCCTGAAAACAGGCTGAGTTCAGAATTTGATTGTTTGATCAATTCCACCAATACCGGCGTAACAATCAACTCAGAGCGTGCTTTTTCGGTATCAATCGAAACCGCTAAAGGAATATTGAATTTGAGCGTTTCTTTTAGATGTGGACTACACTCTAAAGGTTCAGTCATTGGAAATAAACGCTCTTTTTCATTCAAGGATAATAATAACTTTTCTTTCACATCAGTTAACGTAAAATCGCTATAAGCCATTTTTTACTCTCTTATAAATCAAGTAGCCCATGCCGTTTAGGCTATTCTCAAAGCTAAGACTTTTTCACATTCGGTGAACAGCACATCTAAAATGCCCAATAAGCCTTCTATATGTTGAATGGAAGCCGAAAATGGATGCGCTCGTGCTCGTGCAAGCTACGCTTGGAACCTGCCAAATTAAAGTTTGGACTCCTGCCAAAGTTTGGATTTCTGCCAAAGTTTGGAGTCTTGCCAAACACTCCTGTTGCGGAGTTCATCATCAAACTTGGTGTCAATATTCTTCATAAAACTTCCTCTCACTGCGAGTCGTTTTTCTGGCGCTAATAATCCGTATGCTGTCATTTCTGTCTGTATGGGCAACAATGAGTAATCGACTATCTTGCGACAACCCTATAGTAATAAAACGGTTTTCATCAAGAGAGTGGGCCGGATCAGGAAACGTTACAGACAATGGATCGCTAAACACGGTAGCCGCTTCAACAAACGAAACGCCATGCTTTTCAATATTTTTTTTTGCCTTGTTTAAATCCCATTAAAATAACACATAAGCTGTACTGGTTCATTCCAGTTGATGGCCCACAAATAAGGGTTATTCACGTATTAATGCTAAGGGTATCTCCAGAAATAAAAATGTGTTTTTAATCAATTAATTGTAATCAACAACTTGATTAACATAAGATTTATATAAGTTATTGAAAAGTCGAACTCACATTACTAACTATAGCACAACGAATTAAGAAATAAAGCGCTAGTTTTTCAGATAAATTTGTCCGATTAGAAATCCGATTTTTTGAAAAAATCGGATTTCTCTGAATTCTCTGTTTTAATTTGGTACTGCCAAACTAAAGTTTGGACTCCTGCCAAAGTTTGGATTACTGCCAAACTAAACTCCTGTTGCGATAATTGCTCATGGCTCATCCTTTCCCCTTTCCCTTTATCCTAGTTGTTCAGTATTTTTCCGTTATTCTCTCCCCTTTAGTACCTATATAGGCCTTTCTAGGGGTGGTGAAAATCAGGTTTCAACGGGTTCTAAAATTTGGTCCCATTTTTATTCCGCTTAAGTCTTTATTTTTAAAAACAATCGCGTCGGAAAAAGTTTCGCAGAGCGAATTTTGCCGACGCGTTTAAATATCATTTAAATCATTAATCATTAATCATTAATCATTAATCATTAATCATTAATTATTAATTATTTTCATCACCCCAGGCCTTTCCCCTTTCCCTTTGCCCCTAATTGAGCAACTCGGCGATAGCATCGCGTTCTTGTTCAAGTTCACGTTGACTCGCCTGTAGGCGGGTGCGGCTAAAGTCATCTATTTCTAAACCTTGCACAATTGAAATTTCGCCGTTTTTGATAGTTACCGGGAAGGAATATATCAGGCCTTCTGTAATACCATAGCTACCATCGCTGGGAATAGCGACACTAACCCATTCATCAGTCCCCATCACCCAGTCGCGTATATGGGAAAGTACCGCAAAAGCGGCCGAAGCGGCACTGGATTTGCTTCGTGCTTTAATCACCGCCGCGCCACGCTGTTGCACCGTGGGAATAAATTTATTGACGATCCAGTCTTGATCGACTAAAGATTTAGCCGGTTGACCATTGACGGTGGCATGACTGATGTCGGGATATTGGGTAGTGGAATGGTTGCCCCATACGGCCAACTTTTTGATAGCGGTGACTTCGACACCCGTTTTGGCAGCCAATTGAGCCAAGGCTCGGTGATGATCGAGGCGTGTCATGGCGGTAAATTGTTTAGGCTCTAAATCGGGGGCACAGTGCATGGCAATATGGGCGTTAGTGTTGGCGGGATTACCGACGACTAGCACTTTGACATCACGACTGGCAAACTCATTTAGTGCTTTGCCTTGTACCTTGAAAATTTCACCGTTGATTTTAAGTAAATCGCTTCTCTCCATCCCTGGCCCTCGTGGGGCCGCTCCAACCAGTAACGCGTAGTCAACATCGCCAAAGGCTATATTGGCATCGTCCGTCATTACAACGTCTTGCAACAACGGATAGGCACAGTCGTCGAGTTCCATCATGACACCCTTCAAGGCCGGCAACGCGACGGGCAGTTCTAGCAAGTGCAAAATCACTGGCTGGTCTGGCCCTAACATTTCCCCAGAAGCAAGACGGAATATAAAAGAGTAGGCGATTTGGCCCGCGCTTCCCGTGATAGCAACACGTACTGGTGGTTTCATAATCGAATTCCTTTGGCTAAAATTCTGACATTGAACGCTGCAAATTGTTATTATGGCATATAAATCGCTTTCATTATCAGAACGGGGAAAAGAGAGAATTGTGTTTCAGGCAAAAGTTTCGCTCCGCGAAACTTTTGCCTGAAATTGTGAATGATGAATGATGAATGATGAATGATGAATTGTGAATTGTGTGAATTGTGAATTGTGAATTGTTAATGAAAAGCTAATCAATTAATAAGTTATTGTTTTTTAAATCATTAAAAAAGGCGGAATACCACCCCAGGTTTCATATTCAACCCCTTTGGGGTTGGTGCTTTACAAAACCATTACCACAGGTTTTACCTGTGGCGTATTGATTGCAACCCCTTCGGGGTTGGTGTTGTGATGCCAAAACATTTTAGTGTAACCTGTGGCTATTCGCATTCGAACAACGTGACGCATCGCTGCCTTTACTTTAGTTGCAACTGTGACTATTCACATTCAAACAACGTGGTGCTTTACTATTCACTATTAGCTTTTTTGAAATTAATTATTTTTCTGAAAATATATAGTACCCTTTAGGGTACTTTAGCTTTTAGCTAATTGCTTTAGCTATTGGCTTTTAGTTTTGAAATTAGTTTTCTGAAAATCTATAGCCCCTTGCCCTTATTACCAATTACCAATTACCAATTACCAATAGAAATATGACCGACCATTCATACCTTTATAACGCGGCTTTTCTTGATGAGTTGTATGAAACGTACTTAGCCAATCCTACTCAAGTGAGTGAAGAATGGCGTGACTATTTTGTGCAGTTGCAAAAAGAGCAACCCTTGTCACGGCCAGAAATCAGCCATGCGCCGATTCGAGCCGCGTTTGCTCAACTTAAAACGCCGCTTTATGACAACTATTTACGCAAGGGCGCTGATAATGCAACATTGGATGTTTTTGCCAAAAAACAGGCGGCCGTCTTGCGGCTAATTAATGCTCACCGTTTTCGGGGACATCAAGAAGCCAATTTAGATCCGTTACAGTTGCAAGAACGTGCTTATGTTGATGAGTTGTACCCCGAACATTACGGCCTCACTGAGGCCGATATGTCCACCGTGTTTCACACCGGTTCTTTGTACAGCGTGGATAATGAGAAGTTATCGAATATCATCAAGCGAGTAAAAACCACTTACTGTGGCACTATCGGTGCAGAATACATGCACATCACCGAGACTAAGCAAAAACGCTGGATTCAACAACGTTTGGAAGGCCCGTTGGCTAAGCCCAATTTTTTGAGCGATACCAAACTCGATATTCTGGAACGTTTGACAGCGGCGCAAGGACTAGAAGAGTTTCTACAGACCAAATATGTTGGACAAAAACGCTTTTCTCTTGAAGGCTCAGACAGTTTGATTCCATTACTGGATGAACTCATTCAACGAGCCGGCTCAATGGGCGTTCAAGAAATCATCTTAGGTATGGCGCATCGTGGCCGTTTGAATGTGCTGGTGAACATTTTTGGCAAACGTCCTAAAGACCTTTTTGACGAATTTGAAGGCAAAATCAATAGTCAAGTCGGCTCGGGTGATGTCAAATATCATCTCGGTTTTTCTTCAGATGTCATGACACCCGGTGGGCTAGTGCATTTAGCGATGGCCTTTAATCCTTCTCATTTAGAAATCATTAATCCGGTGGTAGAAGGTGCTGTCCGTGCCCGCCAAGAACGGCACCGGGATAAACAGCGTCATCAAGTCTTACCGGTACTTATTCATGGTGATGCCGCGTTTGCCGGGCAAGGCGTGATTATGGAAACGCTGAATTTGTCGGAAACGCACGGTTATGGCACTGGTGGCACGGTGCATATTATTATTAATAATCAAATTGGTTTTACTAGCAGCGATCCATTGGAATCGCGCTCAACCTTGTATTGCACCGACGTTGTTAAAATGGTGCAAGCCCCTATTTTTCATGTGAATGGGGATGATCCAGAAGCCGTGTTATTTGTCACTAAACTCGCTCTTAACTACCGGATGGCCTTCAATGAAGATGTGGTTATTGACATGATATGCTATCGCCGTCATGGACATAACGAAGCGGATGATCCGTTTGTGACACAGCCGGTGATGTATCAAAAAATCACCAACCATCCGAAAACTCAAGCCATTTATGCACGAAGCTTGATTGAAGAAGGCATTATTGGGCCCGAAGAAAGCGAAACTCTGTTGCAACAATACCGCGCGTCCCTAAAAACCAAAGAAGTGGTGTCGTTCCATCCAGTGAGTCAAGAGTTCAAACATGGGGTGGATTGGAAGCGTTATATGGGGACACACTGGACAACACCTGTAGACACTCGTATCAGCAAAGAACAACTACAACGCTTGATCGAGAAATTCAGTACGATACCAGAAGGTTTTAAACTTAATCGCGGTGTCGCCAAAGTGACACAGGCTCGTCGGCAAATGGCTAAGGGCGAATTGCTGCTTGATTGGGGCTGTGCCGAAACGCTGGCTTATGCCACCTTATTGGAAGAAGGCTATCCAGTACGCTTATCCGGGCAAGATAGTGCCCGTGGCACATTTGCTCATCGCCATGCCGTGTTGCATGATCAAGACACCGGTGAAACTTATATGCCCTTACAATATATCTCTGATAAACCAGCCAAATTCTTGGTGATTAATTCGCTGCTTTCTGAAGGGGCCGTGTTGGGGTTTGAATTTGGCTACAGCGCGTCCGATCCAGATACCTTGGTTATTTGGGAAGCACAATTTGGTGATTTTGCGAATAACGCCCAAGTGGTGATAGATCAATTTATTAGTTCTTCGGAAGCGAAATGGCAACGTTATTCTGGCTTAGTCATGTTATTGCCGCATGGCTATGATGGGCAGGGGCCGGAACATTCTTCGGCTCGCCTTGAGCGTTATTTGCAGTTATGCGCCGAAGACAATATTCAAGTTTGTGTGCCAAGCACACCGGCGCAATTTTTCCATAGCTTGAGGCGGCATATGCTGAGGCCTTATCGTAAGCCATTGATTATTATGACACCCAAGAGTTTACTGCGCCACAAACGGTGTGTGTCTCACATTGAAGACTTCACGGATCGGGGTTTTCAAACAGTGATCGATGAAATTCAAGACATAGCGCCAGAAAAAATTAAGCGTTTGCTCTTTTGCAGTGGTAAAGTCTACTACGATCTCATCGAAGCACGCCGAGAACAGGGTATTGATAACATTGCTATTGTTCGCATAGAACAACTTTATCCCTACCCCAAAGAGGCGATAGCCAACGTGCTAAAACGCTATTTGAATCTTAAACAATGCGTGTGGGTACAAGAAGAGCCGCGCAATCAAGGCGCGTGGTGGTATCTGCGTGCCCACATGGATATCCATCTAGGAACGGGGGAGAGTCGAATTGAATATGTTGGGCGACCTTCTTCAGCTTCACCAGCGGCAGGTTATTTTCAAATTCACCGTGAGCAACGCCAAGCCTTGATTAGCGAGGCTTTGCAACTCAGTGAACAGTGATCACTGAAATAGCTGAGCACTGACAAGACTGATCACTGAAATAGCTGAGCACTGACAAGACTGATCACTGACAAAACGGATCACTGACAAAACGGATCACTGACAAAACGGATCATTGAGAAGAGAGGATTTGCTTGTGTCTATCGAAGAAATAAAAGTGCCCGTTCTCGCGGAATCGGTTGCCGACGCCACTTTATTAAATTGGCAGAAACAATCCGGTGATACTGTGCGAGAAGGCGAACCATTGGTTGAAATTGAAACCGATAAAGTGGTTTTAGAGGTGGTTGCCCCTCAATCAGGCACATTGACCGATATTATCAAAGCCGATGGCGAAAATGTCCAGAGTGAGGAAGTTATTGCACATATTGATACCAGCGCCGTCGCTACGACAGCACCGAAACCGATTCCCGTTTTGATGGATGAAGTTGCAGTCTCCCCGAAGGTAGAACCTGCGCCTACCGCTGCGCCAGCAGCGGCTCCCGCAAAAACCAGTCCTGCTGTCCGCAAAATGGCGGCCGAACAGGGCATTGAGCCATCGACTGTTCCGCATTCGGGTGATCGCGTCACTAAGGCCGATATATTGCAACAATCCGCCCCAGCGGTTTTACAAAGGAAAGAGACTGATTTCACACGGCCGCAAAAGGTGGAACTTGCACCTTTTCCGGTTTCACAAAAACCAACATCTTCTCCTTTTTCACAAAAAGAGGAATTCACACCTACTCTCTTTTCGCAAAGAGAGGAATCTACACCTTCTTCCCTTTCCCAAAGGGAAAAAGCACCTTCTCCTCTTTCTCAACAAAGGGGGAATTTATCAGATCGCCCCGAAGAACGAGTGCCAATGACGCGCTTGCGAAAACGGGTTGCTGAGCGTTTACTCAGTGCCCAACATGAACACGCTATCCTCACTACCTTCAATGAAATCAATATGAAGCAGGTGATGGATTTACGCAGTAAATACAAAGAAGCGTTTGAAAAAAAGCATGGTATAAAATTGGGCTTTATGTCTTTCTTTACCAAGGCTGCGATAGCGGCCCTGCAAAAATTCCCCGTTGTCAATGCTTCCACCGAAGGCGATGACATTATTTATCATGGCTACTATGATATTGGTATCGCCGTTAGTACGCCACGCGGTTTGGTGGTGCCGATTTTGCGCGATGTTGATATGATGTCGTTTGCCGAAATGGAAAAAAATATTGCCAATTTGGGTAGACGCGCCCGTGATGCCCAGTTGACCATAGAAGATTTGACCGGTGGCACGTTTAGCATTACCAACGGCGGCATTTTTGGATCGATGCTTTCTACGCCAATTCTGAATCCACCGCAAAGTGCCATTTTGGGTATGCACAACATTGTTGAGCGTCCCGTTGCCGAAAAGGGTCAAGTTGTCATTCGTCCGGTGATGTATGTGGCCTTGTCTTATGATCATCGCTTAGTTGATGGACGTGATGCAGTGCAGTTTTTGGTCGCTATTAAAAATGCGATAGAAGAGCCTAGTCGTTTATTATTAGATATATAGGAAGCACGAATTTGAAAAATGAAAAATGGAAAATGAAACATGAAAAATGAAAAAGACTAAGGTGTCTTTCCAAAGCGGGTTTTTTGAGGGCCAGGTTGGCGAATTGATTCTGTTGATATTTTTAGAAGTCTTTTTTCATATTTTTACAAGTCTTTGTTCATTCTTCATTTTTCATTGTTCATTTGAGGGCCAGGTTGGCGAATTGATTCTGTTGAGATTTTTAGAAGTCTTTGTTCATATTTTTAGAAGTCTTTGTTCATTCTTCATTCTTCATTCTTCATTTTTCATTTTTTGAGGGCCAGGTTGGCGAATTGATTCTGTTGAGATTTTTAGAAGTCTTTTTTCATATTTTTACAAGTCTTTGTTCATTCTTCATTTTTCATTGTTCATTTTTCATTTTTTGAGGGCCAGGTTGGCGAATTGATTCTGCGTTGGGGCTAAATGCCAGGGGCGTTGCTTAATTCGTTTATCCACGTCATTCGTTGTACTGCTTTAAAAGGAAAAATCATGGCAGATTATAATGTTATCGTCATAGGCGCCGGCCCTGCTGGCTACGTTGCCGCCATTCGTTGCGCTCAACTCGGCATGAAAACCGCCTGTATTGATAAATGGATGAGTCCTGACGGCAAACCCTCTTTAGGCGGCACTTGCCTCAATGTCGGCTGCATTCCCTCTAAGGCCTTGCTGGATTCTTCGCACCACTATTATTTTATGCAGAAACAGGCCAGTACGCATGGCATCCAGTGCGAAGGCTTAAGCATCGACGTGGCCGCCATGCAGGCGCGTAAAAACGAAGTCGTAAAAACACTCACCAAAGGCATTGCCGGCCTCTTCAAAAAGAATAAAGTCACCTTTCTGGAAGGCACCGCCCATTTAGCCGCCAATAAACAAGTTGAAGTCACCGCCCATGATGGTAGCCAGCAAACCGTCTCGGCCGACAACATCCTCATCGCCACTGGCTCAGTATCCTCTCAAATTCCAGTCGCGCCCACTGATGATAAATTGATTGTGGATTCGACCGGCGCGTTAGCCTTTGACAGTGTACCGAAACGCCTTGGCGTGATAGGCACTGGCGCCATCGGCCTCGAATTGGGCAGCGTATGGAATCGCTTAGGCAGCCAAGTCACCATTCTGGAAGCCTTGCCCGATTTTATCGCCACAGCCGATCGGAAAATAGCGGCGGCCGCCCAACGGGAAATGAAGAAACAAGGCTTAAACATTCACTTAGGCGCAAATGTCACTTCGGCAACGGTTAGCAATGATGAAGTCACCGTCACTTACCAAGACAAAAAAGGTGAACAACAATTGGTTGTCGATAAACTCATCGTCGCGGTGGGACGCAAACCAAATACGGAAGGTTTAGGGGCCGCTGGAATAGGCATCCAAATAGATGAACGCGGCTTTATCGAAGTCGATAAATATCGTCAAACCTCTATACAGGATATTTACGCGGTTGGCGACGTGATTGGTGGGCCTATGTTAGCGCACAAAGGCTCCGAAGAAGGCGTGATGGTTGCGGAGCGTTTGGTGGGCCAAAAGAGTGAAATGTCTTATGAAACAGTGCCTTGGGTCATATACACTCATCCTGAAATCGCTTGGGTGGGCAAAACAGAAGAACAACTAAAAGCGGCAGGCGTTGAATACAAAGTAGGCCAATTTCCGTTTGCCGCCATTGGCAGAGCGCGAGCGCATGGCGACATCAGCGGCATGGTTCGGATTATCGCCGATGCCAAAACAGATAGTCTATTAGGAGTACACATCTTTGGTATTTCTGCCTCAGAACTCATTGCCGAAGCGGTGGTAGCGATGGAATTTGAATCCAGTGCCGAAGACTTGGCAAGAACCATTCACGCACACCCCACTTTGGCGGAAGCGGTGCATGAAGCAGCCTTGGGCGTGGAAGGGCGGATGATTCACGCTTAGTTTTCCGCCTACCCGTTTGTAGTAGGCGATTTATCGCCTCACCTACTCGTTTGTAGTAGGCGATTTATCGCCTCACCTACCCGTTTGTAGTAGGCGATTTATCGCCTCAGCCAAACTAAAGTTTGGACTCCTAGTTGGAACAACTATTGTTTATTATAGGTACCTTGATCTAATGCACCTTCGCTCTTAGCAATAATCGTGGCGGCCGCCGCGTCGCCGGTGACATTGACAGCGGTACGCATCATATCCAAAAGACGATCTACACCAATAATCAAGGCAATACCTTCAACCGGTAATCCGACTTGATTGAGTACCATCGCCAACATAATCAATCCAACGCCCGGCACGCCGGCTGTACCAATTGAAGCTAAGGTTGCCGTCAAAATCACGGCCAGATACTGGCCCAAACTCAAATCAATGCCATAGACATTGGCAATAAATACCGTGGCAACGCCCTGCATAATCGCGGTACCATCCATATTAATCGTTGCGCCCAGTGGGATGATAAACGAGGCGACGGAGTTGTCTACACCGAGTCGCTTTTCGGTGTTTTCGATATTAATAGGAATCGTAGCGTTACTGCTGGCGGTACTGAAGGCAAAGATTTGTACTGGCCGCATTTTCTTAAAAAATACCCCAACGTTCAAGCCTGAGAGCATCTTTATCAAAATGGGATAAGACACAAAAGCGTGTACGACAAGAACGGCGGCAACAACCAAAAAATAGCTCAACAAGGGCATAAAGGCCTCAAACCCTTGTAACGCAAAGGTTTTCGCAATTAAACAGAAGATGCCAATCGGCGCAAACTTCATGATGATGACGACCAGTTGCATCATAACGGCATTGTAGCTATTGAAGTGCTGTTCAACACGTTTGCCGGATTCGCCCGCCATGACAATGGCAATACCAAACAGCAAGGAAAAGACTATCAATGGCAACATTTGGCCTTCAGCCATGGCCGCAACGGGATTATCAGGCACAAGGTTGATAATCGTTTGGGCGACGGATGGACTTTCCTTGGGGGTGAATTCTTGAACTGTCGTTGAGGAAAGATCGAAGCCTTGCCCAGGGGCTATTACAACGGCTGCCGTGATGGCGAGGGTGATGGCAAGTGCGGTTGTCCCTAAATAAAAAAGAACTGCTTTACCGCCTAAGCGGCCTAATTTCTTAATATCGCCCAACGCGGCGGTACCACACACCAGTGAGATAAAGACTAACGGTACCACCAACATTTTCAGTGTCTTGACAAAGATTTGTCCGATAACATGGAACACGTCGCCGACTATAAAGTCACTAACGAAGCTTATATCCATCAAGAAGATATTGAGTATTCCGCCCAAGATGCCACCGATGAGCATCGCGAATAGGATTTGTGTCGTCAAACTTTTTGCGTTCATTATGGCCTCTTTATTGTTAATAGACTGCACACGGGCATAACTTGAAACTTATTTCGCTTCGCTCATGACTTCGTTTCGTATCGAAGCTTCGCTCGGAAACCGTTTGTTCCCGCGCCAAGTATAACACCGCCCTTACCCTCACCCTCAATGCATTAAGGAAAAATCCACAAAAGTCGTATCCACCTGATTTCATCTGTATTTTGGTGGATACGCTTAGCGATATCGGCCCCCTACATTGGGATTATAGATATCCAGATAAGTTCTGAGCTAAGGAACCCTACATTGTCTTAAGCAGCAGGGGTGAGGGTGAACTAATCAGATCATCTCAGGCCCATCGTAATTACTATTGGGGTTATCGGGATCGACTTTTATCTGTTCGCGTCGCCGCTGTGCACGTTTTTGCATCGCCTCCGCTTTGACAGGAATGGTCATTTCCCCAAACAAGACTTGTTTAAGCAGCCTAAAGCCAAACTTTAATAAGGCCACATCGTCTGTGAAAAGTAGCTCAAATTCTTCGGCCGTTAAGTCGTAAACCTCCGAAAATCCGTCACTTTTTACAAATACCCTTAAGCTGTCTAGGTTATAACTGACCATAAAAAAGAATTGAAAACTACGCGGTGAGGGCTTGCCTATGGTAGGCCCGGCCGAGCGTTTTTTCAAGATAATCTGTCGCCATTCATGGCAATTGTCGTCATAGTGATCCACGCCTTGTTCTTTGCGATAATCACGAATCGCAATGGTACGAGGTTCATTATGACCAAGGCAATGGTCTTCCTTGATTAAAAAATAGACATTTTCATCGCTAGAGGAATCCTGTTTACGCATGGACATCAAGCCGAGCGCGTAATATCGACAGACGGTTGGGCGATCTTCATAGACACTACAACCCTCTTCACGGAGAAACGGACAAGCGGGATTATCATCGGCCGTGCGAATTTTTACCCCTGGCATTCCGTGAGCGTCTATTTCATAAGGGACGGTATATTGTGCTAAAAACTCATTGGAAGTCAGAGCCAAGCATTGTTTCAAGCGCAAAATGTCGTAAGGGGTAAGTGTAATATCAATACGCTTACAGCATTCATTGAAACAGGCAATGTCTTTATGACAACGAAATTGGATGGTGTCGTCTAAAGAAAGTTTGACGGGTTGAAGGGGGCTATCGTGAGGGAAGTTTCCTAAAGGTGAGTCACTCATTAATAAAGTCCTTTTTTGTAGGGAGCCGATTACGCGACGCTAATCGGCCCCCTACGCTTGCTAGGCTTGCGATATAGTGAGCCTAAATGACTTGTAAAATTATCGTATAGCAAAGACAGATACTAAGTACCCGTGCAGGTATTTTAAAAAAATAAACCTTGTGCCATAACACTGGAAAACTCTTGCACAGGTACTTATCCCTTTCCAGGATAGTATCTGCCCTTACAAATTATTCAGGATGTTATAAGTGAAAAGTAGCGAAGAAAGCGAAAAAAACTCGTCTATTGGGGGCCATATGATCGCTTAACTATGTTTAAACTTTTTTTAGATCGTAGCTCGTTGTTGTTTAAATTCTTGGATTCTCTCAACAAGCTTATCAAGGTGATCATCTGTCACATGAATATCCACCATATGATCTCCTTTCACGATGAAAAGCAGTGTTGCAGCATAGTCTTCTGGCGTATTGTCTGTGTTGATAGTAATTTCTTGATTTTTCTGGGTTCTGTGAGCCATATCTTCTCCTTAACTTGATTAAGGAATTTGCTAGTAACATAATCCGCGCCGTCAGCCTCAGCGAACATAGCTCCAGTTCACATCGGGGCGCTGTTCCATAAAGAGGATTTTTGTAGGGTGGGCAAAATCCTTTTCTTGCCCACCAGCCTCATTATAAAAATTAAGTTTGTTCCCGCGCTGAGTATAGAACACACCCACCGCAACTCGTAAAAAATGGGGGTGTTCTATCGAACTTCAAGTGAATTTTTGTCGGAATAGACACAAATAATATTCCATGTTAACAATTATCAATATGTTAAGTCATCATATGGCCCCCAATAGACAAGCTTTCTACAAGCTTTCTTCGCTACTTTTGTGAACGATACAAGCTTTTAACCAAATCCGAGATTGGTAATGCCCATAGCCTTTTGTCCATTATCCACAGCCCATTACCCAGTCAAGGAGACGGACAAAACGGCTCAAAGATGACTGTGTATGCGAATAGCGAAAGGCGACATAATGAGTACAGTCCTGCAGCAAAAAAAAAGCCAAAGTTTCATAAAACAGAAACGCGTTTCAAACGCCATCGGGTTTAAACCGGGCAATAACTTCTCTCTGTGATTACCCATTCGCCATTCCCATCAATGAAAATTAAAGCATAATACCAAATTTATTAACAAACCTCTAATTTTAATAACAATTGCCCGACAGAAATAACCCACCTTCGAGGCGCTGACTGAGGTGAAACTCTTGAATTTTTGGAGCCGGCCCTTATAACTGTGCGGTGAGTGCAGCGCTTTAATTAGGCGTGGTTCTAACCAAAAACCGTGTTTTTGGAGATAAAATGGCGAGCTAATGTAAGTTGCGGCATGAATATTGAGGTTATTTTATACGGAACTTAACGAAAAATCCGTGTTTCGGACTCCCAGTCAAATTACTTAATTATGTAATCTTTTCATTTTTCATTTTTCATTAGTAGTATAACCGCCGAGAACCAAGGCAATACGCCCTCTTTGAAAAGTGAGGGCTTTGGGATATTCCCCCACTCTTAGGAGTGCTATTATTAACATTTGTTAACATAAATGAATCGGATGTTATATTTAAGTGAAATACTAATACAGCATCACGAGTTGCAAACTTTTGAAGAATTAGTCGAACTCGTCAAACAGAAAGCCCAATCGGGTGAGCGTTTTTTTCGTATGGACGTGCGCCCATCTTTTCCAGACACTCCCGAAAATTGGGAAGATCGTTTAGAAGCGGCCTTTTACTAACCCAGTGTTCAGTGATCAGTAATCAGTGATCAACGATCTGTGAAAAGTGTAAAATGATCATTGAACAAAAAGTCGAATTCGTCAAACAGAAGCCCAATCGAGTGAGCGTTTTTTTCGTATGTTATAACTCTTAGAATTTTGTTCTCTCAACCTAAAACTCTAATTGGCTTTTGCATTAATGAATTGGCAGTGACGTGCGCCCACCTTTTCCAGACACTCCCGAAAATTGGCAAGAACGTTTAGAAACTGCCTTTTACTAACCCAGTGATCACTGAAAATTGATAACTGATCACTAATAACTGATCACTGAAAACTGAAAAACGGGTGAGTGACATGTTGTGGCAAGATGATGAGCCTCAAAAAGAGGCAGCTATCGAACAGACTATTGTGGATATGGTCTTTGACATGAATTGTCGTTGTTTACCGGTCGATCATGCTTATGCTCTATCCCAAGCGATTTCCAAGGCCTTGCCTTGGTTTGAGCAAGAACCACAGGCGGGATTGCTTTTGATTCATGGGGCCGAATCGGGCAACGGCTGGATTCGCCCTGATGAGCAAGATGATCTATTGTATTTGTCGCGCCGTACCAAGCTGACGCTGCGCCTACCTCAACACCGTCTCGCCGAGGCAAAAACGCTCAGCGGCATGACTTTAGATATTGGCGGCTACTCGCTCAAAGTTGGCGCGGCTAAAGAAAAGCCACTTAGTCAAATGCCGGTATTGTTTGCGCGACATATCGTCGCAAATCCGCAACAAGATGAGGACGCTTTTTTAGACACGGTTGTTGCACAATTGCAAAAAATGGGGATTCAGTGTCGCAAAGCGTTGTGTGGCAGAAGCCACCGCTTTAAATTGCCCGACGGTGATTTATTCACACGAAGTTTAATGATCGCCGATCTGGCACCGCAAGATTCGATGACTTTGCAAGAGCGGGGCTTGGGCGAGGGTAGGAAAATGGGTTGTGGACTGTTTGTGCCCCATAAGGACATCAAATCGATGAATCCTGACGCGGAAAAGTGAATTGATAATTGGTAATTGGTACAGGACTCACGCATTGACAAAATAAATTGATTGACTATTCAATCAGTTACTTCTAAAAGGCCACAGCCTTTATTTTAACAGTTTTTAACTAAAATCAATGAGTTAGTTCACTGATTGCGTAAGTCATAGTGGTCATTGGTAATTGAACTGCCATGGCTGCAGGTAGGATTCTACGCGGCCAACTTGGTTTCATTTTGAATAATAATTTTAGGATATGGATTTTTTAATGGGACCGGTAAATTATGTTCTTTCAACAAATTGAGATGTTCAATCATTCCCCATTTAGCTTTATATAAACAATCCTCGACGGAATGTCCAACCCCAGTGAAACCTTCTAACTCATTAGAATAAAAACAAAAAAAATAGGGTTCAACTGTGGCTTCAATGACAAGAGAATAGGGTAGTTCAATCAATTTTCTTAACCTTTTTTACTTGATACCAGCCGCTTTTAGTATAGCATGACAAGTCCCGCTAGGAACTTCCTTGGAACCATGATAATCAACGCGAATTAATGGGTTCCATCCCAATTTTCCATAATATATTACCGAGCCTTTTTCTTTCAGATGTTTTTCAAGTAGTCTAACTAATTCGCTAAACTTCATTCAACGTCTCCTTTTCGATGATCAAACCAAGTTTCTCAAAGAAACTTGGCTTATATTTGGATTATACTAGACATGCGAATTAAGGGTTGAATTGAATCATAAAAAATCAATGAGTTATAAAAACGTATTGATTGAAAGTGATTTTATAAAATTATTAATTCGCGTATAAGTTTGTGACGGTGTGCAGTATGCTTGATACTGGCGGCCTTTAGCCTGTAGGGTTCCTTTCATTGCGGATATCCACCTGATGAAAGAGGCCTTTTCTCAATTTTAAGAAACTTGGTTTCTTTGGCGGGCAAAAAAAAATACCATTTCTAAAAAGAAATGGTATTTTTGGTTTGGATTTGAATATCCTTAAAATAATTAGCTTATGTAACTTATGTAATTGTTACATAAGCACCCTAATTTCATTAACAATTCGTTAACGAAGTTAACGAAGTTAACGTTTCATCACCCCACCCTAGGCTCGTTCCCCCCTTTTGTAAAGGGGGTTTAACGGGATCTGGAGTTAATTACTAGTGGTAAAAAATAGACGCTTTTGTGTAAAAAAGTGCTCACAAAGTACAGAAAACACTTGACATCCTTTGCCGTTTTAGTATCTTAAAATAATACGGTAGGCTCTGCCTGAATTTAAGCTCGTGGAGTACTTATGAGTCCTAGGGAACTATGGGTTGGCTCGCCACCGTAAAAATCCCCACAGCGGGGATTTTTGGGCGAAAACCAAGCCTTTTCCTCTGGGCTGTGTACTGTGAACCGAGAAGTAGACCTCCTTCTTCGGTAACTCAGCCACCATCGCTTCAGTGGTAATCATCAATCCAGCGATAGATGCCGCGTTTTGCAAAGCGGAGCGAGCCACTTTAGTCGGATCTAAAATACCCATCTCTACCAAATCGCCAAATTCATCAGTGGCGGCATTGTAACCATAATTACCTTCGCCTCCAGCCACTTGGTTCAAGATGACAGACGCTTCACCGCCCGCATTTTTCACGATTTGACGTAGCGGCTCTTCCATCGCACGAAGGGCAATCTTGATACCCATGTCTTGCTCTGGGTTAGCGCCTTGAGTGTCTTTAATGACTTTTAATGTACGTACCAAAGCGACACCGCCGCCGGGAACAACACCTTCCTCTACCGCGGCACGAGTGGAATGTAACGCATCTTCCACACGAGCCTTCTTCTCTTTCATTTCTACTTCCGTCGCTGCACCGACTTTAATCACAGCAACACCGCCTGCCAACTTGGCAACACGCTCTTGCAGCTTCTCCCGATCATAGTCAGAAGTGGCCTCTTCAATTTGGGCACGAATCTGGTCAACACGCGCTTGAATTTCTTCTTGCTTGCCTGCACCATCAATAATGGTGGTGTTTTCCTTAGTAATAATCACACGCTTGGCGCTGCCCAAATCCTCCAAGTTGGCTTTTTCTAAGCTCAAGCCCACTTCTTCAGAAATCACTTGACCACCAGTTAAAATAGCAATGTCTTGCAACATGCCTTTGCGGCGATCACCAAAACCGGGGGCTTTGACGGCCGCCACTTTCACAACACCACGAATGGTATTAACAACAAGGGTGGCGAGGGCTTCACCTTCGACATCTTCAGCGATAATGAGCAGCGGTTTGTTGGCCTTGGCAACCCCTTCCAAAATCGGCAACATGTCACGAATGTTGGAGATTTTTTTGTCGTGCAACAGAATCAGCGGATTATCTAATTCTGTCGTCATCGTCTGTTGATTATTGACAAAATAGGGAGAGAGGTAGCCGCGATCAAATTGCATCCCTTCGACGACATCCAGTTCATTTTCTAAAGCAGAGCCCTCTTCGACAGTAATCACGCCCTCTTTGCCGACTTTGCCCATCGCTTTCGCAATAATGTTACCAATGGCTTCATCGGCGTTAGCGGAAATGGTGCCGACTTGGGCAATGGCTTTATCATCTGTACACGGCTTAGACAGTTTTTTCAATTCCTTTACCGCACTGCTTACCGCTTTGTCAATACCGCGTTTCAAATCCATAGGATTCATACCAGCGGCAACGGCTTTCATGCCTTCAGTCAAAATCGACTGGGCCAAAACAGTAGCGGTAGTCGTACCATCACCCGCCGCATCGGAAGTTTGGGAGGCCACTTCCTTGATCATCTGGGCCCCCATATTTTCAAATTTGTTTTCTAATTCAATCTCTTTCGCAACGGACACGCCATCTTTAGTGACCGTAGGGGCACCGAACGATTTTTCGAGTACCACGTTGCGGCCTTTAGGCCCAAGGGTGATTTTCACGGCATTCGCCAAAATGCCCACCCCTTTAATCATTTGTTGACGTGCATCATCCGAAAAGCGTACTTCTTTAGCTGCCATAATAAATTTTTCCTCTTAATTCAATCGTTGAGAATAATGGAGTAGACTAGCCCTCGATAACACCCATGATGTCTTCTTCGCGCATCACCAGCAATTCTTCACCGTCGATTTTCACTTCGGTGCCAGAATATTTGCCGAATAACACAATATCACCCACCTTGACATCGAGGGGACGCGCTTCACCGTTGTCCAGAATTTTGCCTTTGCCCACCGCTTGCACTTTGCCGCGAATGGGTTTTTCGGTGGCAGAATCCGGGATGACGATACCGCCAGGGGTTTTTCTTTCTTCTTCAAGACGTTTGACGATGACTCGGTCGTGTAACGGACGAATTTGCATATTCGTTATCTCCTTATAAACAAAGAGTTAGCTAAAAATTAGCTTTAGAATGTGAGAACTTATTAGCACTCTCATTGAGTGGCTGCTAATAAATAGGGCCTCATGTTTTTATATCAAGGGGGACACTTTGTCAAAATTGCTTTAAAATTTTTATGTCCCCTCACCTTAACCTTTTCCCCAGAAAAAATAAGGGAACACCCGAGGGTGAAAATTTTTGGTAAGTACCCGTGCAAAAGTTTTCCAATATTATGTTTTTGTTAGGTTTATATTTTTAAAATACCTGCACGGGTACTTAATGGGTAATGGGCCGAGGGTGATTATGGCTTAACTTATTGTTTTTTATTTACTTTAAATACAAGTGAGCTTTGTTAGTACAAAAAAGTGAGGAATTGTGTAACCAATTGTTTTTAATAAAATTAATACTATAGGCCCGACTATAAATGCGAATTAAGAATGAAAAATAATTTTATTAAAAGTTTTTTGGAAAAAAACGTTTGCCGACTGTCTGATTTTTTATTATTCAATTCAACCATTAATTCGCATTATAAATCAATCAGTTACAAAGTTAATAAGTGACAAAGTTTTGTCCGGTACTGAGACTTTAGAGACACTAAAACGCTTATCAAATAAATGGGAATTTATCCGTTAATTCCCTCAAGGAGTTAATCAATAATATCACCCACCCATTACCCATTGCCCATTACCCATTACCAATCACATCAAATTGAAGTAGTTCCCGTGGAAAAGGCGGGATTTAATTGTGTCTTAAATCAAAAGAGAGTTAACCCTACTATGAGTCGAAACATACCGATTGGTTTTAGTCAACTTATTAAATTGGCTTGGTTGGATTTTACCGCGCAACAAAAATTGAAAGGGCATTCCCAGGCTGAAATTAGGGCGGCATTGGATGATTTTTTATCTGATCAAGTCTCAGTGGGCAGTAATGCCCGGCGTAGTAGTCGGCAAAAAGCTATATCCATTTTGTCAAAAATTTGGGTTAATGTGCCGCAATCGCTTGAATCTTTTAGAGATGAAGGATTAGCGTTATTAAAACGTCTGCCCGATAGTCATATCGCGCTGCATTGGGGCATGGCGATAGTCGTTTATCCGTTTTTTGCGATGGCAGCAGAGAATGTGGGGCGTTTATTGCGGCTACAAAATGATGTGTCTACGGTGCAGTTGCAAAAGCGTATGCGTGAAAAAATGGGGGAACGGGAGACGGTGGCGAGGGCGACACGTCAGTTGATACGCTGTTGGGAGCAGTGGGGCGTGTTGACGGATACCGATAAGAAAGGAAGATACACGGCAACAAAAGCGCATACTATCACCGACGCTCAGTTGACAACTTGGTTGTTGGAAGGCGCGTTGATTGCCAGTGAGGGGCAATCGGCGGTGCTGCATAACTTGGTGAATTATACGCCGGGTTTGTTTCCCTTTGGTTTGTCGTCTGATTATTTTACGCCTAATGAGCGATTGGAGACGTTTAGCCAAGGGGTTAGTGAGGTGAGTGTGGCGTTTAAGTACAATTAAAAGCACTCAGTATCAGCCATCATACTGAATCGCTTAGCCCTGACTGGCTCAGAGCGTGTTTTAAAAGCATTCGGTTTTTCCAGCGACAGATACCATCCATCAAAGGGATGGTATCTGTGGGCTCGTGCTTTTCCACCTGTGCCTTCGCGCTTTTCTTGAGCACAGTATCCTGGAGCAAAGTTTTTAGTTTGGCAGCCGCCACCTCCGTCCAAACTTTAGTTTGGCAGCCGCCGCTGGAGTCCAAACTTTGCTGCCGTTTTTTTTCAAAAAAAATTGCCGACTTTTTAGTTTGGCAGTGCCAAGTTAAAACTGGCCGACGACTAAAACCCGTCAATTGAACATTGACAGAGTACTAGTACAGCTAATATTGCTCCTAAACGAATTAGGTTAAACTTGGCCGCCGTGCAGCCAAATTAACTCCTGCTGCCAAACTCAAGTTTGGACTCCTGTTGCCAAACTCAAGTTTGGACGGAGGCTGCCAAACTCAAGTTTGGACTCCTTAAGCCAAACTCAAGTTTGGACTCCTGTTGCCAAACTAAAGTTTGGACTCCTTAAGCCAAACTAAAGTTTGGACGACTGCCAAACTAAAGTTTGGACGCAAACTAAAGTTTAGACTCCTTTATGGGCTTTCCTAAGTGTTTGCCCTAGCTTAACTTAATGGCATTGAGTCAAGGGCCCCAGTGCCCTATAAGTTGGGAATCAAAAATGAATTTCCGAAACACTGATAACTGATAACTGATAACTGTTCACTGACAAACTGATCACTGTTCACTGATAACTGTTCACTGACAAACTGATCACTGAAAAACGCGACTGCTCACATTACAAAGTAATTCATAAGCAATCGTACCTGCTAGAGAGGCAATTTCTTCTGCTAGCAAATTCTTCCCCCATAATACGACCGGATCACCAACGCGGGCATTCGGTTGGCTACGCAAATCTACCGTTATCATATCCATAGATACCCTTCCTATTAGCGGCACACGTCTATTATTAACCAGCACCGGTGTCCCAGAAGGCGCATGGCGCGGGTAGCCGTCGGCATAGCCAATGGCAACCACGCCAACGGGCATGCTTTGCGGACAACGCCAAGTTGCGCCATAGCCAATGGCATCACCTTTACGGAGTCGCTTGACGCTGATTAAGGCCGATTGCAAATGCATTACCGGCTGTAAACCTTCCTCTTTTGCCACACTCTCGGTAAACGGCGAGACACCATACAACATAATCCCCGGCCGTACCCAATCGGCATGAGTTTGAGGCCATCCCAGTATTCCGGCTGAATTGGCTAACGAGGCTTCAATATTCAGGCTTCTGGCTAGCGCCAGAGAAACTTGAGTTTGTTGTTCAGTGGTGGAATCCTGACGATCATCAGCACAAGCAAGGTGGCTCATCAAACGAATGGGTTGTGCTACCTGTGTACATTGTTTAAAAAGTTTGTAAATCGGCTCAATTTCATTCGGCGTAAAGCCTAAACGGTGCATGCCACTATCCACTTTTAGCCACACACTCACCGGTTTCGTCAGTTGCGCTCTGAGCAAATGTTCAAATTGCGTTGGCGTGTGGATGACTATCTGTAAATCTTGGTCAACAATCTCCGGCAATTCGTCAGTGTGAAAAAAACCTTCTAGCAAGACAATAGGTTTCGTTATGTCCGCTTTCCGCAATTGAAGTGCCTCTTCAAGACAACACACGGCAAAAGCATCGACACCAGATTCAAGTGCGTTGGCTACCCTAACGGCACCATGACCATAAGCATTAGCTTTGATGACTGCCATGACGCGCTGCTCTGGGGCACAAACTTTCACCAGTTGCAAATTAGCACGCAGGGCGGCTATATCAATGAAGGCACGAGTAGGACGGGTCATGTTGGTCATTCTCCGTAATAAGAATCGTTGGGCGTGGAGTTTTCAAATTTGGTGAGATTTCCCCGAAAAGACAGATGTCTTGTGCCAATAGGGCCGTTACGCTGTTTAGCAATGATGATTTCGGCTAAGCCTTTATCGGGACTATCTTCATTGTAGACTTCGTCTCTGTAAATGAAGACAATCAAATCGGAATCTTGTTCAATGCTATTACTAACTGTAAGGTTATTAGCCGTAAAATTATGCACAGTCGGAACCGTTAAATCGAAAACTTTTTCTTCGCCTGCTGGCTCATTGGTAGCAATCCTATCCCAATAAATGTCACTTTGCGCCATCTTTTTCAATTCGTCGGATTGCAGTGCATTGGCGACACGTAATGCACGTTCTCTGGTCAGGTTATGAGTGAAGATTAAACGTTGGCTACTGTCAGAGGTTCCCATCTTTTGGCAAAATTGAGCGTGTGTCATGCCAACTTGTTGCATAGCCATTACAGCGGTTTTTTTCCATAAGTTATTCGGGATAACATCGCGTTTGCTTATAGCTTTATTTACTCCAAAAAACTCACGCACTTGTGCAAGCGATTGTGTTTTATATTCTCCTACTGTTCCCACCAAATCAGCAAAACGCAGTATATCAGTTTGTCCTTGCAGGATAACGTGGTATTGATCTCGGCCTTTGTTAGGTTGAGGAACTCGACTAACCCGTGCATTGATACCTAACCTTAGCAACAACGATTGAATATCGAAGGCAAGATGGTAACTACTGGTAGCATAGTAAACATTTGGGTAGATTTTATTGAGACAAATGCAACCATCCGTTACCCACAAATGGCGCAAAAATGTCGCAACGCCCTCATTCGATTGCTGAAAAACTTGTTTAGGAACACGTTTTTCGTAAGAACGTAATCCCAAAATTCCTAGCCTATCTAGCCATTCGCTAACGACACTTTTGACACCATGCGTATGTTGACGTGTTGAAGATAGATACACTTGAAACCAACTGCGTTCTGCATTGATACGTGGCGCAACGAAGCTGCCAAATATTTCTACGGCCAATTGTGCTACCAATTCGGCTAAATCTTTTTCTCGCGTTGTGTACTGTATGGCATGTGTAGGCAAAGTACAGCCATCGCCAATGAGATGCCCTAGCAAAGCCAATTCTGCCTCAGTCTTAGGCGTTATTTTTTTTGGAGCAGGAATGCGACGTGGCAAAGCTAAATAATCACCCGTTTTCAGTTCATCCAATCGTTTCCAGCCATCAGGCGTATAAAATTTATGATTACCAGTAGCGCGAATGGTACGTCCTAGACGAGTCGTTAAACGAAATACTGGTTTTATGCCAGTACAAAACGCTCTACTCACCTTGGCGCGTTCTAATCGCATCGTTTGCGTATTCAGTCCCCAAACATAAAAATCTGTTCGTCCCACCAAATCACGAATCAGCACACGCGCCCCGGTGTCGGCACAAGTCACCAAACTATCACCATGCAGACAGCCTGATTCCCTTAAATCTGACATCTTAGGACGTTTATCAGTACGCTGCTCTAAACTGCGGTTCAGTTGTGACAGTGCCATCACCGGGACATTCAATTCTTTGGCTAACGATTTAAGGGATCGCGATATTTCAGAAACTTCATTAGCACGACTTTCCTTAGTGTCTGGGACTTGCATCAATTGTAAATAATCAATCACAACCAAGCCTAATTTACCATGTTCACGCGCCAAACGGCGCACTCTTGCCCGTAACTCCGTCGGACTTAAGGCTGGCGTATCATCAATAAATAGCGGTGCTGATTCTAACTGGCTAACCGCCCTTGTAATTTGGTCCCACTGATCATCATTCAGTATGCCAGTACGCACATTTTGTAGATTCACCTTTGCCAAGGATGAAATTAAGCGCATGGCTAATTGTTCATCCGACATTTCCATGCTGAACACGGCAACGGGTATTTTGAGTTCAACCGCCACATGTTCAGCAATATTCATGGCAAACGAGGTATTATGCACACAAATATCATTAGCGACAAAATTATGAGTATTAGGGATAGTTAAGTCATAAACTTGTTTGAAGCCTATCGGTTCAATCGCCTTGATTTCATCCCATGCGATTTGTTCCCTTATGTCGGTAGAAATCGGGTTATGATTGCTTTGATTGTTAGAAATCGCGGCTTGTATTTCAGATAAGGCCTTTTCCTTGGCAAAAATACCAATTTTATCAATAAAAATCTGAAGAGATTCTGCGTCCAATATGTCAAGTTGCCACGCTTGACGGTGTGAATGGTTAATAGTACATTGTTTAATGCTTGCAATAATCCCAAAGCGCAAGAGGAGATGTTGAACTTGTCTGATAAGTTCGTAACAATCATTGCAATAGCCTAATTGGACTTGCCCACGGTGAAGCACAGAAGCCCAACCATTGATTGCAAAAAGGCGATTTAAAAACAGGGCAATTTGTGCCGGTTGCAACTTGAAAACAATAGAGGGAATCAATTTACTTTTGGCATTTTTCTCCCATAAGCCTAATAATTCTTCTAACCCTTGTGTCAAGGGATTTTTGAATTGCTCAACGGCCCCAATAAAATCTTTCTGTATTTGAGGATGGCTATTGGTCAAACGAGGTTGACTCCCGGTGAGATTACCATCTCCTATTAAATAGGCTAATAGTTTGATTTGACATTCTCTTAATGTTTCTTTGCCAAACACCTCTATTTTTCTAGGCACAGCGATTTTGTCCCCAACTGCAATTTCTGAAAGCGGATGCCAGCCTTGAAGGGTTAAAAATGGATGTGTTAATGTTGTTTCTATAACTCTACCCAACTGAGTGGTTACCCGAAAGACGGGCTTAATGCCATCGTCTATGAAATCAGTGGGTTGGGTCATCAGAAATTGGTAATCTTGTCCTAAAGTGAGTAATTGCGCTTTTTGGCGTTGGTAAATGTCTGCTATGGTAGCAAGGCTGCCATCAGCAAGCACTATTTTACAATCGCTTGCAATGCATTTACCCATCGACGGGCGGCCTGCCACGATAATCAAATCAGAACTTTGTAAGCCAGAAGTGAGATTATCAAATTCATTAAAATTCGTCGGTATCCCCGTAATATTGCCTTCTTGTTGAGAAAGTATATCTATACGAGCCAACGTATCGGTCAAAACCTTATCAATTTTGACAAAACCACCTTGGCCGCGTGCCCCTAGTTCCGCAATTTCAAAAACCATTTTTTCTGCGTTATCAAGCAGTTGTGTCGTTTTTCGCCCTTGGGTATTAAAAGCACTCTCCATAATATTCGTGCCCACGCGCACCATTTGACGCAAGATGGAACGATCTCGTACAATTTCCGCATAAGCAACAATATTCGCGGCGCTGGGGGTGTTGCTGGCGAGTAACCCTAAGTAAGGCCCACCGCCGATGGCATCGAGTTGATTGTGTCTTTGCAACCACTCTGATAAGGTAACTGGATCGCAAGGGTGGCCTTCTTCGGACAATGACTTGATGGCGCGGAAGAGAATCTGATGTTCGCTCTGATAAAAATCCGTTTCTGTGAGAAGATCAGCAATAGAAATCCACGCCTCATTATTGAGCATCAAGCCGCCCAACACGGATTGTTCGGCTTCTCTTGAGAAGGGCGGGGTTTTGAGGGATTCAACGGCGTTATCGATGGGAACACCGGGATAAGTAGGTGCCGGCATAGAAGCTTTTCTAGCGGTTATTGGCCCCTCACCCTCACCCTCGAACCTTCGGTACGGGAATAGGGAGTACACCTTCTCCCTTGAGGGAGCAGGAGGGGTGGAGTGTCACTTGGAACGAAACACCCCCTTTGAGGGAGCTACTCTATGCACACAAATCGTTCGTAGGGTGGGCTGCTAAGCAGCAAGGACTTGAAAAATACTTGGTTAGGCTGAAGTTTTTGCAAAAGTTTCCGCAACGGAAACTTTTGCCTGAAAGCCTGAAAGCCTAACCAATAGTACAATGCCATTAAGTTAAGCCTTCAAATAAATTCTAAGGTTTTGCGCTTCCGTACGTATCATGGCACTATTAGTAGTAGGCTTTAGCTGAACGATAGCGAATACCGAAGAAACGAAGTAACGAGCTTCGCTACGATCATTTATTCTGAGGCTGAAGCTTAACTTAATGGCATTGAACCAATAGTACCGCCCGCTTGCCCACCGAAAGCGCGTAAATAGATATAAAAATATTATGCTTAAAAAGTTATGTGCCTAGAGTAGTTGAGGGAGAGGGCCGGGGTGAGGGTAAAAATCAGTTTTCGGCGATAACTTGAACAGTCACGAAGGCATCTACATCGGAATGTAAGTGAACTTCTATGTCATACTCACCAACTTGTCGTATAGGCCCATCGGGTAAACTGATTTCGTGTTTAGAGATTTTTATGCCTCCTTCATTGATGGCTTGTGCAATATCGGCGGCGGTGACAGAGCCAAACAATTTACCTTCAACACCCACTCGGCCGGCAATTTCGACAATAATCTCTTGTAATTGAGCGGCACGTTCTTGGGCCGATGTCAGTGCATCTGTTTGTGCTTGTTCAAGCCCAGCACGACGTTGTTCAAATTTCGCGATATTTTTTTGGGTGGCCAGTTCTGCTTTTCCTTGAGGAATCAGATAATTACGAGCGTAACCGCTTTTAACCGCCACAAATTCACCTAGATTGCCTAAGTGTTTTATTTTTTCGAGAAGAATAACTTCCATTAGTTAAAAAACCTCAGTATTCTGGATTTTGGTAATTGGTAATTGGTAATTGGTAATCGGTAATTGGTAATTGGTAATAATGGGCTATCAGTTATCAGTAGGGAAACTTGAACGGGTGAGGTGGCTAGGAGAAAGGTTTTTTTAGCTATACTTAGCACCGTTACACACCCCCCAACCCCTCTCAAGAGGGGAGTCAAACCGTGGCAAGTCCCTCAAAGCGGGGATGCCTGGGGTGTGTCGTGATTCTCAAACTTATCGAGCAAAGCTCTCTTTGAGTTTCGTTATCTCGCAAGCGGAAGTTACTGCGTTTCAGAGCGAAGCGAGATCAAAAACGCTTTACGAAGTTCTTCGCTACGCGAAGAACGAAGTTTGCTGCCGCTGAGTCCCTTTCCCCTTTCCGCTTTTTCGTGTTCTCATGTTTTTTCTTTCCCCTTGCTCCGAAACCATTAAACTAATCATGTGCGTCGGAGTAAGGCAACAATGCCAAGTAACGTGCGCGTTTAATCGCTTTGGCTAATTGCCGTTGATATTTAGACTTGGTGCCTGTAATGCGACTCGGCACAATTTTGCCTGTTTCGGTGACATAGCCTCTGAGGGTGTTTAGATCCTTGTAATCGATCTCCTCAACACCTTCGGCGGTAAATCGACAATATTTTTTGCGACGAAAAAAATTACGTGACATGGTACGTGCGCCCCGTTGAGAGTGGGTGGAAAAATGTTGAGTTTGGTGTTCGTTAAGCCGCTTTTTTTTCATTTTCATCACCCAAGTTATCTTCGTCGTCTTCAGTCTGGTTGTACGATTCTTCTTCTGATGGTTTCTGTGGCGTTGGCTCCTTTTTAGCCAGCACAGATGGTTCGGTAATCGCTTTTTTCCGCCCAAGGATCATGTGACGAATCACTGCATCGTTGAAACGAAAAGCGCCAGCGAGTTCATTTAGAACCTCTGTGTCACACTCAATGTTCATCAAGACATAGTGCGCCTTGTGTATCTTATTGATAGGGTAAGCTAATTGGCGACGCCCCCAATCTTCGAGGCGGTGGATACGGCCATTTTGGCCTTCTATGATTGCCTGATAGCGTTCAATCATCGCCGGCACTTGTTCACTCTGATCGGGGTGAACGAGAAATACCATTTCGTAGTGTTTCATGATGTTCCTTATGGATTAAGCAGCTTTATGCCCTTATTGAGTCATTAAGCAAGGATATGCCCCCCGGTTTCCCCCAAGCGGACTCTTATGGACACACAAGTCAGTATGTTATTGAAAATTATCATTTTTTAACTTCTCAGCCTGAGTTGTTAATGAATACCCTTTAAAAAATCCGATGTCTTAAAGACATCGGATTTTTAGCATTACTTGTGTGCGTCGAGTAGCCCAGTGGGGGAAGGATTAGGGGGAGTTAGGTATTTAAAAAGTGGCTAAGTATAGTAGACTTGATGGGGGATAGCAACTAGGCCCGGCGCCTTTTGATTTGTATGAGATTTTTTTCCAAAAGGGGATGAACGGGGTGTGTTTTTAGTCCTGTTTTTAGCCGCGCAAAGTATAAACATCGGGATAAATTCGCCAACCACTCCTCGGTATTGTGTTTTTTTGTAATGAAACTTTAATACCGGCGGGGTTTTCGATATCCCGTAGGTTTTTCGCGTTGCTTAAACTCCATCCCTTCATTCGTTTACTGTGAAAATAAACATCACACCGAGTACAACGGATTAGGGGAATAAACGGATTTTTTCAAGGCCAATTATAACTTTAAAAAAATCCGATGTCTTTAAGACATCGGATTTTTAGCACTACCGCGAATAGTGAATAGCCAATTACCAATTACCAAGTCGCCTTTAAATAAGTTTCAAGGCTTTACGCTGATGTCCGCTAAAACGGACTAACTATTTATTCGTGCTGGTTTTAATTAGTCGCTTGCTAATCAACGCGCATGTTGGAGTTCAAGGCTGGCTTTGAACAAAGGACGCTAAGGTTTTGATTTCTATGAGTCCGTTCGCGTGTCAAGCCACGGTAAACCTTTCTAAAACTAGCCAAGAACCACCAGTTTAATCAATTCAAAAATACCGGACGCGATTACGTTATTCGCTATAGATTGCCCCGTTTGACTTAATTGCTGTTTTTGCGCGTTAGTCAACTCCCATTCTTGTTTCTGTGTCCATTCATTGAATGATTTCTCGTCTCGCACGGCGCGAGTCAGTTCGTCCGCTAACCACCATAGTAAGACTTCGGGACAAATCCGCCAACCACTCGGATTTCCGCTGTCTTTGGTAATGAAACCTGTTTTTTCTAGGCGGCGCAATTCTTGTCCAGTGAAATCCTTCATCTCACGGAGTAAGCGTTTTTGAGTAAACGTGTTATTTTTCACTAGCTTGGGTATCTGTGTTAATGCTATCGTCATCACCGCCATGCGTGTCATCGGTGTCCAGAGTCGCCAAGTGTCGTTGAATGTCAATTCGGCGTTGTTGTAGAGTTGTTGCCCGGCCTGTTCTCGCCGTTGTAGGGGGTCTGTTTCGCCGTCTTCGTAGGCTTCCCATAGGGCCGAGGCGGCGGTTTGTAATAAATAGGGATGGGTGCCGGCGATTTTGCTGATGAAGCGACGATCTTCTATGTTAAAGCGTTCACCGGCCTTTTTTAATAATGTCTTGCTCTGTTCGTCTGCGAGCGGCTCCAACGTAATTTCTCTAAGTATATTAAAGTAAGGAGAGCCTGTTGCGGTGTTGTATTCTTGTGTTTGAGTGTTGAGCGTAGACAAGGACTGGCGACCGGCAATCAGTAAAGACAGTGCGGGCTGTAGGGAGGCTAGAGAGCGTAGACTCCCGAAAAACTCTGCATTGTTGAGGTGAGGATGGTTTAATAAGACATCAAATTCATCTAACATTACCACGAGTACAACTAATTACGCGGATGAGTACAACGAATTACGCGGATGAGTACAACTAATTACGCGGATGAGTACAACTAATTACGCGGATAAACGAATTAGGAGATACTGAGTACAACGAAACGCAGTGGCGGAACGCCTATTACGCGGATAAACGAATTAGGATAAATGTAGTGCAACGACACTGCGTGCGGATAAACGAATTGGCTAAAGATAAAATCCATCCATAATTGGTTGGTTATACTTACTGTAATTGGTTTATCCTCAAAACGTTGTATAGTATTACGCAACGACAACAATTCGTTTATCCGCGTAATTAGTTGTACTCTCATTAATTCGTTGTACTCATCAAGACAATTCGCTTATCCGCGTAATTCGTTGTACTCACTCCTCAGGACAATTCGTTTATCCGCGTAATTAGTTGTACTCTCATTAATTCGTTGTACTCATCAGGACAATTCGTTTATCCGCGTAATTAGTTGTACTAACTCGTTGTACTCAACGTTGGAACGACAAAAAATGACTAATAACTAAGTGCAATCAAGTAGTTACCTGAAGGCAAACCCTCAAGGTTTTTGCAGAATTTTTCTGACAACATGAGTATATGCGTGTTCTCTTCACCTTGCCAACGATATTCTACTATGACTTGAGGTGAGGTTGGGTTGGATTCGCGTTTGACACGAAAATATTCGGCAATCATCGTTTTACCTTCCTCGGTGCGCAGGCGAATTTGTCCATCATATTTGAGACGAGTTATTCCAGTGATGGGCACTTTTTTAGCGGCCACTGCTCCCGGATCGTCCATGCCTTCATAAATCAGTAAGTTGACAGCACGGTCTTTGTCTTCTCTACGAATACTCCACCACTGCAACACCCATATCCCCAAAACCAAGAATACTAGCACCAGCGTAAATATTGCGAATGCGATTAATAAAAGGTTATCTGATATTAATAAAACGATATCTGATAATAACGAAATGACAGATTCTAATTTTATGCTAGGGAGAGAAAGTATGACGAGTATTATTAAGATGGAAACTAGTCCAAAAATAACACTATTGTAGGTTTTCTTATAATGTTGTTGAGTTTTCTCCAAGTTAACTTGCTCTCGTTTCGTTTTTGCGAGAGTTTCCTCCAAGTTAACGACATCTACTTCAGTCACAGCCAAATGCAAATAATTCTTCGTAATTAGCTTCGATACCAACGACTTTGGCTAATAGCGTTGTAGCCGTTTTTTTATCACCGCTTTGCAATGCCCCTAAAGCATTTTGATAGAGTTTCGCCAGATGAGTTTGTTGCTCCAATTGTGCTAATTCAGAACGCCAGTCTTGCAGATCGGAGAACTCGTTGGCTAATTGGCGTACCAATTTCAACGCTTCTTGAGAACGTTTTTCCGTTTTTAATTCTTCCAACTTTTTTAAAGAGTTAGAGAATTCTCGGTGACGTATTTTCTGCTCAACTTCGGCAACTTTCTCGTTAAGCCCAACCTTCCGATAGGCTTTTAATGCGGTTTCAAAATCATTTTTAGCCAAAGCCGCATCACCGCGCTGTTGCCAAATGTCTATTCGTCTATCTGCTGCTTCTGATTGATTGGGTTCTAATTCCAGCACTTGCTCATAGAAGCCCAATTGTTGTTCCTCATTATCAGCTTTGTTAGCCAATTCCAGCAAAGCCTGTCTCAAGCGCGAACGAGCGGCAACTGGTTGATATTCATACAATCGTTCCAATAATTTTCTGGCTTCTTCGGCTTGCCCTTGAGCCAACAGAATATCAGCTAACAACTGATTCGCGTTGACATGATTGGGATTCAATCCAATAGCTTGGCGTAACGGATTGAAGGCAGTTTCTAATTGTCCGCCTCGATACAAGCCCAAAGCGGCTTGGTAAAAGCTTTCCGCCACCGGTTCAATGCGATCAAGTTCTTCCTGTACTCGCTTTAAGGGCTTATTTTCCTCAATCCAACGGCGCAGTAACTCAACGCGAAAACGATAGCCACCGTTAGCGGGTTCCAGCAAATCCCACTCTCGCAACAAACGGGGGGCATTTTGTAATTCCCGAATGACTACACGCACACCGCTTTCATGCAGACATTTTTCCAAGGCTTCCTCAGTCATGGGTTTGGGGCCAGCTTCAGCCAAAGCCGAAGCCACTATTCGTTCGGCTGGGGGCAAACCATCCCATAACCACTCCAAGGTATTGCGACTGGAGTCCAAAGTATCGAAAATAACTTCTTCCACATCCGCAGGAGTGGCAGCGGGAATCGTTTCTGGGCTTTCATCGTAGGCGCATTTCTCCCAAACATGGGAACACAGTTGTTGTGTGAGAAAGGCATGACCGTTTGTGTATTGCCAAACACAGTCTATCGCCTCATCAGACCAGTTGAGGCTATGATTAGCCTCGGATAAACGCACCAGTTTTTGAGTATCTTCTTGATTTAAAAGTGATACACGCTTGGTATCTGTGCCTTTAAATACAGACAAGGCAATATTGGTGAGATCAGCAACATTACGCCCAATCACAAACACAAAATTCAGATGTTGGGTATCGATATCCAGTAGTTGACGCAAATAGGGAAAAAAGGCCTTTCCTGCCGGCTGTTCGGCTTCGGGCGCCGCCAGTAGTACATCAAATTCATCAAACAACAAGACTAAGGCCCTATTTTCTGCTGACAAACTTTGCAAGACATTGGGTAACCACGTTTCTTGGAAAGCGGTTTCAGGCGCTTCGCCCAAATCCGGATCGGCTTGGTTTAGGGCATTGGCAATGCTTTTGGCTAACACACTGACGACTTGGCCCACTGTCCAACTGGCTTTGTCTTGTAAGTCAAAGTAAATTGGGCAATAATTTCCTTCGCTGGGCAAATGGGCCTTTAAGTATTGCAGCACCGAGGTTTTACCAATGCGCCGTTGGCCGTATAAAACAATGGCATTATCTTGAGGCCGACGCAACATTTGCACAACTTTGTTCAACACATCGATGCGTCCAACAAAGGCATTGCTATTGCCGACGGGATTGCCGGCGATGTAAGGATTATCTGGCATGGCGTAGTTCTAAATAGAAAATCATATTTTAGAGATACCGTTTGGATGAATAATTATAGTCTATTATTCATTTTCAAACTATTGTGTTTGAGAACATGGCCCATTATTCGGGGCCTTCTGATGATGAATCTTGTTTCAGTTTCGGCCGGCGTCCAGTTATAAAAACATACGCCAAACCAATTAACGTCGTTCCATACACAATAAGCCCAGAAATTTCAAACCCATAACCAATTAAGAACATTCCGCTAAACGCTATCATGCCCACTATGAGAAGAGCGTAATGTTGACCTCTTGACTGAACTTGGTATATTTTGTCAAGCTTTTCTTTTTCCATCTTTTGACGATGTACCAATTGCCGTTCGGCCATTTTTAGAATTCTATTGGCAGCACCTGGCAACACTTCCTCGTATTCTTTTAATGCCGACGGCGGTGGAAGAGGCCCCTCCCAAAATCGAGAAATAGAACTCAGTTGCGGATGTTTTTGTATCCGAATAATAACCTCTTCTTTCTGTTCATCATCAAGTTGATTAAACAACTCAATCAACTCCCTTGAATCATCCAATCGATCTTTCGTCTCGTCTTTGCCACTTTTATTGGCTAGTTGTTTCTCTTCTGAACTCATTTCTGTTCCTTCGTGTTAAAGAGGGCATATTCGGCGCTAAAGTATGCACTCCAAAGATCATCACCGACATTTTGCCAATCTGATTGCAACGCTTGTGTATCAGACTGGTAAAATAGAGCATCATCAAGTAACGATGAGGCTGAGACTTGCGGGTTCAAATTAAAAATAGAACTCGCACCCGCCAAGTAATCTGTCGGTGTGTAAACACTTTCAACTTCATTGATTTTTTTGAGGGCTTTGAGTTTGGCTAGATAATTTTGACGGTTTTCACCACTTTCGTCATGCTCTTTCACGGCCTTAATCAAGGCTTCCAGACACGCTTTAATGGCATTATGGCGTTTTTTCTCTTGAGCCTTAATAGATGCTATTACTCTGTTCATGTTGCTACCCTGGCGTTGTTTGGATATCAGTTTATTTTTCTATTTTAGCGTTTTCGATACCGCTTGGAAAGCCAAGAGTACAACTAATTACGCGGATAAACGAATTAGGAGATACTGAGTACAACTAATTACGCGGATAAACGAATTAGGAGATACCGAGTACAACTAATTACGCGGATAAACGAATTAGAAGATACTGAGTACAACTAATTACGCGGATAAAGGAATTAGGATAAATGTAGTGCAACAACACTGCGGATAAACGAATTGGCTAAAGAGAAAATCCATCCATAATTGGTTATACTTACTGTAATTGGTTTATCCTCAAAACGTTGTATAATATTACGCAACTACAACAATTCGTTTATCCGCGTAATTCGTTGTACTGTCATTCATTCGTTGTACTCATAAGGACAATTCGTTTATCCGCGTAATTCGTTGTACTGTCATTCATTCGTTGTACTCATCAGGACAATTCGTTTATCCGCGTAATTAGTTGTACTCATCAGGAGGACAATTCGTTTATCCGCGCAATTCGTTGTACTCTCATTAATTCGTTGTACTCATTTTAAATGTCCAAAGCTAAAGCTTTGGACTCCAAAATATAGCAGCTTTAATCTGCAACGTACTGCAACAAGCCTCCATATCGGTTCCCGTCGGAAAATTTAGCATAAACACTCACTTTGCCCATATCAATCGCCACATTTCCCACAAAATAGGCCCCTTGCTTTTCGAGATGAGACCATTTTCTACCAATAACAACGGCAACCTGTTGAGCCCCTGGCACGGCTAATTTAAAAGTTTGCATCGTGCCCACTTCCAAATGACGCTGCATGGGCGTATACAGATAACCACCCTTTTTCTTGAACAAGGCAAACGTTTTCGGAAAACCAATCTTGCCCGACATTCCCCGACTCACTTTCACTTGATAATCCAACGCTTGCTTATAAACATTAGTGGTATCATCTTTCCGTTTAGCAAATAGCCGCAGCAAGTATTCACCAGGGCGCGGAAAAACGGCCAGAATTTCATATTGCCCCGCTTTTCTCTGGACAAACGTCAGTGATTTATCTAACCGTTTGTTATCCTTATATAATATGGCACTCATCAAAGCCTCATCGGGGGCCAGTATGGTCACTACGACTTGTTTTTTGGCATCTATCAAACGGTGAGGATGGCTACCGACTTTTAAGCCCGTATCAAAAAAGGCCTGATCAGGAGAAACCGGTATCACGTCGGCTTGCATTCCTTGACTGGCTCTAATTCGGTAATCCAAAGCCCAATGGAATGCGCCCGGCTCATCTTGCCGCTTAGTAAAAAGTCTCAAAACATACTCGCCTGGGCGAGGAAAAGTCGCACTAATTTCATATTGGCCAGGTTTTTTCTGAATAGCCGTGTGTGATTTATCAAGTTCATAGCGGCCCTGTAGCAGTTGAGCAGTGATGGCCGCCTCTTGCGGCGCACGCAGCGTGACGACAATTTTGTTTCTCGCCTTAATCATACCTTGCGGATGACTGTCGATGGCTAAGCCCACCCTAAAAAAGGCCGGCCGCAGATAAACCCGTTTATCATAGTCGGCCTTTGAAATGGACGGTTGTAGCAATTGCCATTTGGAATCTTTCGGAAAATGATCATAAATGAATTGCTCAGGCGGCGTTAAAAAATAATGCGCTTGAAACCGATGGACAAAGCGTTTGTTCTTCTCGTCCAAATAACCGGCGCCCCATGTCGCGTCTAATAACTGCCATTGCCCATCGATTTTCACGGCATTCCACGCATGATTAATGGCATCCGTCTGATGCACTGAATAACTGTAACCTTTTGAATAGCCACTGATATTCACCACTTCAAGGCCGGCATGTTGTCCCAGAGTCTTAATAAGCCCGGCATAGCCGTCACAGACTGCGCGACGCTGTGCCAATACACTTAGCGAATTTAAGTCTCGGTATTTACCAGCAAAATAACCCTTATCATCGTAACCGATATTGTGGGTAATCCAGCGATAAATCGCGCGCACTTTTTGGCGATCATTTTTCGCCGGCGCTATGAGATAGGCGGCTAGGCTCTCCAATGATTGCTCAACAGGCTTGGGCGCATTGAGCGCATGCCGGTCAATCAACTCAAATTCAGAACGAGGACTCGCTCCGCGCTCCTCGAGTGGCTCAGGCGCGACATTGGCCCCTTTTTGAAGGCAACCCGGAAAACCCACTGAAAACAAGGCTAAGCATGTTAGCCATAATGTGATGCGATTAGTCATGTTTTTTTCCTTTAAAAAAAATCATCATGTTACAATTACAAACATTAAAGTTGGAGTCCAAACCTTTTGGAGTCCAAACCTTTAGGTTTGGACGGGTTAAAAAAAGAATTGTACATGGAATATATAAGTGGGTAAGCAAAACATAACGAGCGGCTTGTGAGTCGCTTTTGCGACTACTACTCTAGTCACCAAAAATGATTTATGCGTACCTACTTAAGTATAATATTCTATAACTAATAAGGGTTTTCCTCCAGGTAGATACACTGGCTATATTAATGTCGCCCCGTTGGGGCTTTTCTATTAGCCCCTTCGGTAAGTGTTATTAAAGCCAGTAACTACCTGGCTTTCTTATTTATTTACGGACAAGTCTATTATACTGCACAAGTGATATCGCTTGCGGAAGTTACTTCGTTTGCGTTTTTTGACAGCGATAACACACCCCTAAATCCCCTCTAACAGCCCTACCACCTTAGAATAATTATACTTAGCACTGTCATAAACTTAGCTTTTCTGTCATTTCGACTTAAGGAGAAATCTTATTGGACTCGCAGATTTCTAGCTCAAAAGACATGACAAAAAAGCGCAAATTGTGTCAAGTATATTAATTGTTAATAATTATACTAGACATGCGAATTAAGGGTTGAATTGAATCATAAAAAATCAATGACTTATAAAAACGTCTGATTGAAAGTCATTTTATAAGGTTTCTCCGATCAAAGAAATAACATCTTTGTTCATTTTTCATTTTTCAGTTAATAGCGAGATATTTGCATTAGACACCGTCATAAACTGAAATTTTTGTCATGTCTCACGGCGTTCTGAAAATGGAGCCATGAAAACCAGATTCTGGCGAAAAAAGAAATGACAAAAGCGCAATTTTTGACGGTGCAAAGTATAATTATTAATATTTCTAATAAGGCAGGTGGGCAAGAAAAAAACTTTGCCCACCCTACTTAAAAGATTTATTTTCAATCGCTTAAAAATACTTTAACATTTTATGGCCTAGCTGATGGCCGTTCCTACTGCAAACCTCCGAGGTTTGCTAAACCTCCGAGATTTTTAAGCACAGAGGCGAGACGAGTGCATTTTTGCTTGAGCGACACTTTTGTTGCAGCAAGAATCCATTGATTTACGCTAATATAATCATTTAGAAAAGTTTTGTCTGTAAGCAAAAAACCTCCGTTTCAAAACCTCGGAGGTTTGAAGCTTAACGTTTGCATCATTGCAATGTATCCAAGTAAATTAAATCTTAATTACCTACGCAAAACGACAGCGGGTAAGCGTTGGATTAAAGTCTACGCCCCAAATGAAGGTAGGAGTCTCATCACAAAATGGCTTGTGGTGGTTGGCTTAGTTATAATAAGTACCTTTGTCGCGTTCTTGATAGGCAACCAATATTATCCTGAGTACACTGAACCGTTGTTAAGTTTTGCACGAAATATGATGGGAGAGGTCAGCCCCGATGAAAATAGTCATGCAGATGAAAATCGGACGGCTGAAAAAATAGAGTTAGCTCAGCAACCTTTGGACAATTCGCCGGCCAAAAGCGATAAAGCGCGTGATGATGAAAAGCGGCGAGTAAACCAGAAGCCGGCCGCTGAAAAAACGCCGTTAGCTCAGCAACCTTTGGACAATTCGTCGGCCAAAAGCGATAAAGCGCGTGATGATGAAAAGCGGCGAGTAAACCAGAAGCCGGCCGCTGAAAAAACGGCGTTAGCTCAGCAACCTTTGGACAATTCGCCGGCGAAAACCGATAAAGCGCGTGATGATGAAAAGCGGCGAGTAAACCAGAAGCCGGCCGCTGAAAAAACGCCGTTAGCTCAGCAACCTTTAGACAATTCGCCGGCGAAAAGTGATAAAGCGCGTGATAAGCGAGAAAATAGGCTTAATTCACGTCCAGAATCAAAGGCCACAACAAATGTACCGCCTTATAAACATAAGAAACCTGCCGTTACAGCACAGCCGGCACCGCCTCTTTCTGACGGAAAAAAACGTCCTCCAGAGTCGTCCGTCTCACCGGTGCCAAAACCGCCACGGGTATCTGCGCCGACGAGGAAGGCCGATAACGGTGTGGTTGCGTTATTGCGACAATGCAAAACTCACTTGAAAGCTAATCGCCTCACGAAGGGTAAAAAAGGTACGGCTTTTGATTGTTATCACAAAGTTTTGGCGATTGATTCTGATAATGCTAAAGCGAAAGCAGGATTGGGTCAAATAGAAGCACGCTACCAATACTGGGCGGAGCGGGCCCTGAAAAGAGGGAAATTGCCAAGCGCACGTAGACACATCAAGCGTTTGCGTCGGGTTAATCCAAATTCATCGGCTTTGCCCAAACTACAGGAACGTTTAAGAACGGCAGAACAGCAATTGGCGCGGCAGCGTACAGAGACATTATCGCCGCCAAAGCCGCGTACCGATAAGTCTCAGCAGCAGACATATCCTAAAAAGCCAGAATCGCGGCCGGCCGCTTCACCACAGCGTACCGATAAGTCTCAGGAGCCGAAACCAAAAGAATCGCGCTCTACCGCTTCACCGCCAGAGCCGGATATCGATAAATATGCGGAACCGATACCTCTTAAAGAGCCAGAATCGCCGTCAGCCGCTTCACCGCCAGAGTGGCATACCGAGAAGTCTCAGCGGCAATCGCCGCGACGTACAACTTCCGAGCCGCCCGAACAACAGCGTATAATAACTTCTCAACCGCCTAAATCGCGGCCGCCCCTACCGGCGCAGCAGTGTAGTGATATTCTTTTTCAAGAATCGTTAGGCATAAGGCCTTTAACACCAGAGCAAAAAGAGTTTAAGCGAGAATATTGCAATTGACGTATCAGACAAGCCTTGTACTCAGGAAATCTTGTCTGGGCGTATTTCTATTTTCCGGCTCACATTACCCCGAAGGGGTAACAAAAACTTACCACAGGTTTCATATATAGCGATTCACAACCCCTTCGAGTTTTGGGGGCCATTGGTTCGTTTTTTACCAACGGTTTTTTCATATATAGCGATTCACAACCCCTTCGAGTTTTGGGGGCCATTGGTTCGTTTTTTACCACCTGTTTCATATAGTTATCCAGATAACTTTTGTACCTAAAACCAGAGTACTTTTAGCTATTCACAACGCCTTCGGGTTTGGGGGCCATTGGTTCGTTTTTTACCAACGGTTTTTTCAGATATGGCGATTCACAACCCCTTCGAGTTTTGGGGGCCATTGGTTCGTTTTTTACCACCTGTTTCATATAGTTATCCAGATAACTTTTGTACCTAAAACCAGAGTACTTTCCTTCGAGTTTTGGGGGCCATTGGTTCGTTTTTTACCAACGGTTTTTTCAGATATGGCGATTCACAACCCCTTCGAGTTTTGGGGGCCATTGGTTCGTTTTTTACCACAGGTTTCACATTCAACCCCTTCAGGGTTGGCACTTTAAGGTAATATAGGTAGTGATATGCAATTCATTAAGATTATTTTTCTGTTATTAATCAGTTTTATCGTTTCGTGTCAGCCAGCGCCTACTAAAACGGTGACAAGGCAAACTTATTTTTCATTTGATGACGGAATTCACCAACTCGCCAATGGTTTGTTGACCAAATTACAACAAAGAAAAGGCTTTTTGAGTAGTGGCATTTCTTCGGTGGTGATGAATCCGTTTTTGGATGTTGACACTGGACAAGTTTTGCAGGTGAGTTTAGACATCGAAAGGCAGTTTCTTGAGGAAACCAAGCATTTTGAGCAGCTCTTTGTGAGCCGAATTACGCCAGAGAAACTGGTTGACGCTCAATACATCCTCAACGGCACCATTAAGTATGAGGCGGACAAAACGTTGCCCGGAGAAAAACATTACCAAGTTTCGGCAGCCATTGTCGATTTAAAGACGAAAACGATTGTGACTAGCGGAACCGTGTGGATTGTCAGCCCAGGACTCAATTATCAGCCAACGCCCAGTTATGGAGATAATCCGATATACCTCAAGGGCGAACTGTTGAAACACACGCTCAGAACCGTTGAAAGTCCAATAGATAGTTTAGTTGATGACGACTACTACACTTTTATAGCAACCAATGCTTTACTTATCGCGGCACAAACCGCTTATGATAAGAAAGACTATGAACTGGCAGACCGCATGTTCAAAGAGGTCACAGAACGGCCTAATGGTAACATAATAGAAGCTTATGGTGGTTTATATGCAGTTGCCTTTAAGGTGGATGACTTGGAGAAAGCTGAAGAAAGCTTCAGCCAAATGGTGGCTATTGGCGTTGAAAATGGCAGTCTGCCGGTCAAATTTTTGTTTCAACCACACCTGACGGAATTTTTAGATATTCCAGAAATTAGGCAACAGTATGCCTTATGGCTGCGGCAAATAAGTTTGTACCTTAAGAATCATCCAGACAAATGTGTCGAGATTATAGGCCACACCAGTCAGTACGGCATATACAAGAATAATAAACGGTTATCGAAGCGGCGAGCCGATAAGATTCAAGAACTGATGCGCCAAACTTTTCCGAGAATTGTTCACCGCTCGACGACAATAGGCATGGGTGCTGATAAAACGATTGTAGGTACGAAGCCAGACAGTGCTGATAATGCGATTGATCGTCGCGTTGAATTTAAAATCGTCGATTGCTTTTCCTAAAAACGTTCTTTTGTACCATCCCAACGTCTTTTTGTTGCCCACCATCGTCGTATTTTTGGTGGGCAAGAAAAACACCTTGCCCACCCTACTGACTTTACCAATCAATAGGGGCTTTGCCGCATTGCTGAAGATATTGATTGGCTTGGCTAAAATGTTTATTGCCAAAAAATTGTTTGGCTGACAAAGGCGATGGGTGGGCTGATTTTAAAATCAGGTGTTTGTTGTCATCTACGATTTGGCCTTTTTGTTGGGCATAGTTGCCCCATAGTAAAAACACGACTTTGTCTGTTTCTTCTGAAATGAGACGAATGACGGCATCGGTAAATGCTTCCCAGCCTTTTTTGTGGTGGGAAGCAGCTTTGCTGGCTCTGACTGTCAGGATTGCATTGAGCAGTAATACGCCTTGTTTTGCCCATCGTTCTAAGTTGCCGGTTTTTGGGATGTCTTTCCCTAAGTCGGTTTGAATTTCCTTGAAGATGTTTTTTAAGGAAGGCGGTATTTTTACGCCGTCATTGACGGAGAAACAGAGTCCATTGGCTTGCCCTTCTCCGTGATAAGGATCTTGTCCAATAATGACGACTTTGAGTTCTTCAAACGGACATTTGTCAAACGCATTGAAAATCAACGGTTCTGGCGGATAAATTGTCTGCGTTTTCAGTTCTTCGTCGAGAAAAGTCAGCAGCTTTTTAAAAGACGGCTTTTCAAATTCGGCCGCTAATTTTTCTTGCCAAGAGGGTGCTAGTTGTGCTTGCATATAAATAACTCCAAAAAGGATGAGAAATTAGTACAACGAATTACGCGGATAAACGAATTAGTTAGTTAGTACAGCGAATTACGCGGATAAACGAATTAATTAGTACAGCGAATTACGCGGATAAACGAATTAATTGGTTAGTACAGCGAATTACGCGGATAAACGAATTGATAATAATGGGTATAAACGAATATCGATATCCTCAAAATAAAAATCAACCCACTTGTTCTCATTTGATGAGAAAGGCTCATTCGTTTATCCGCGTCATTATCGTTTTTCAGATAAATGTTTTGGTGCGTAAAAGCCTCCAAGGTTTGGCAAACCTTGGGGCTTGCCCCAATGCCATTAAGTTAAGGGCTTTGCACGTGGGATTGCCCCTACGAACCGGATTGTCTGCTAGGGGCAATCCTTTATGGTTGCCCTCACGAAAAAGCTTAACTTAATGGCATTGGGGGCTTGCCCCGGTATTTTTCTGAATAACTATAGTTCTACTACGTAGCAACTAATTCGTTTATCCGCGTAATTAGTTGTACTAGATGAATTAGAGGTACTACATGCCTGTGGCAACTAATTCGTTTATCCGCGTAATTAGTTGTACTAAGTGAATTAGATGTACTAAGTACTGAAGCATAAATTTTATGGTATTTTAAGAGAAGCCAATATCGAAGGGGCAACCATAAAGGATTGCCCCTACATGACACGACGGTTCGTAGGGGCAATCCCACGTGCAAAGCCCCTTTTGATAAGTGACGTAATTAGTTGTACTAAGTGAATTAGATGTACTACATGCCTGTGGCAACTAATTCGTTTATCCGCGCTTGTGTCGCCTTAAGCCCGACAAATTGACACCCCGCCACTATGAACTAACTCATAATAGCGCTTTTCCAATTCATTTTTATGTGTCAACTCCTCATGGGCAAGATAGCGAAATAACTCCTGAATAGGGCCAGCCGGCGTTTCTTCAGCGAGGGCCGAGTATTGTTCTATAGCCGCTTGTTCCCGCCCCAGCGCATATTGCAGAATGGCCTGATCATCGGGCAATTCGCTTAATTGCGGTGTTTGTATATAATCAGAAAAGCGATGATCACTCGGCGGAGTCTTGATAAGTTCGGCCATCTGCGCCGGCACTTCAGGATACTGGCTCAAGCCTTGGAATAACTCAACGTGACGCTTTTCCTCGTCCGCCAATTCCTGCACGAGAGGACGCAAGCGTTTGCTAACTTTATCCTTGAGCGCAGTATAAAAAGCAAAGGCCGTCTGCTCAAAGGCTGTGGCGGTTTCTAAAATCTCGCCGACTGTCGTTTTGTCCTTGAGTTTGTGGTAACCTTGACCTTCATGTATTGGTTTGTTTTCTGTCGTCATAATGTTTTTTTTAGCGACTGCTGTTTTTAGGCTCACCCAGCCTTCTCCCTTGAAGGAGGATTTAGGCCAACCCCGACAGGGGTTGAATTTGAATAGCCCCAGGTGAAACCTGGGGGATGGAAAAAAAACTCCCACAACCCCGATAGGGGTTGAATGTTAAGAGCAAGTGCAGCAAACGTGGGCTGGGGTAAGTAAAAAAGTCCAAATTTCACCCGTTCACAGTATAAGTTAAGTATAACTGAAAACGGAAAACAGATACACAACCATTTTTACTTGGCAACGCTACAAATTGAACTTTTAAGGATAGCGTTTTTCCCTTTGAGAAATGGGAGACGAGGGAGATTTGATTGAAATCCTCCGATTCATAGCTGAATCAGAAGTTTGGTTTGCCCCAAGATTGTTCTGAACAACGATACAAAAAGCGTGCATTTCTATTCACCCGCTTAACCCCTTCAGGCTAAAGAATTTTGGATGTGTCCCACTTGTCTTTTTAGAAGTTTTTCTCGATAGGGCCATCAATCAAATCAAGTTAATCAATTCGGCAACATGGCCCTCAAAAAACCGCTTATTTTTGACACCTTAGTCTTTTTAATTTTTCATGTTTCATTCTTTCCTTTCCAGCGCGAGATCAATGATAACGGTGCAAAGTCTCATTGAGAAAGAAATTTTGAGCTGATAGCTTCGTAAAGCTGGTTAGCCATTAAACGATGCCCCCGTTTATTAGGATGTATGTTATCCCATTCTCGAATTAATAATCTTTTAAATCCGCTAGACTCAAACACCTCATAGACATTAATGACATCAAAGCCCACACGATAAAACTCATGTTCGACTACATTATAAACGGCCCGATAGATATCCTGATGATTTTCCGTTAAAACAGGGATAGTCACCACGATGACATGAAACCCATATTTGTCTTGAAGCGTTTTTAACTTTTCTAGCGCATATCTTAATTTTCCCAAATGTGGCTGCGATAAGTACATTGGAACAAAATAATCAAGCGCCTTTTTATCCACTTTCAAACTCAACCGGAGATGATTTATACGATTATTGAGTTCTTGATCGTCTCCAACATCGACGATGTAGTCTTTGTTATCTCTAACAAATCGTGCGTGACTATTGATTTTCCTTGAATACTCGCTTAAATTGAGTTTATCAAGCCTTGATTGAATCAATTGTATTAACCGGAGATGATAAATAGAAGAACCATACTTCTGTGCCGCTTGAATGTATCTCAGGTTAGGAGAAGTATCTCCAATATCATTGATACAATAACCAACCACCACCAAATCTGGCGCAAATTGAATTCCTATCTGTTCAAGAGTGCTCACCTCTTGTAAAGTATTATAGCCGCCAAGGCCTAAATTGAGTACCTCGACATGCTTGCCTTCTGCCTCGTACAACGCCTCAAGCTGTTCTGGATAAACATCCTCAGCCGGCAAAAAATTGCCAAACGTAATTGAATCGCCAATGGTAATAATGCGATAGACACCGGAAGCTTTTTCAAGTCGATATTCTCTATCTCTAAAACCATAAGAATTTATTTTGACTTGTGTTCCCCAAGCAGAACCCTCTGCATTAGGAGTCGCCTCGTATGTTCTCTCTTTAATCTCAGAAGGACGAAGAATTAATTCCCTTCCATTAAGTAGCTCCTTAAACGGATGATATCCAACAGCCCTTAAAATAACCTCTAAAATCATACAGGTAATGACGATAGAAAAAACAATTAATAAGAGATTTGAAATGGGCCGTCTTTGATGTTTTTTTGTCATAGTACCCCCCTTTCGGTTAATAAAGACGATTTTTTGGAAAAATCAGATTTCTGGGTGGTATGGGCTTGATCATCCTATATCAACTGGCTTTAATAAAAGTCGAACGTCCGATCGGCCTTAAATTATCTTTCATGTTCATATAATTATGTTCATTATTAAAAAGCCACAGGACTCTTGTTCGCTTGCTTTTCGGCGCGGTGGGAACCGGTGCCCAGCCATCTGTAAAAATGATGAGGCCATCATAATCTTTATTCGTCTCAATGTAATCCACCACCGGTTGAAAATCAGTGCCGCCACGTCCAATCACTTTGACTTTATACTTAGCCTTTTTCAAAGAGAGCGGTTTTCCTTTCACCTCGGCATCAAATTGCAGCACATCGACTTGTTCAATGCCATATTTAAAAAGTTGATTAATGACAGAGAACGCCTTTCTGATGTCATGACTACCAACCGAGCCGCTTACATCAACCGCAAACAACAGTTTAGTGCAAAAATCTCGACGGCTGCCCATGTATAAAAACCCATAACGACGGCTAGGTTTCATCCGCGTCAAGACGCGGTTGACAGAAAGAATGCTGGCTCTGAAGGATTTGAGTACCTCCCGATAATTGATTTTGGGCTTTAAAGTGGCAAGAATCAGTTCTTGTATCCGGCTTGGAACAGTGCCCCAAGAATTATTCTCTAATGCCGATTCGATCTTGTCATTGATCTGATTACTATAATACTCATTAGCATCCCAGAGTTCCGTATTCTCCATGCCACTGGTTTCTGGATCGGTATATTGATCAATTCCTTTGGTTTGATCACTTCCCTTGGAACGGGCTTTTGGTGATTGTTTTTCCTCAGGCGCCGGCCCTTGTGAACCCGCTTTGCCACCACCGCCGTCATCCTCAGGTGCCTGTTCTTGTGAATCATCTTTGCCACCACCGCCGGCTTTTTGCTCACCATTTTCCTCTTGGCTGCTATCGCCTTGTTGTTGTCCAAAACCACCCTGTGCAGATTGCCCCGGCGTCGAACCCTCTTTTTCCATTTGCTCTAACAATTTAGAGTAATAAAACTCAAAGTACTTGTTATCATATTCATCCGTCTTAAAAACCTGTTTTGCGGTAGGAAAATCAAGCGGTGTCTTCTGATATTCTTGGACGGTAATATTGCTTGCCGCGTAAGCAACGGTTTTGTTTTCTTTTCGGCGCAAATAGGGATGCTTTAAAATAATCCGCATCACTTCAAATTGAAGCACTTCGTAAAGTGTTTTATCATCCAACGCATCAATAAATGCTGGATTATATTCTATTTTGCCTTGCCCAACCCGGATGTTTTTAATGTTTGGGTTGATGCTTAATTCGTGAGTCGTCCAAACCGCAAAAAAGAGCGGCTCGATCACATACCATTTTTCGTTGATATTTGTAAATCGTTGTTTAGTCAGCATTTTAAACTCTCCTAAAGTCCAAGATAAATCTTGGACTCCATTTTAGGCGATAAATCGCCTACTACTTTTAGGCGATAAATCGCCTACTACCGAATATGACTGATATACTCAGTCAACTCCACCATAATCTCCTCAGAATCAGCCACTAACAAACCCGCAACTTTTTGAAATTTGTCATTCTCGATCATTGAAGCGACATGAGCAATGGCTTCCGTTTGTTTCACCTTTTTGAGGTGAAGTAAATATTGATGGAAGTTTTTCAACACCGCCTTTTTTTTACTTGGTTTATAATTGTCGCCGTTTAGCCAGTACACGATTTGCTCGTTTAAAAAGATAAAATCCTTCAGTTTAAAGGATTTTAACTTTCCTTTGTATTTGGCAAAACTTAACAGCAGTTGTTCAGCCGAGACTTTCAAGGTGGTTTCCAAACTCTTTTTAAAGTTCATGGCGACCTTGATTCCCACGATGCCAGCCATGATTTTGATATGGATATCTCCAATCTCATCAAGCGGCTTCATCAGGTTAGATACCTTTTCCCATGCCCGGCGATCTGGCGTTTTATTGAGTCCCGATCCGGTAGAGAGGCCACCCTCACTATCAAACACCTCCTCAGGATCAAGGAAATGATGATTCTTTTGGATAAAGGCGATCACCCGCTCATCAATCCCCTTGTCATTGGCCCATAACAGCCAATCTTCTACCGTCGGCGCAAACTCATATAAATTGAACCGTGACACCAAAGCCGGATCTAAGTCGGTTAATTGATATTCCTCACCTTCATTGACAGCGGAAATAATGATACTTCCTTTTGGCAATTGTTTGCCAGCCAAAGTCTTATTCAAGGTCAAATCCTGAACCGATTGGAGTATTTCCGGCCGAGCGCGATTCAACTCATCCAGAAACAGGACAATCGGCTTATTATCAGTCGGCCACCAATAGGGCGGTAAAAACTCCGAGTGCCCCGTCTTCTGATCCTGATACATCAGCCCAATTAAGTCACCCGGATCACTCATTTGCCCCAGGAAAAAAGCAATCACTTTCATCCTTTTGTAAAATTCAGCGATGATTTGTGATTTGCCAAGCCCGTGCTTGCCGATGAGCATAATATTTTGCTCCGGTGGGGTTAGCCTTAATATTTCGATGAGTTCTGGAACATCAACTTTTATAGCTGCCATAAATCCCTCTAAAAAATTAGAACCTAAAAAATGAACCAACGGCCCCCAACCCCGAAGGGGTTGAATATAAATAGCCACAGGTGAAACCTGTGGTGGTAGTAAAACCAACGGCCCCAACCCCGAAGGGGTTGAATATGAATAGCCACAGGTGCAACCTGTGGTAAAAGCATCAAATCCATGCCAACCCCGTAGGGGTTGAATGTGAATAGCCCCAGGTGGAACCTGGGGAAAATGTGTACCCGACGCGCCAACCCCGTAGGGGTTGAATGTGAATAGCCAAAACCAACGGCCCCAACCAACCCTGAAGGGGTTGAATATGAATAGCCACAGGTGAAACCTGTGGTAAAACCAACGGCTCCAACCAACCCTGAAGGGGTTGAATATGAATAGCCACAGGTGCAACCTGTGGTGGTGGTAACAGTAAGCGTTAATTATAAGAAATCCATTCAGGTTCCCAGTAACCCTTGGGATAAGAGAATATTTTAAAAGTGATTCCTGAATCACGTAATTCCCGTACCGTTTTAATCGTTACCTGTAACTTTTTGAGGCTATCTTGAAATTCGTTATAAGGAATATCAATTGCCATAATTTCAGATTTTGCAATACGAACAAGCAGTTTGACTTTGGTAGCGTATTCTTCGACAGAAAATTCAAATTTATCTTCTTTAGCGAACTCGTTGATTTTGGCAATGATGGCCTTATGTTTGAGTCCCTTAATCTTTTGCTTCTTGAGTTTATTATTTTCTCGTTTTAAGTAATTGGCTTCCACTCGCTTATATTCCAACTCCATTTTCTCACCAAGCGTATAAATTTGGTCGAGATGATAAACTGGAGAGTTACGCCAATACCCTTCCTCGATGATCAATTCATTTTGTTCATTAAATTTCAGGCAAAATTCTTGATCACGATAATATTTTGAGGAGGAGCGAATTTGAAAACAGCAAACAGCCTCATTTTTCCGGTAATTTCGGTAAGATGAGGTCTTCAACAGAGTGAAACCCGCCTTCGCGCTGAATTCCTTGTTGATATTTGAAATAAGCACTTTCTTTTCAGCCCCAAACTTGATAAGAGGCATTTCACCTTGAAACTGTTCCCGAAAGAGTTTTTTGATGGTGCTGTCGTGTAATGATATAGCCATTTTTTTACCAAAACTTGGGAACTTTTAGGCGCTAAAGCGCCTACTACGAACGGTATTTACTTCTCAAACAAATCTACAAATTCTCCATAGCCTTCCTCAAGCAACTTTTCCTTTGGGATAAATCGCAACGCAGCGGAATTGACACAGTAGCGTTGCCCAGTCGGTTGTGGGCCATCCGAAAAGACATGCCCTAAATGAGAATCGCCAGATTTGCTACGCACCTCAGTACGCGACATAAAAAGCTTAAAATCCTTACGCTCTACGAGGTAATCTTCATTAAGAGGCCGAGTAAAACTCGGCCAACCCGTCCCTGACTCAAATTTATCCACAGACGAGAAAAGCGGTTCTCCGCTGGCAACATCGACATAAATACCCTCCCGCTTGTTATCCCAATATTCATTTTGAAATGGCTTTTCCGTCGCCTCCTTTTGTGTCACTTCATATTGAAGTGTTGTCAGTTGACGCTGCAAAACCTCATCCGAGGGTTTTTCATATCTTTTAGCAGCAGCCTTGGGTGGCGTTGCCGGCACCTCAGTCAAATCTAGGTGCAAATCACTGCCCCAAGATTTTTCCAAAAATTGATCCCGCCCAGAGTGAGAGCGATAAAATTGATAGCGAATGGGATTTTTTTTGTAATAGTCTTGATGATAATCCTCGGCCGGATAAAACGGCTCAACAGCTAAAATTTCAGTCACGACGGGCTTGTTAAAACGCGTTGAAGCTTCAAGTGCCGCCCGTGATTCTTCAGCAATAACCTTTTGCGTTTCATCATGGTAAAAAACCACCGGGCGATATTGTTGTCCTCTGTCCCCAAATTGGCCCCCATCATCAGTCGGATTAATTTGCCGCCAAAAAGATTCTATCAGAGTATTATATGAGACGACGGCCGGATCATAATAAACCTGAATCGCCTCCACATGTCCACTGTTACCAGACGAGACTTCCTCGTAAGTAGGATTTTTCACATCACCGCCGGTATAACCGGAGATCACTTCATGCACCCCCTTGAGTTTTTCAAACCCGGCCTCCACACACCAGAAACAGCCGCCGGCAAACGTGGCTATTTGTAAATTTTCACGGCTCAATTTCAGACTCCTCTGTGAACGGTTATCATCAACGCCCTGGTTGCATCCGCTCAAAACCAAAAGAGCGCACACCATACCTGTCATAAGACTTTTCATAAAATAACTGTTCCTAAAAATCTACTCAAAACTATGAATATGTAATTCGCTCTCTGTTGATAATCCCGAAGGATTGCAACTAGAGTCCTGGTTGAGCAGTCCCAACCGTTGTCGCTCAGTCCGTTTTAGCAAGATGGATTTGACCTTTTGCCAAGGTGTCCAACGATCTATCTCCGGATCGTGAAGTCTTGCTAAAATGTTTTGCGCAGCATTCTCATCAGCTTGTAACACCACCCCGTCGAAACCGTGAAATGAATCTCCGCTACGTTTTCCTAAAAGGACTCCGTGACGGCTATCCATTTGCATCGTTCCCGCGCTATTGACGAGAATAACCGAAGAACCTCTTCGGCGAGAAATCATGTCTAAAGCGGTTGCTATCACACCTTTTGTCCAAGCGGATAGTCTTCTGGTAACGTTCTTACCAAATTTCTTTGAAGCAATTGGAGAGGTTAAATCCTCAGTCGCAATGACTGAAGCCTTATCAATCAACTTATGTGTTGCTTGGCAAATTTTATCTTTAACTTGGCATTTTACCTTAATATTTTGGCGATTAAGCTTTTTTCTACCTAAATTATTTTCAATAATATTTGTCTTTTTATGAGGTTTTTTAGTTATGATTGTTTTCAGCTTATTTCTGGCTTGATATTTTTTCTTGAGTCTATCACTGTGCTTAGTCAATAATTTCCCCAAACCTTCGCCATAATGTTCGCCTTCGGAATCAACAAAAACCTCGGTATAACCTTTATCTATCCCAATAGTTGCCGAACCACAATTATGAGTTTCAGTAATTTCTATCGTGTAGTGAACCTCAACTTCACTATCTTTTAAAATCAATCGCAAAGTGCCTGTCGGTTCAACCGTTGTGTTTAATGGGATCGCTATTCGTTTTCCTTTTTGCAAACTAGGAATTTTTATCCAAGCATGTCCACCCAGTTGGAACGTCGTATAATTATCAGAACGCACGACTATTTGATTATAAGTGTGATTACGTCCATGTTTCCAATGTTTACGCATTAAACGTCTTAAATAATTATCAGAAGTCCAATTATCAGACTTTAGTTTTTTATAAAGTTCAACGCGTTTTTTATCATCAGAAACTTGTTTGTAAATAATTTTTCTGACCTTTTCCTTGGCTGATTCCCGATTGGCTTTAATGTTGCCAAAAGCATCCCTTAAAGTTTCTTTCCAAGCATTGGCTGAAACATTAAACTGCCGTTTTTCTTTGAGCCATGAACCGCGGATTGTCCTATCACTTTTGATAGATACACCGCTAATCGAACAAAAAGAGTGCCAAACTTCAGAACGGATTTTACCCAATCGTTCAGCTTGTTCTTCTAGCTGTTGGTATTTACCTTTATTTAAATTCTTGCTCTTGAGAATTCGAGTCGCTTTCATTGATAATTACTTTTTTTATATTCTTTTTATACTTTCTAAAACCGTATAAACGACAAGAAAAAGTCTGAATAATCGCCATTAAATCTTCTACCATTTCTTGCTGGGGGGATAATGATTCTTGATTAACCACTATTAATTCACATCCATTTAGAATTGCCAAATGTTCAAAATATTCTCCCACCAAATCTAACCAGTCTATCTGCTTTTAAAATTCATACCACCACCTATTTCATGCACCCATTCATCAACCGATATTGCCGACGATAAGCAAAATTGTTCCATTGCTTGAATTTGAAATTTAAAATCTTCTTTTTGATTATGACTATAAACCCGACAATAAACATAATAATCATTGGTCTTAATTCCCAATAATCGTCTGACATCAGATTCTTCATAATATCTATGTCCAGAATGATGTATCGATGCTAAAAATTCGCCAGAAGCATACCATCTTCTTCGTTAAGAGACGGATTTACCAACTCTTTTTGCAAATTGACTTATGCTATATATTCTACTCATGCGATAAATTTTGCATAGATTTAGATAGAAATCAAGCAACCGTTGTTAGCTCCTAAATAGAGCAAGTATAGGATGGGTAGAGCTGTGCCCGTTGCTAACATATAGTTATTATTCTGAAAAAAACAAGGGCCACTTTGCCATATCGTTAAGATGGGGTCCAAGATTTATCTTGGACGTCGGGGGAGTCCAAGATTTATCTTGGACGTCCAATCTTCATCTTGGACTTTTCTAAAAGACTATAGAGATGTTCAGAAAAATAATTTCAAAAAAGCCAATAGTGAATAGCGCCAACCCTGAAGGGGTTGAATGTGAAACGCAGTAATTCGCTACGCGAGATAATAGCCACAGGTGAAACCTGTGGAAAATGTGCCCCCCCGACGCGCCAACCCCGAAGGGGTTGAAAAGTCTGGTATTGATATAATCAATAAAATTCAACCAGTTATACATTTCAACAGTTACAATCAGGACTAAACGGATAACTATATATCAAAACACCCTGATGGAAAGACTTCAATTGGGGGCCATATCGGGAACCGATTAAGTGTCAGTTTCTCCACAAGTACAACGAGTACAATGGATTAGCGGACTAAACGGATTTATCTCTTTGACAGAAAACAACCCGTCCTCACGAACAACCCATAAAACCATCTGTTGCGACTGACTCTAATCGCCCTATACACTGAAAGCTAAATTGCGTTGAGCTTCTTCATATTGTTTCTGTTCTAAATAATTTTCTATTCGAGTTGCTATATACCCAATATATTTTTTTTCAATTTCAAAACCAATGACATAACGTTTGTTTCTGAGAGCCACTTCAGCGGTGCTTCCTGAACCCATAAACGGATCAAGAATAATGTTATTTTCATTACTACATCCCTTCACAATTCTATCAATAACGTCAATTGGAAATTGAGCGGGATGTGTTGTTCTTTCTATTGAACTCCGATTTTTCCCAGAAGTCACTTTTGGAAATTGCCAGACATCCGTTGGATTTTTTCCCAATGGATTACATTTGAGTTTGCCGTTTTTCTGTTGGTTTGGGTACTTTACATTTGGATCCCGTATCTTATCTAAGTGAAATATATAGTTGTTAGGATCTTTGACATACCAAAGAAACTTTTCATTTCGTGGCGAAAACTTATGCTGACAAGCCACACCGGCACCATAATTCCAAACAACTTCCTGTATTAAGTAGAAGGGGGAGCGATCCCAAAGCAAATAAGGGATAGGTATTGCTTTTGCCTTACCCGGTATTTCAAGATAGCCAAGATTTAACCAAAAAGCACCAGAAGAATTGCTTAAGCGATAAATTTCGTTAATCCAAGTTTCACACCAATCAAGATACTGATCAAGTTGACGTACCTTTTCATATTCTTTACCAATGTTGTAAGGGGGAGAAGTAATAGTCAAGTCAATACTCTGGCTTGGCAACATAGACATGAATTCAATACAATCGCCATGATAAATAGCAATATTTGATGTTTCATAAGCCGGTGTACCAAGTCTTGTTTTAATTTGGTCAAAAAAAATATTTGTTTTCATGTTTTTTATGCTATCCATATTATAAATGCGAGTCAAATACTAATCCTCCTCAAACTATTCCAAACTCGCAGACTGGGCAAGAACTACAAGGATTGTCTATAAAAAAGGATTATAAGTAAGTACAACGAATTACGGTTAAGTACAACGAATTACGGTTAAGTACAACGAATTACGCGGATAAACGAATTGATTCGTCAGTTTATTTTATCGTCAGTTTATTTAGGTTTCAAGGTACCATAGCTCATTCAACTGTGTACAATCACTATTTAATACAATTCACTCAAAAACACGCAAAGAATCAATTCGTTTATCGGCCCGTAATTCGTTGTACTACAGCCAACAGCATCAGCCGTTGTCTAAAAGCTTAAGTACGTATCAGGGCACTGAGTTAGTAATAAGTTTTAACCTACCCGCGCTTTTAGCCATGAGCGGTTCCTCTGCACATCGATCTACTGTCCCCTAAAGGGGACTACCCAATAGTTAGTTGGATTTTTAGTGCCCTTTAGGGTACTTGAGCTTTTAGACAATGTTGGCTGAAGTCTAGTACAACGAATTACGCGGATAAACGAATTTATTATCTCTTTGACACCAAACAACCACTTAAACGAACAACCCATAAAACCATTTATTTGGATCAACTAACTCTAATCGCCCTAAAAAACAATCCGTTTAATCCTAAAAGAAGTTGTACTAGATATAGATATAACGATAAACAGACAGAAGGGCGAGTCGATATCAAAACACCCTGATTGATGGAAAGACTTCAATTGGGGGCCATATCGGCAGCCGATTAAGTGTCAGTTTTTCCAACCAACCCCGTAGGGGTTGAATTTTCGGACTAAACGAATTGATTATCTCTTTGACAGCAAACAACCACTTAAATGAACAAGCCATAAACCCATCAGCAGCGACTGACTCTAATCGCCCTAGAAAACAATCCGTTTAATCCTAAAAGAAGTTGTACTAGATATAGATAAAACGATAAACAGACAGAAGGGCGGGTAGCTATCAAAACACCCGCCCGATTGGGTTTTGGTTTGGGAGAGGGTGGGTTTCGCTTACCTGCCCCCGACGTTCGCTGGGATTGTGAACCTGGGTAAAGGGTTTACCACCATTTTTGAGGGATTAAGGCAGTTTGACTTCACAATCTCCAATGCCCTGACTTTTTTTAATGAACCTTTGGTCAAATGTCAAGAAAATAGATTCTGTTTGACTTTTGGCGAGGTGTAACGCGTCTGGGAAATCTAAACCTTGTTCGGCCCAATCCAGTGCATTATTCATAAGTTGAGGATTTTCAACAAAGACATTGGGTAAGCTCAATAATTGCCGAAAAGCTTGAATAATTTTGTGTTTTTCAAACTGATATGAATACCTTAACACCAATTCTGTTTCGAGCAACACGGTTTCAATCAAGAAAATATCTTCCTGTTGAAATAACGCATAAACCTTTTGGTATTGTTCAGGATCATCTTTGGTGAGCAAGCGAATCAAAATATTGGTATCAACAACCCGCCGTTTTTTCATTTAACAACCCCTCCGCAAGTTCTCTTTCCATGTCTTCCAACGTTTTAGGTTGGCCTTGATAAGCAAGACAACCGGCCACTTCATCAAGTGTGACAGTTGGAAATGGTGAATTGGTTTTTAGATGCTGCGTCTGGGCCGGCATTTCTAAAAAGGTAATCAGTATTTTTTGTGACTTCTCAATTTGGACGGGTTCTGACCAAGCAATCTGTCCAAATCGATTAATGGTTGCTTCTATTGTTAACATGTTGTTCTCCTTAATTCATCAAGAACTACAAGGATTGTCTATAAAAAATGATTAAAATCAAAACCCGTCACTACAAGGATTGTCTATAAAAAAGGATTAAGAGCCAGACATAACGAAAATTTAATCTAATCCGTATCGATTATACAATTCCTGTAGTTATCATTCTTCAAACCACTTTAAATGTCCGAATAACTATTCATTGATTTCGGAGATGAGTTGTACTAGTCATAAGTTTGTAGTAGGCGCTTTAGCGCCTAAGTTAGTAGTAGGCGCTTTAGCGCCTAAGCTTGTAGTAGGCGCTTTAGCGCCTAAGCTTGTAGTAGGCGCTTTAGCGACTACAAACTTCAATTGGGGGCCATATCGGCAGCCGATTAAGTGTCAGTTTTTCCAAAAAGCTCTAGTACAACGAATTACGCGGATAAACGAATTGATTATCTCTTTGACACCAAACAACCACTGTTCACAAAGAACCCATAAAACCCTTTATTTGGATCAACTAACTCTAATCGCCCTAGACACCCTCCGTTTAATCCGCGAAACGCCGTAACGAACGAAGCGAGAACATCCGTTGTACTAGAGAGATATATAACGATAAACAGACAGAACGGGCGGGTAGTTATCAAAACACCCGCCCAGTTGAGCTTTGGTTTGGGAGAGGGTGGGTGCAGCAAAGCGCTACCCGACGCTAACTACGCCCAAATAATAGGAACATCATAATGTTTAAATTGGGCATCTATGTAATAATTGACAAACCTTCTACTTGTGCTTGTGCAATCAGCATTCGGTCAAAGGGATCGTCGTGGTGTCGTGGTAAATTTCCTGCTACCAGTCCATGTTGCACGGTGATAGGAAGTTCCCTAAATCTTCCATACTCAATCGCTATTAATATTTCTTCCTGATCAAATTCAAGCCGACCCAGTGCCCGTTTGATTGAAGCTTCCCATAAACTGACCGAACTCACATAAATTTCGTTATATGGATTAGCAATTAGGTTTTTGATTTCAGGACGCAAACGAGGACTCTCGCAGAGCCACCATAATAAAATATGGGTATCAATAAGGAATAATTTCATGCTTGTTCTCCGCGAAAAGCGGACGCAATAGAGTCCGGTAACGGCGCGTCAAAATCATCGGCTATTTTGAGACGGCCCGCCAAGGCACCTGGCCGCCTGGGTTGTTCAAATGGCTGCTTGGGTGCAATGGGTGCCACTGTCGAGAGGTTTTCCAGAGGGACTTTTGGAATCACAACCACTTTAACAACCGTATTGTCAGCAAAAGGGATGTTGTTGAGTTGTAATTGTCCCTGTTGAACGCGACTTTCTATTGTAAATTGACGCATTTTATGATTCTCTTATGATGTTGAATACAACCGAATCGAGTACAACAGAATCGAGACAGAGAGGTATGGAACCGATTAAGTGTTAGTTTCTCTACAAAAGTCTAGTACAACGGATGATCTCGCTTGCGGAAGTTACTGCGTTTCGCGGACTAAACAGATTGATTATCTCTTTGACAGCAAACAACCACTTAAACGAACAAGCCATAAAACCATTTATTTGGATCAACTAACTATAATCGCCCTAAAAAACAATCCGTTTAATCCTAAAAGAAGTTGTACTAGATATAAATATAACGATAAACAGACAGAGTCTGTGAGTATATATCAAAACAGCCTGATGAAAAGACGTCAATTGGGGGCCATATCGGCAACCGATTAAGTGTCAGTTTTTCAAAAAAACTCTAGTACAACGAATATTGCTACTAAACGAATTGATTATCTCTTTGACACCAAACAACCACTTAAACGAACAAGCCATGAAACCATTTATTTGGAGCAACTGACTCTAATCGCCCTAGAAAACAATCCGTTTAATCCGCACGCAAATCCGTTGTACTTAGGACTTACGCCTTGACAGATGACCCATTTCATGAACCATTTTAAATACAAGGCATTACAAATTTGGGATGAGTCGTTTTCGGTCAATTTTGACAGGTTTAATCGTTGGTAACATTTTCATAACCTTATGATATTTATCATGAAAACAAAAAATAGCGTTTGTCAAGGCGTAAGTCCTAGTACTTACTATAGAGAGATAAAACGATAAACAGAAGGCGGGTAGCTATCAAAACACCCGCCCGATTGGGATGAGGTGGGTTTGCTAAGGTGATCCTGTCCCTTCAACTACTTTGAGTCTTCTTGGTGCCGGTGCGCCGCGCAGCAGTCCTTCTGTGCTTAAATCTTCATCAATGTCCGGCCAATGAATACCGTAACCTGCCTCACAAATCTCCCAAGTTTGCCGTTGCTCTAAAGTGGCGTTAAAGAGTTTAGGATACCATGCTAACGGAACAGAAATCCCTCGTCCATCCATCAGATCAACCATCAATTTATCTTCCGTAAAATAAACGTCTTGTACTCGTTCATCCGCGTTAAGAGCCAAAATACCCATACCAAGCCTCCAGTAATGTGTTTTGATGTTCAATAACCAATAAATTCAATCTATTCAACTCTTTAGCTTTAAAACCCAGATTGCTCGCCAGCGAAATCGGCTTCAACCAAAATTTGGCCGATAGGTTATCACGATCAATATGAATATGAGGAGGTTCATTTGGTTCGTGACTGTAGAAATAAAAACGATATGGCCCATGTCTTAGAATCGTTGGCATTATTGTAATCCTTGAAACTGAGTCGTTATTAGGACTTACGCACTAATTAACTTGATTTAAAAACTTTTAAACTAGAGGCTGTAGCCTTATAAAGGTAACTGATTGAATAGTCAATCAATTTATTTTGTCAATGCGTAAATCCTAGTTATGTAGGATAGAGTTTTTGCTGGGTAGTACATTTGAGTCGTTCCAAAGCTCAAAGTTGGAACGCATTGCGCGAAGCGTGCCGTAATAACGTGGAAACGAGAGCCACTCTGCATCGCCTGTAGCAGAATAGATAAAACGATAAACAGACTAAGCGGGCGAGTAGATATAAAAAAACCTGATGGAAAGACTTCAATTGGGGGCCATATCGGCAGCCGATTAAGTGTCAGTTTTTCAAAAAAACTCTAGTACAACGAATTACGCGGATAAACGAATTGATTATCGGAAAGACTTCAATTGGGGGCCATATCGGGAACCGATTAAGTGTCAGTTTTTCAAAAAAACTCTAGTACAACGAATTACGCGGATAAACGAATTGATTATCTCTTTGACAGCAAACAACCACTTAAACGAACAATCCATGAAACCATCTATAGCGACTGACTATAATCGCCCTAGACACCCTCCGTTTAATCCTGATTCTAACGGATGAAAGTTGATACCTTATCAAAGTGCCAACCCCGTAGGGGTTGAATGTGAATAGCCACAGG